>DATNHC010000048.1:2500-15356 GCA_035605155.1 Solirubrobacterales bacterium
GCAGTCAGTGTGCGGGGGATAAACTTCGTACGCAAAAGGGAAACAACCCAGACCATCAGCTAAGGTCCCCAAGTACTAGCTAAGTGGTGAACGATGTCCGAGTGCATAGACAACCAAGAGGTTGGCTTAGAAGCAGCCATCCTTGAAAGAGTGCGTAACAGCTCACTGGTCAAGTGTTCGGGCGCGGAGAATTCAACGGGGCTCAAGCTAGTCACCGAAGCTATGGGTGTGCAGGCCTGCGGGTTCTGCACGCGGTAGGAGAGCGTTCCAGTTGCGAGAAGCGGATGCGTAAGCCTCCGTGGAGCGGCTGGGAGTGAGAATGCCGGCATGAGTAACGAAAGAGGGGTGAGACTCCCCTCCACCGTTTGTCCAAGGTTTCCTGAGTAAAGTTCGTCTGCTCAGGGTTAGTCGGGACCTAAGGCGAGGCCGAAAGGCGTAGCCGATGGCCAACAGGTTGATATTCCTGTACCACGTCGCTTCCGTTATGACCGATGGGGGGACGGGGAAGGGTAAGGGAACCCAGGCGATGGTCGTCCTGGGGCAAGCACGTAGCCAGTCGCTGTAGGGAAATCCGCAGCGGCGTTTTGACGCGAGGTGCGATGCCAGCTGGCTTGACCGCCGGCGAGTCCCCGATCCCATGCCTCCGAGAAAATCCTCTAGGCAGGATTCGCGTGCCCGTACCGATAACCGACACAGGTGGACAAGTAGAACATACTGAGGTGAGCGAGCTAACTCTCGTTAAGGAACTCGGCAAAATCGTCCCGTAACTTCGGGAGAAGGGACGCCCCGGTAGGGTGAACTCCATACGGAGGGAGCCCGAGGGGGCCGCAGTGAATTGGTCCAACCGACTGTTTACCAAAAACACAGGCCTCTGCTAAGTCGCAAGACGACGTATAGGGGCTGACGCCTGCCCGGTGCCGGAAGGTTACGCGGACTTGTTAGCGCTTCGGCGCGAAGCAATGAAGCTAAGCCCCGGTAAACGGCGGCCGTAACTATAACGGTCCTAAGGTAATGGCACACTTCTGTGTGCATTTTCGTTGCCCTCTGTCACAGTAATGTGACAGTTAGCATTCGGCTATATGCTGGAAAACCCGAGTATCCGTCCGGTACTCGCCCTAGGATGTACTCATGGGCAGTGACAATCCGAGCGGTGCGGAAAATCAGCAGGAAAGGCTGACCAGGACTGGCTGGATTATTGGTTTTGTAGACGGAGAGGGATGCTTCTCCATCGGCTTCATTCGGCAACCAAACCGGATCAGTCGAAAAGGCTACAGGACCGGATATCAGGTGACTCACAGTTTCGTAGTCGTTCAAGGAGCCAAAAGTATTGGCGCGTTGAACGACATGCAAGGCTTCTTCGGTGTTGGAGCCGTCAGCATCAACCGGCGGCACGACAACCATAAGGAGCACTTGTACCGATACATCGTGGGCGGACGAGATGATCTACTCCAAGTGATCATCCCGTTCTTCAAGGCGAACTCGCTTCGCACCTCGAAGCAGGGCGACTTCGAGAAATTCTCTCAATGCGTAGAAATTTGCCATAACGGCAGGCATACTAACGACCGAGGGGTTGATCGAGGTTGCTGAAATCGCAGAAACCATGAATCATCGAAAATCCAGACAGGATCTGATCGGAATCCTCAGAGGCCATACGCCGAACACCCTGGACATAGGGTGAAGATATGGTCCCAGCTGCATGGCGACATGCAGGGAAAGCACTTCCAAGGAAGGGTGCAGTCCGCTCAAGATGCAGCATAGTTTCTTGAGTAAGGTGTCTAAGCGAAATTCCTTGTCGGGTAAGTTCCGACCTGCACGAATGGCGTAACGAGTTGGACGCTGTCTCAACGAGAGGCTCGGTGAAATTAAAGTCTCGGTGAAGATGCCGAGTACCCGCAGCTAGACGGAAAGACCCCGTGAACCTTTACTGCAACTTGATATTGGAGTCTGGGGTATCTCGCTCAGGATAGGTGGGAGACTGTGAACCGGCGGCTTTGGCTGCCGGGGAGTCATCCTTGAGATACCACCCTTGGTGCTCTGGGCTTCTAACACCATGCCGTGATCCGGGTGGTGAACAGTGTCAGGTGGGCAGTTTGACTGGGGCGGTCGCCTCCTAAAATGTAACGGAGGCGCCCAAAGGTTCCCTCAGCACGGTTGGAAATCGTGCGTAGAGTGTAAAGGCAATAAGGGAGCTTGACTGCGAGACCGACGGGTCGAGCAGGAACGAAAGTTGGGCTTAGTGATCCGGCGGTAGCAAGTGGAAGCGCCGTCGCTCAACGGATAAAAGGTACTCCGGGGATAACAGGCTTATCGTTTCCAAGAGTCCACATCGACGAAACGGTTTGGCACCTCGATGTCGGCTCGTCGCATCCTGGGGCTGGAGTAGGTCCCAAGGGTTGGGCTGTTCGCCCATTAAAGCGGTACGCGAGCTGGGTTCAGAACGTCGTGAGACAGTTCGGTCCCTATCTGCTGTGGGCGTTGGAGAGTTGAGAGGAGTCATCCCTAGTACGAGAGGACCGGGATGAACGTGCCGCTGGTGTATCTGTTGTCCCGCCAGGGGCACCGCAGGTTAGCTACGCACGGAACGGATAACCGCTGAAAGCATCTAAGCGGGAAGCCGTCCTCGAGATGAGCTCTCCCATCCCCTTGAGGGAGTAAGACCCCTGGTAGACCACCAGGTTGATAGGCCGGCGGTGCAAGCGCAGTGATGTGCTCAGCCGACCGGTACTAATGGGTCGAGGGCTTGACGGATGTTTATTACTTTACCTTTCGCGGCCTTGTGCGGTTTTCAAGCTCCACCGGGGCGGTCTCGCAAAATTCCGGTGGTGCATAGCGAGAGGGAGACACCTCTTCCCATTCCGAACAGAGCAGTTAAGCCTCTCAGCGCCGATGGTACTTGGAGGGCAACCTCCTGGGAGAGTAGGTCGCCGCCGGTTCTTCTAAAGAGCCCGACCCACCGGTCGGGCTCTTTCTTTTACCTGCTTTCTTTGCCGATGAAGAGCGGACCGAGGAAGCTGGCCAGGCGCCGCTCGTAGAGCTGCGGGTCGACGTTCCAACCCTGAGTGTGGTCGGCTTTGGGCACCGGGTGGTAGGTCACCCACTCGGGGAGCGCTGAGGCGAAGGCTTCGCTCGTCTCGATTGGGACGACCTCGTCGTCGGTGCCGTGGAAGAGCAGGATCGGCAGCTGGAAGTCGCCGGTGTGCTCCAGCAAATCGAGGCTCTTCCAGTCGGGATTGATCCTCACGTCGATCGCCCACTCGACAGGAAGCGCTGCAAATGACGGATATCCGAGCCGCTCGGCGTTGAACTCGAGGATCGCCTTCCAGTCCAGCGCAGGCGCGTCGAGGACCAGGGCGGCGACGCGCCGCGCGAGCGGCGAGCGCTGCATGAGCTGGCCGACGATCGCACCGCCCATCGAGTAGCCGACGAGGACCAGGCGACGCGCGCCGTGCGCCAGTGCGTAGCGCGCGGCGGCCTCGAGGTCGCGCCACTCGGTCAAGCCCTGGTGGTGCATGCCGTCCGGGCTTTGCGGGGCGCCGAGGTCGTCTCTGTAGGTGATCGAGAGCGAGCTGAGCCCGGCGCGGCGCAGCGTGGGGAGGATGCGCAGTCCCGCCTGGGGGTCGTCGTTGATCCCGTGCACGACGATCGCCCATACGTCGCCCTGCGCGGGGTGTGGAGCGGCAACCAGCCAGGCGGGCATCGTGCCCAACTCGCCTTCGATCTCGACCTCCGAGAAAGGCAGGCCGCGGGCCCTCTGGGGATTGCCGGAGTACACGGTGCTTTCGAGGCCGGTGCCCTCGGTGCCCGGCACGAGGTAGCCGCGGAGCGCCCTGAGCTGCCTGACGACGCTCTCCTCGCTTTCGGCGAGGATCGGGCCGACGATCGCGTGGCCGGAGTCCCAGGCGAGGCCGTAGTAGCCGGGTCGCAGCGCGGCCTCGGAGGGCTCGAGCTCGATCCGGCTGCCCTCGACGTCGACCACCTCGACCGGATCGGACCATGGCTCGTGGTTAGGGACGAGCACCTGGGAGGAGAAGTGCCAGCCCGCCGCGCCGATCGCTGCCAGGGTCAGCAGCAGGGCCGCTGCCCCTATCGCCCACCGCCAGCGTCGCTGCACTCGATGCCAGCTCACCGCGCCGGCGGCAGGGTCAGGAGTGCTGGGGCGCGAAGTGGGCGATCGCCGCGTTCCAGGCGCCGCTGCTGCGCACGGTGCCCGAGCGGCGGCGAGCTTCGCAGGGCTTCGACCCGGCGTCCACCGGCTCCAGGCCGTACTCGCCCAAGGTCGCGAAGTCGATCACCAGGTCGACGGCGTCGACGGCCCGGTCCGCAGTTGAGGTCTTCGTCGTATCGAACATAGGTTCGCAATCTAGGGGCGTCCTCGGACGCGATCCCGTTTCTGCAGGGGTTCTTGCATCCCAGCCTTGCGGCTCACCCTTTTTACCCGCTGGGGCGGCGTGAAACCCAGCACCAGGGCGGCTGTTTTCGCCGGGGCCTCGACGTGGGGCGAGTGGCCGACGCCGGCCATCAGCTCGGTCCGGGCCCCCGGCACCGTCTCCCGGTATTCGGCGAGGCGCGCGGCCGGATCGTCGATGATCTGCTCCTCGGCGCCCATGATCACCAGCAGCGGCTTGCCGGTCTCGCGCATGCGCTCGTCCAGCGGCTCTTCGTCGCTGTAGCCCTCGGATTCCTTGGCGGCGTTGTCGTAAGCGCTGAAGGTCATCGAGTCGAGATCCTCGACGAAGGCATCGGGCACGTCGAAGCCCGGGGCAAAGGCGACCTCGAGGCCCTTCCTGACAGCGAAGTCGGGCTTGATCCGCCAGAGGAACTCCCCGATGACGGGCGAGAAGGCGAGCTTCGCCATCAGGCCGAGGTCACCGCCTTCGTGGGTCGGGCCGGTATCGATGATCACGACCCGCTCGACCAACTGGGGAGATTGCTGTGCGAGGGCCGTCGAGACAGTGCCGCCAAGCGAGTGCCCGACCACGGTCGCCTTGCGCACGCCGAGCTGGCCGAGCGCCTGAGCGAGCAGGTCGGCCTGGTTGGGGATCGCGTAGCCGGAGCGTGGCTTTTCCGAGCCGCCGTGCCCGAGCAGGTCGATGGCAACGACACGGTGTTCGCGGGCAAGCAGGGGGATCATCCCGTCCCACCAGTCGATCGCGCAGGTGAAGCAGTGGACGAGGACGATCGGGCTGGCGTTGCGTGGGCCTCGTTCGATCGCTTGCAGCTCGGTCCCGGAGACGTTGAGGATGCGGCCGCCCGGCTCGGTCACGCTCGCCGCCTTCGTTTCGTGCCCGACGCTCAGCATGTTGAGCACGAGCAGCACGGCGAGGATCGCCACAGCCCCGATCAGGATCTTCCAGCCTCTGCCCATGCCGGCCGTTACCCTAGCCGCTACCCCATGGAGAAGTTCGTGATCCAGGGCGGCGTGCCGCTCTCCGGTGAGCTGACCGTCGCCGGCAACAAGAACGCGGCGCTGCCGATCCTCGCCGCCTGCCTGCTCACCGAGGAGGAGCTGCTGCTCGAGCGCGTGCCCCGCATCCGCGACACGGAAGCCCAGGTCGCCCTGCTCGAGCGGCTTGGCGTCGAGGCAGAGTGGGTGGGCGACAACAGCATTCGTCTCTGCGCTGCCGGGGTGAGCGAGGTGAGCGTCGACGAGGAGCTCTCCAAGCAGATCCGCGCCTCCTTCCTGCTGGCCGGCCCCTTGCTGGCCCGCTTCGGCGAGGCGCGCATGCCGCCGCCGGGCGGGGACTTCATCGGCCGCCGGCGCCTCGACGCGCACCTCGACGCCTTCAAGGACCTCGGCGCCGACGTCGACGGCGATCGCTGGATCGAGGTCACGGCTCCGTCGGGTGGCCTGCGGCCCTGTCACATCTTCATGGACGAGCCCTCGGTGATGGGAACCGAGAACGCGCTGATGGCGGCGGCGCTGACGCCGGGCCCGACGACGATCTCCAACGCCGCCTGCGAGCCGCACGTGCAGGATCTGGCGCGCCTCTTGAGCACGATGGGCGCCGAGGTGGAAGGGATCGGCTCCAACGTGATGACGGTCCGCGGGCGCGACCGGCTCGGCGGCGCCAGGCACACGATCTGCGCAGATCACATCGAGGTGGGCAGCTTCATGGCGCTGGCCGCCGCGACCGGGGGAGAGCTGCGCATTCGCGACGTCGAGCCCGCCGATCTGCTGATGGTGCGCCGCCAGTTCCGCCGCCTCGGCCTGCGCTCGGAGATCGAGGGCAACAACGCGATCGTGCCGCCGGGCCAGCGGCTGCGCGTCCAGGCCGACCTCGGCGACGCGATCCCGAAGATCGAGGACGGCCCCTGGCCGGCCTTTCCCGCCGACCTCACCTCGATCGCCCTCGCCCTCGCCACGCAAGCGGATGGCGAGATCCTGATCTTCGAGAAGATGTTCGAGAACCGTCTCTTCTTCGTCGACAAGCTCGTGGCAATGGGCGCTCGGATCACGCTTTGCGATCCCCACAGGGCGATCGTCAGCGGTCCGAGCCGGCTTCACGGCGAACGCGTCGAGAGCCCCGACATCCGTGCCGGTATGGCGATGCTCATCGCCGCCCTGGCCGCCGACGGCGTCTCGGAGATCGGCAACATCCGCCAGATCGACCGCGGCTATGAGCAGATCGACGAGCGCCTGCGGGGGCTCGGGGCGCGGATTGAACGGGTCTCGTCAGAGGTCCCCGCATAGCCGGGCTTTGCGGTCCGCTCTCGTAAGGTCCGGCGGATGATTCACCCGATTCCACCCGGCACGCGGGACGTGTTGCCTGACGAGATGCGTGAGCTGCGCCGCCTGCATGGGGCGATGCTCGACGTCTTCGAGAGCCGTGGCTACGGCGAGGTCGCCACGCCGGCGATCGAGTACGACGAGGTACTGGCCCAGGGCGACGGTCGCACGGCCGCCTCGGCTTACCGTTTTTTCGATGAGCGCGGCGACCTGCTCGCCCTGCGCTCCGACATGACCGTGCCGATCGCCCGCCTCGTCGCCAACCGCTACGCCGATGCGGAGCCACCCTTGCGCCTCTGCTACCTGGCCAACGCCTTTCGGGCGGTGCGCCCGCAGCGTGGGCAGATGCGCGAGTTCGCCCAGGCCGGCGTCGAGTTGATCGGTGCGGCGGCGCCAGGGGGCACCGTGGAGGTGATCGAGGTGCTGGAGGCGACGCTCGACGCCGCCGGGCTGAGGCGTGCGGTGATCGGGCTCGGCGACTCGGATCTCTTCCGCCAGCTGCTCAGCGAGTTCGGCATCGAAGACCGGGCGCGCGACTCGCTGCTCGGCCGCCTTGCCGCCCACGACCTCGTTGGGCTCGAGGTCGAGCTCTCCGAGCTGGAGGGGATCGGCAAGAAGCAGGTCCAGACCTGCCTCGCCCTTGCGCAGCTGCGCGGCGGCAAAGAGGTGCTCGAGGAGGCCCGATCGCTTGGCGGCGTGGCGGTCGAGCGAGCCACGGCACGGATCGGCGAGACCTTCGAGGCGCTCGAGGCGGGTGGAGCTGCCGAGCGAGTTCAGATCGACCTCGGTCTGCTCCGCGATCTCGGTTACTACAGTGGCGCCATCCTCGAGGTCTACGACCCGGCGCTCGGTCACGTCCTCGGCGGTGGGGGGCGTTACGACCGGTTGCTGACCCGCTTCGGCGTCGACCTCCCAGCGGCGGGCTTCGCCCTCTACCTGGAGCGTGTCCACGTTGCGCAGATGGAGGAGGCGCGAGGGGGTGGCGAGTCGTGAGCGTCGAGGTCGCCGGCATGGGCCGGGCCAAGACCGAGGGCCCGCTGAAGCTCGCGGTGCCGCGCGGCGCCCTGCTCGAGAAGACCCTCGACGTGCTCGACGCGATCGGCGTCGAGACCGCCGCCGTACGCGGCGAGTCGCGCTCGCTGATCTTCGAGAGCGATGACATCACGCTGGTGACGATGCGGCCGTCGGACGTGCCGACCTACGTCGAGGCCGGCGCCGCCGACGTCGGCATCACCGGCAAGGACGTGCTGCTCGAGCAGTTCGATCGCGTGGTCTACGAGTTGCTCGACCTCGGCTTCGGCCGTTGTCGCATGGTGCTGGCGGGCCGCCGGGGGGACGCCAGCTTGGGCGAGTCGCAGCGGCGGCTCGGCATGATGCGGATCGCGACCAAGTACCCGCGCACCGCGGAACGCCACTTCGAGTCGACCGGTCGCCAGGTCGAGGTGATCGAGGTCAAGGGCTCGGTCGAGCTGGCGCCGCTGATCGGCCTCGCGGACGGCATCGTCGACCTCGTCGCCACCGGCCGCACCCTCGAGGAGAACGACCTCGAGGTGCGCGAGGAGATCGTCGAGTGCACGGCGCGCTTCGTCGCCAACCGGGTCGCCCACAAGCTGCGCGCCGCCGAGGTCGATGAGCTGACGGCCAGGCTGCGGGAGGCGAGCGCACGATGAGGCAGCGGCGGTTCCAGTGGCAGGGAGCGGCCGAGACCGCCGCGGAGATCCGCGGCTGGACTGCGGAGGTCGCCACGCCGGTCGACGTGACCCCGATCGAACGCGAGATTCGCGGTGGCGGCGACGAAGCTCTGATGCGCCTCACCGAGCGCTTTGACGCGACCGAGCAAGCGCCGGCTTCGCTGCGCATTGGGCCGGAGGAAGCCGAGGAGGCGCTTGCCGGCATCGAGACCGAGCTGCGCGAGTCGCTGCAGGTTGCCGCAGCGAACATCCGCGCTGTGGCCGAGGCCCAGCTGCGCAGCGGCACCCAGGAGCTCACGCTGCCCCAGGGCCAACGGGTCACCGTCGGCGAGGTCCCGGTCGGGGCGGCCGGCGTCTACGCCCCGGGAGGACGCGCTGCCTACCCCTCGAGCGTGCTGATGGGCTGCATTCCGGCGCGGGTGGCAGGAGTTGAGCGGCTGGCTCTCGCCACGCCGCCGGGAGCTCGAGGTCGCGTCGACCCGATCGTGCTCGCCGCCGCGGCGCTCTGTGGGGTCGATGCGGTCCACCCGATCGGTGGCGCCCAGGCGATCTTCGCGCTCGCCTATGGCACCGAGTCGGTGCAGCCGGTGGACGTCATTGCCGGTCCCGGCAACGCCTGGGTGCGCGAGGCAAAGCGTGCCGCCTACGGCAGGGTTGGGATCGACTCGCTCGCCGGGCCCTCGGAGCTGATGCTGATTGCCGACGCCGAGACAGACCCGCAGTGGGCGGCCCTCGACCTTTGCGCACAGGCCGAGCACGGTGGGGACGGTCCGCTGATCGTCGCGTCGGCGGAAGACGACGTCCTCGAGGCGATTTGGGAGGCAACTGCAACCGCCGTGGCCGAGCGCTCCGGCATCGGCGACGCGCCACTCGCGCTGCTCCAGCTGCCCGACAACGGCCTCGCGGCGATCGAGCTCGCCAACGCCTTCGCCCCCGAGCATCTCGAGCTGCTTGCGCGGGAGGCGGTGGAGAGAGCAGCCCTGGCGAGGACAGCCGGCTGCGTCTTCCTCGGACCGCGCAGCGCGACTGCCTTCGGCGATTACGCGGCCGGCTCGAACCACATACTTCCCACCGGGGGCGCCGGTCGCTTCTCGGGGCCGTTGTCCCCGGCTGCGTTCCGTCGTCCCACTGCCGCGGTGGAGGTTTCCGCTGAGGCGGCGGCGAAGCTTGCCCCACACGTCGAGACCCTCGCTCGCGCCGAGGGCTTCCCCGTCCACGGCGAGTCGGCGATGATTAGACGATGAGCAGAACAGCCAGCAGAGAGCGCAATACGGCCGAGACGCAAATCCGGCTCTCGCTCGACCTCGACGGAGGGGAGGCGAGTGCTGCGACGGAGGTCGGCTTCCTCGACCACATGCTTGACCTGCTTGCCCGCCACGGTCGGCTCGGGCTAAAAGTCGAGGCGAGCGGCGATCTGGAGACCGGCGCCCACCACACGGTGGAGGACGTCGGCATCGTGCTCGGCCAGGCGCTCGACGAGGCGCTCGGCGATCGCAGCGGGATCCGCCGCTATGGGTCGGCTGTCGTGCCGATGGACGAGTCGCTGGCCGAGTGCGCGATCGACATCTCCGGGCGGCCGCTCTGCATCTTCGACGCTGAGCTGCCGGCGACCTCGATCGCCGGCTTCGACACCGAGCTGGCCGAGGAGTTTTTTCGCGCCGTGGCCAACGGCGCCAAGCTCACGCTGCACGTCTCGGTCCGCTACGGCGCCAACGCCCACCACATGATCGAGGCCTGCTTCAAGGCATTTGCCCGCGCCCTGCGCGTGGCCGTCTCGGTCGACCCCGAGGAGAGCGGTGTGCCCTCGACCAAGGGAACCCTGAATGAATAGATGCCGCCTCCTCTGCTCTCGCGCGGGCGCGCTAATCACACCCGGCGACCTCGCGCCCGCGCTTCCGCGTCCGGGGGCGGCATGACGGCCAGCATCTGCATCCTCGACTACGGCATGGGCAACCTGCGCTCGGTCGAGAAGGCGCTCGAGCACGTCGGCGCGCGGGCGACGATCGGCAGCGACGCGGGGGCGATTCGGGACGCCGACGGGCTGATCCTGCCCGGGGTCGGCGCCTTCCCGAAGGCGATGCGCGGCGTGCGCGAGTTGGGCCTCGACGAGTTGATCTTCGAGCGACGTGACGCCGGAGTGCCGATCCTCGGCATCTGCCTGGGGCTGCAGCTGCTCTTCGACTCGACCACGGAGTTGGGCGGGGCGGAGGGCCTCGGCCTGCTGTCCGGCGAGGTGCGGGAGCTGGACGCGCCTGGCCTCAAGGTGCCGCACATCGGCTGGTCGCCGGTGCGCTGGCAGCACGATTCGCGCCTGGTCGAGGGGATCGACTCGGAGACGCCCTTCTATCTCGTCCACTCCTTCGCCCCACAACCCGAACCCGGCGACCTTCTCGGCAGCGCCGCCTACGGCGCTCGCTTCGCCGTTGCCGCCGAGCGCGAGAACGTCTACGGCGTCCAGTTCCACCCGGAGAAGTCGAGCGCCGCCGGCCTGCGCCTGCTCGCCAACTTCGCCGGCATCTGCGCCTCCGTGCCGGCCTAGCCGCCCGTGATCCTCTATCCCGCGATCGACATCCGCGGCGGTCAAGCCGTGCGGCTGACGCAGGGTGACTACGCGCGCGAGACGGCCTACGACGCCGATCCCGTCGATGCCGCCAAGCGCTGGGCCGGGGAAGGCGCCGAGTGCCTGCACGTCGTCGACCTCGACGGAGCTAAGGCGGGCGAGCCCCAGAACCTCGACGCCATCCACCGGATCGCCGCCGCTGTCGATCGCCCGATCCAGGTCGGCGGCGGCCTGCGCGACGCAGCCTCTGTCGACGCGATTCTCGGCGCCGGCGCCGAGCGCGTTGTGATCGGCACGGCGGCGCTGCGCGACCCGCAGTTCCTGACCGAGGCGCTTGAGCGACACGGCAATCGGATCGTGGTCTCGGTCGACGCCCGCGACGGCAAGGTCTCACTGGCAGGCTGGACCGAGACCAGCGACGTAGACGTCGCCGATGCAGTTGCCGACCTCTCCAACCGCGGCGTAGCCCGCTTCCTCTGCACCGCGATCGAGGTCGACGGCACGATGGAAGGCCCCGCCCTGGACGAGCTAAACCGCATCGCGGCCGTCACCAGCGCCCAGGTCATCGCCTCCGGTGGCGTCGGAACCCTCTCCGACCTCGAAACCCTCTCCCGCATCGCCGCCCCAAACGTCGAGGGCGCCATAGTCGGAAGAGCTCTATACGAGCGCCGCTTCTCCGTGGCCGAAGCAATCGCAGCTCTCGGGGCCTAGAGGTCGGGGTGCCCTCCTCCAGAGGCTCCTGTGACCACACCCCGAAGCACGACAAACGATTCAGCTGCGCGACGGCCTCTGGAGGAGGGCACCCCGACCTCTACCCGCCACGTCTACGCTTAGCTGATGGTTCTCAAGCGTGTAATTCCCTGCTTGGACGTCGACGCCGGCCGCGTCGTCAAGGGCACCAACTTCGTCGGCCTGCGCGATGCGGGGGATCCGGTGGAGCTGGCGGAGCGGTATGACGCCGAGGGTGCCGATGAGCTTGTGTTTCTCGACATCACCGCCTCGCACGAGAAGCGGGAGACGATCGTCGAGCTGGCGCGGCGCACGGCCGACAACGTCTTCATCCCGTTCACGATCGGCGGCGGGATCCGCTCCGTCGCTGACGCCCAAGCGGTGCTCGATGCAGGGGCCGACAAGGTCTCCGTGAACTCGTCAGCCCTGGATAGGCCCGAGTTGCTGACCGAGCTGGCGGACCACTTTGGCGCCCAGTGCGTGGTCATCGCGATCGACGCCAAGCGCGAAGGAGATGGCTGGGGCGTCTACGTGAACGGCGGTCGCAAGAAGGTCGAGGACCGCGAGGCGGTCGACTGGGCGCGGGAGGCGGTCGAGCGCGGCGCGGGGGAGGTGCTCTTGACCAGCATGGACCGCGACGGCACCAGCGACGGCTATGACATCGCGCTGACGCGAGCGGTCTCCGACGCCGTCTCGGTGCCGGTGATCGCCTCGGGTGGGGCCGGCACGCTCGAGCACCTGAGCGAGGCGATACTGGCCGGCGCCGCCGACGCCGTGCTCTGCGCCTCGATCTTCCATTACGGCGAGTACCGCGTGCGGGAGGCGAAGCAGCGGCTCGCCGCCGACGGCATCCCGGTGCGGCTCTAGCCTGCCTCCAGGTCTGCAGCAATGCCGCATCCCAGGGATCACACCGAGAGCATCGCCGAGGCGCTCGCGCGCATGCACCCCGAGCTGGACAGGGTGCGCGAGGTCGCCGGCGACCCCGTCTACCTCGTCGGTGGCGCGGTGCGCGACCTCCTGTTCGGCCGCGGCCGCGCCGACGTCGATCTCGTCGTCGAGGGCGACGCGGCGGCGCTCGCCGCTCGGTTGGGGGCTGACGTCGTCTCCCACGAGCGCTTCGGCACCGCCCGGGTGACCCTCGACGGGCAT
>DATNHC010000049.1:0-2473 GCA_035605155.1 Solirubrobacterales bacterium
TCGCCATGGTCTATTCGGTCCTGGTCGAGCCAGCGGTAGATGGTGGCGCCGGCCACTCCGTAGTCGGCGCTGAGCCCTGAGACGGACCTTCCCGACCTCGCCAGGGCGACGATTCGCTCGCGGAACTCCGGGGGATACTGCCTTGGCATTCGACTCCTTCGGTAGGGCCGGAGTCTCATGCATCGTGGCTCAGTCTGCGGGGGTTAGATCAGTCGCCGGGGCAGGGCCACTCATAACGCCTGGCTCTCTCTCGTGGTGCCCGCGCGGTACGAGAGATGCCGTGGCGGGCGAGGACCTTCCAGACCGTCTGCCGGCCACAAGGCGCGGCCCCCAGCCGGTGCGCCGCCGCCAATCGCAGATCTGCTCCTGGACCCTTGCGTCGAGCAGCCGCGGGTTGCCGTGTGGGCGTGAGGAGCGGTCAATCAACCAGCTCCCGGAACGCAGCTCCTCAGCGCTTGCTCTGCGCCGGCGATGCCACCAGCGGTGGGCTGTGGCTGGCGCCACGCAGAAGGCGGCAGCTGCCGCCTTCTGCGTCATCCCCGACTCGATCGCTTCCACCAGCGCGAGCCGTCCCGCTGGTCCGAGAGCAGCGTTAGCGTGAACCTTCATCCGGGTCCTCCTTGAGGTCGTGAGCTTTGACACCCACAGCCTCTTGGCGGGCCCGGATGGCCTCTCAGCGGTTCACAACGTGTGTAGGCGGGTCAACTAGATCGCGAGCTGGGTCGATGCCCCAGCGGTCGCCGACGGCAGCGAGCTCAGCGGTGAGCGGCCAGCGGTCAGGCCGCTCGTCGCCTTCGTGCTGCGGGTTGGCGCCCTTCAGGGCCATGCAGCCTGTGTTGTCGCCGACCGCGCGGATCGCGGCGACGTCGGCGTCGCTCAGCCGCTGCTCGGTCGGCAGTGCCGCTAGGTCGGCGCGCTTGTCCTCGATCGAGAGGGCCTCCGAATGTGCCTCCTGGATCAGGGTGGGCGCCACGCACTCGACCGCTGGGTGGGCGAGATTCCACTGGCAGGCGAGCTGGATCGGCGTCAGGCCCGCGCGCTCGGCGTAGGGCAGGACGCGCGCGAGGCGCTCGAGGCCAGCCTCGATCCAACCTTCGGGTCGGAAGGCGCGGTGGTCTCCTTTGGCAAGCTCCATGCCCGGCTCTAGGTCGCCCCAGAAGAGGCCGCCGTAGTCGACGACACGGGTGATCACCTGGACGCCGTGCCGCTCAGCGGCCTCGAGGCAAAGCTCGCCCGGCCAGGGCTCAAAGGGGTTGAGGATGACCATTGCCCAATCGATCCGATCGCCGAAGCGCTCCAGGCAATCGATCAGGTCGAGGGTGAAGCCGTTGGCCGGGCCCGGGGCGACGCCGATCTGGGATGCCAAGCCCGCCTCGCGCAGCGCCTCCATCCCATCCCAGACGGACTCGCTCGAGTAGCCGATCCGGTCTGGGTTGTGGAGCAGCAGCAAGTCGAAGGAGTCGACGCCAATCCGCTCCAGACTGCGTTCGGCGGCCATCCGCAGGTAGCCCGCGTACTCGCCCTCGCCGCGCAAGCGCGGGTCGGTGAAGCGCGGGAAGCCGCGCGGGCCATCGCGCTCGCCCTCGTAGAAGTCGTGACCGATTGCGCCCACCAGGCAATAGGAGTCGCGCCCCAGACCGACCAGTGCCCGGCCCAATGCCGAGTCTGCCTCACCCTGGCCGTAAGTGTCGGCACTGAGCAGAGTGTCGATTCCCCGGCCGGGGGCAAGCAGGCGCTTGAGCCGCTCCTCGTCGATAGCCTCGCCGAAGCGCAGGAAGCGCCCGCCACTCCAGGTCCCTATCGCGGTACGGCCCGGCTCGCGCACTTCGGACTTCGCTCAGGCGTCGCCGTCGCCAGCGGACTGCTCGTCGCCGGCCTCGGCCGAGCTCTGCTCGCCACCCTCGTCGCCGTCGCCCTGCTTGGCGCCGACACCGACCTTCTCGGGCTCCGGCTTTGACTTCTTCGGACGCGGCTTGCGTGGCTTGACGATCTTCAGGCTGAGCGGCCGGTCCTCCTCGTCGCCGGACTCGTCGCGCTCGACCATCACCGTCGAGCCGGGCGCCATCTCGCCCTGGCGCAGGACCTCATCGGCGAGCGGATCCTCGATGTAGCGCTGGATCGCGCGGCGCAGCGGCCGGGCGCCCATCGAGGGGTCCCAGCCTTTGTCGACCAGCAGGTCCTTGGACTCGTTGCTGAGCTCCAGCTGCAGCTCGTGCTCGGCGACCTGGACGCGGACCCGGTTGATCATCAGGTCGATGATCTCCTTGACCTCCTCCTTGGCGAGCTTGTGGAAGACAATCACCTCGTCGATCCGGTTGAGGAACTCCGGCCGGAAGACTTTTTTCAGATCGCCCATGATCCGGTTTTTCATGTCGTCGTAGGACATGCCGGTCTCGTCGGCGACGGTGAAGCCGATCGAGGTGTTCTTGGCGATCTCCGAAGCGCCGATGTTCGAGGTCATGATCACGATCGC
>DATNHC010000050.1:0-2985 GCA_035605155.1 Solirubrobacterales bacterium
CAGGATGCCCTGTTCGGAGCCGTGCCTTTCGGTTTCCTCGCGGGCACGGGCGATGAGGAAGATGTTGTAATCGACACCCAGGGCGACGAGGAAGACAAAGGCGAAAAGTGGCAGCGAGGGGTCTGAGCCGGGGAAGCCGAAGATCACATCGAAGACGAAGTAGCCGACGCCGAGCGCTGCGAGGAAGCTGAGGATCACGGTGCCGATCAAGACCAGCGGCGCGACCACGGCTCGCAACAGGCCGACCAGGATTAGGAAGACGACGAAGAGGATGATTGGCGGGATCACGATGGAGTCCCACGCGGCCGCGTCACGGACGTCGAATTCAATGGCGCTCGGGCCGCCCACGAGCGAGCCTGGCGAGGCTGAGTGAGCCGCGTCGCGCATCGGCTCGACCAGGTCGAAGGCCTCGGTCGAGTAGGGGTTCGGTTCCAGGGTCGCCTGGACCAGGGTCCCGGGCGGACCTTCAGCCACTGGTTGCGAGACCGCCTCGACGCCGCTCGCCTGCGCAACCGAGCGACGCACGGAGGGGACTTCCGCGCGGTCCGGCACGACAATGTCGGTGAGCGCTGTCGTCCCGGAGGGGAAGCTCCTGTCGAGCAGGTGCTGACCTTCGACCGATTCGACTTCCGTGCGGTAGCTGTCTTCGCTCGTCAGTTCGGTGGAGAAGAAGGCGAAGCCGGCGCAGAAGACGAGCAGGACGGCGATCGAGCCGCCCATCACCCGGCGCGGCGAGATCGCGACCCGCTGCCCCACGCGGGCCCAGAAGCCATGGGTGACGTCGACGGCATGCTCGAGCCGGTGGCGTCGTATCTCGTAGGGCTTGAAGATTGCCTTGTCGAGCGGGCCGACGATCAACGAGGGGATGCGGCGGCCGCTGAGCCGGCGCAGGATCCAGTTGAGCAGCACCAGGATCAGGACCGGCGGGAAGACGATCAGCAGGCAGGCAAGGAAGACTCGGACGAAGGCGCCGAATGGCGAGCCTTCGATGATCTTTTGCCGGGCGCGCTCGGAGACTTCATCGGCGCTCGGCGCCGTCTCGGACGTGTGCGGCACGAAGGGCCAGAAGGCGCGGCGACCGAAGATCGTCAGCAGCGCCGGCAACAGGGTCAACATCGAGAGCGCTGCGCAGGCAATGCCGATCGCGGCGATCGGGCCGAGCCCCGCCGTGCCGTTGACCTTGGCGATGGTGAGGCAGAGCAGCGCCGCTACCACCGTCGCTGCTGAGGCGAAGATCGCTGGTCCGGCCGAGGCGAGCGCAGTGCGCATCGCCTCGTGCTTGTCGACGGTTTGGTGGAGCTCCTCGCGGTAGCGGGCAACGAGCAGCAACGCATAGTCGGTTCCCGCGCCGAGGACCAGCACCGACATGATCGAGCTCGACTGGCCGTTGATCGTCACACCGAGCTCGGAAACTCCGTAGCCGATCGAGCGTGAGAGGAGCTCGGCGAAGATCACCGAGACGAGCGGGATGAAGAAGAACATCGGTGAGCGGTAGATCAGGATCAGCAGGAAGATCACCAGGCTGAGCGCCGCCGCCAGCAGCGTCCCGTTGATGCCTTCGAAGACTTCGATCGCGTCGGCCGAGAAGCCCGCGCCACCGGTGATCTTGACTTCCAGCCCGCCGGGCTCGTCGGCGATCTGGTCGCGCCAGTACTTGACCGGGTCGACGATCCGGTCGCCCTCGCCTTCGGCCTTGATGTAGGCGGTGACGATCGCCTCCTTGCCGTCGGGAGAGCAAATCGGACCGACGAAGGGTGCATAGTCGGCGGGCTGGCCGGGGACCGTGTCGGTCGGGCCGGCGCATTCCGGCGGCAAACCTTCTGGGGCGGGTTCCGCATCACGTTCCTGGCCACCCGAAGCGGCTGTGGCGCCGTCTGGGATCACGCCCGGAAAGCGCTCTTCGGTCATCTTGCCGACGTCTTCTCTGACCTGGCGGCCGTCGGCGGCAGTCAGACCAAGGCCCCCGCCGCGCCGGTAGACGATCACCGCAGGGGCGAGTTCGCCCTTCTGCAGAGACTCGGTCGCGTCGAGCGCCTCAGTCGATTCGGCATCGCCAGGCAGGTAGGAGGTCGCCTCGTTGCTTTCGGCGTCTTCGAACTTCTCTGGCAGGCCGGCAGGACCGGCGGCGATGAAGATCGCCAGGAGCCAGATCCCGAAGACGATCCACTTCGAGCGGCGACCAGCGGGGAAGGTGAAGAGGGAGCCTCGCACTGGTCCTGCATCTCTATCAAAGTCGGGGCACGACCCCCCCGCCACCGCGCCACCCGCGCGAGGGGTGGCTAAAGCAGGTCGGCCAAGGATGCTGCGTCGCTGACCGGCTGCTTGCAGGTGAAGCTTTCGCAGATGTAGGCGGTGGGTCTGGCTTCGATGGTGGTTCGACCCCGCAAAAGCTCCGGAACGGTGCTGCCCTCGGGGCCGCCGGCCAGGACGAGGTGGGGGCGGTGCGTGGCGCGGACGGTGCGGGCGAGCTCGGTGAGGTCGTCGCCGATCAGGGCTACCTCTTTGGTGGGGGAGAGGTGGAAGTCGATTGCGCGGAGGAGGTGGGCGAAGGACTCGGGGTGACTCGCGGCGGGTCCGGCGAAGAGGCGGAAGACGGACTCGGCCTGCTCTTCATAGCGGCGCTCGCCGGTCAGGGCGGCGAGGCGCAGCAGGCCGAGGGCGGCGGAGCTGTTGCCGGAGGGGATCGGGTGGTCGCCGATCTCCTTGCGGCGGGCGATCAGCTCCTCGTGGTCGGTCGAGGTGGTGAAGAAGCCGCCCCGCTCGTCGTCGGCGAAGCGCTCGATCATCGTGTCGGCGGTTTCGCGAGCCGCGTCGAACCAGCGGACCTCGAGGGTGGCCTCATACAGCCGCAGCAGCGCCTCGACCAGGAAGGCGTGGTCCTCGAGGTAGGCGTTCAGCTTCGCCTCTCCGTCCTTCCAGGTGCGCAGCAGCCGCTTCCCGTCGTCCCGGAGATCGCGCAGGATGAAGTCGGCGCATCCCCGCGCG
>DATNHC010000051.1:0-17153 GCA_035605155.1 Solirubrobacterales bacterium
GGCGATCGCGGTGTTGAACTGGAAGCCGCGCCGGAAGTCGCGAGTCACCTTGTCGATCGCCCAGTGCGCCTTGACGAGCAGCACCCGAGCGTCGCCCGCGACCGTGCCGGCGTCGAGCTCACCGGCCTGCTTTGCCTCCACCTCCTCGCAGAGCCGCCAGAGCCGCGAGAGGAAGCGGTTGACTCCCTCCACTCCCTCGTCGGCCCAGTCGGCGTCGCGCTCGGGCGGGCCCATGAAGCAGATGTAGGTGCGGGCGGTGTCGGCCCCGTAGCGCTCGACGTACTCGGCCGGGCTCACGGTGTTGCCGCGCGACTTCGACATCTTCGCCCCGTCGCGGGTGATCATCCCCTGGGCGAAGAGGTTGGCGAAGGGCTCCTGCACCTCCAGCTCGCCGACGTCGGCCAGCGCCTTGGTGAAGAAGCGCGCGTACATCAGGTGCAGGATCGCGTGCTCGACCCCGCCGATGTACTGGTCGACCGGCAGCCAGTGATCGGCGACCCCGTGGTCCCAGGCAGCGGTCTCGTTGCGGGGATCGAGGTAGCGGATGAAGTACCAGGAGGAGTCGACAAAGGTGTCCATCGTGTCGGTCTCGCGGCTGGCCGGCCCATTGCAGCGCGGGCACTCGGTGGCGACCCAGTCCTCGGCGGCGGCCAACGGGCTGCGGCCCTGCGGCGCGTAGTCCTCGACCTGGGGCAGCTCGACCGGCAGCTGCTCCGCGGGCACGGGCACGATGCCGCACTCCTCGCAGTAGACGACCGGGATCGGCGCCCCCCAGTAGCGCTGGCGCGAGACCAGCCAGTCGCGCAGCCGGTAGTTGACGGCGGATTCGCCGCGACCCTCCGCGGCGAGCCAGGCGACGATCTCGGCGTAGGCCTCGCGGTTGTGCTTGCCGTCGAAGCGGCCCGAGCCGGTCATCGGCCCATCGCCCGGATACGGAAGGCCTTGCCTCTCACGAGCGGTCTCGGGGTCTTCGCCCTCGATCACGCGACGAATCGGCAGGTCGAAGGCCTTGGCGAACTCGTAGTCGCGCTCGTCATGGCCAGGCACAGCCATGATCGCCCCGGTGCCGTACTCCATCAGCACGTAGTCGGCGACGAACATCGGGATCGGCTCGCCGTTCACCGGGTTGACGACGCTGCGCCCGAGCGGCACGCCGGTCTTCTCGCGGCCCTCCGCGCCGCGCTCCTCGGCCGACTCGCGAGCGGCGCGCTCGACGTACTCGCGCACCGCGGCCTCGGCCGGCGTACCGGCGACGAGGCGCTCCAGCTCCGGGTGCTCGGGTGCGAGCACGAAGAAGGTGGCGCCGAAGAGCGTGTCGGGCCGGGTGGTGAAGACCGGGAAGTCGAGGTCCAGCTCCTCGCAGCGGAAACCGACCTCGGCGCCCTCGGAGCGGCCGATCCAGTTGCGTTGCATGGTGATCACGTGCTCGGGCCAGGACTCGAGCCGATCGAAGTCCTCCAGCAGGCGCTCGGCGTAATCGGTGATCTTGAAGAACCACTGCTCGAGCTTGCGCTGCACGACCTCGGTGCCGCAGCGCTCGCAGCGCCCGTCGACGACCTGCTCGTTGGCGAGCACCGTGGCGTCCACGGGACACCATTGAACTGGTGCCTCGGCGCGGTAGGCGAGGCCGCGCTCGAAGAGCTGCAGGAAGATCCACTGGGTCCAGCGGTAGTACTCGGGGGTGTGGGTCGCCAGTTCGCGCGACCAATCGATCGAAATGCCCCACTCGCGGAACTGGCGGCGGAAGGACTCGATCGAGCGCTCGGTCGCCTCGCGCGGCGGCTCGCCGGTCTTGATCGCGTTGTTCTCCGCCGGCAGGCCGAAGGAGTCGTAGCCCATCGGGTGGATCACCTCGAAGCCGTGGCGGCGGCGGAAGTGGGCGATCGCGTCGCCGACCGCGTAGGTCTTCAGGTGGCCGACGTGCGGTTCTCCCGAGGGGTAGGGAAGCATCTCGAGCACGTAGGACTTGGGCTTCGAATCGTCGTAGCCGGGCTGGTCCGGGTTGGCGACCTCCCAGGTGCGCTCATCGGCCCAGATCTGCTGCCACTTGCGCTCGATCGATTTTGGGTCGTAACCAGGCATGAAGGCGATCTTATGAGGGGTTGATGGCCACGGGGCGCCTCCCGCCCGGACAAGTCGTCGCGCCAGTTGGCGCGACGACTTTGAGTATCCGCCCGTTCGGGAGGCGCCCCGTGGCCATCCCAGCCATTTGATCGCTCAGCTGCGGCGCTTCGTCAGGCGCAAACCAGACCATGTCTCGTCGATAGCGCAGACCTTGGTATCGACCAGGCCGGCAGGGAGGGAGACTTCGCGGATGACGTCCTCGGTCAGGTCGGTGTCGACGCCGGAGGAGCGCTTGGGCCAGGCCATCCAGAGGGTGCCGTCGCCGACGGCTTTTGCGATAGCTGCGAAGCGTCGCTCGTACTCGCTGCGAGCGGTGACGAACCAGAGCGTCATCTCCCGGGCGCCGCGGTTGCCGCGGCGCAGTGTGACCTCGTTGGGCAGCGGTCCCAGGGTCGCCTCGATCCCCTCCGGAGCGTTGATCAAAGCCAGCACCGAGCCGGATTTGATGCCGAGCTTCTGTGCCAGGGGCCTGCCCGAACGCGGTCCGGAGTCCGAGGCCGGCACTGCAGGGTCGGTGGGCGGATTGGCGATCGCCTCGCGCAGGTCCGCCCCGATGCTCTCCCACTCCGTGTAGGTGGCATCGGGGAGCGCAGTCCGGATCGCCTCGACCTTCTTCTCGTCGCCGCCGACGAAGACGATCGGGATCGCGCGCAGCGCCTTCGACTCGCGCAATGCGTAGGCAACCTCACGGCCGTGGGAGGGAAGGCGGCCGAGGTCGATGACGAAGGCGTCGGGCGGATCCTCGCGCAGCTGCTTGACGCCGATGCTCGTGCCGGGCACCTCGCCATCGACCTCGAAGCCCTCCGCCTCGAGTCGCCGAGCCCGCTCGGGAACCTCGTCCTCTTTCCAGTGGACGAGGCGAATGCGTTTGCCAACGGCGGTCATCGCCGCCGATCCTACGACTGCGACCTGCCTCAGAAGACCGGCGAGAGCGCCTCGAGGATCTGCGGCCAGACGTAGACCTCGATCGTCGCGGCAACGACAAGGGTCGGAATCGCGATCAGCACGGTGATGAAGGTCGCAGCGAGCAGTTGGCTCCACTCGCCGCGCTGACTGGCGATCAACCAGGCGGCAAGCGGCAGGAAGAGCGCCATCAGCTCGGGGATCGCGTGCGGCAGGACGCTGAGGATCAGGGTCGCGTGGGAGATCTCGAGCTGGGAGGCGATCGTCGAGCCCTGGAAGCCGAGGTAGAGGGCCTGGGTGCCGAGCGAGAAGAGGGTGACCGCGGCGACGAAGAGAATCGCGAACTCGGCCGTCTTGACGTGAATCCAGCGCGAGAAACCGCTGCGCTGGGCGGCGGCAATCGGCATCGAGGCGCCGGCGATGAAGCCGGCGACGCAGGCGGTCGCGTGCAGCGCCAGCACCAGCGAGTTACGCCAGAGAATCGGCGCCAGGTCGCCGGGATCGGTCGACTCGGTGAGCCCGGCCATGTGGATCGGCGTGAGGTCTGGGGTCAGCATCCCGGCGACGATCCAGACGGCGCCCAGCAGCGTCAGGGCGATCGCCAGGCTCAAGGCCAGCCAACCCCGCAGCACCGCCCAAGGACGCTCGTTCCAGGCGTCGAGCGTCGCCCGCGTGTCCTGCATCCCGTGCGAGAAGACGTGCTCGTTGGCAGCGTTCATCGCTAGGTCATCGGCAGCCGGGCGTGGCTATTTGAGCGCAGGGCCGAGGCGGGCGTAGGGCTTTCCGCGACGCCGGATGTGGATCTCTGTGCCGGCCGCAGCACGCTCCATGTAGTAGCCGAAGTGGTTGCGGAACTCATGGGCACCGACCTCTTCGGTCGCGGTCCTCGTCGGATTCTCTGTCGGAGGACGAATGGAGCTGGAGGGATTCGAACCCTCGACCTTTCGGATGCCATCCGAACGCTCTGCCAGCTGAGCTACAGCCCCGGGGAACGCGTAATCGGCGGCCCAGTTTAGCGCCGCACGCTGGTTATTCCTCGCCGCCTCCAATCGCAAGAAGATCATCGTGCGTCCCGCGATGAGCTCGACCGGAAGGAGGAAGGAACGGCCCAGCTCACCGCAGTAGACAGCCAAACAATCCACCTCGGTCTCGTCATATGTCGATATGACATAACCGCGAGTTGGAGAGTGATAAGACGACCTAAGCCGAATATCGATCCCTCCGTCTCGACAGGTACCCCACTTGCACTGGACTCGTAGAAGACGGCCAGCGACTCCTATGACCAGGTCATAGCGCTCGTGCTCGGTCAACGGCTTGAGAACCGAGAGGCCGAGCCGAGCCGCCTCGGTGGCGATCGCCAGCTCGGCGACGTTGCCCTTGTGGTTCGGATTGTCCACGGGCCCGAATCCTCGGCATCCGGCGGGCCCACATCAAGGATCAGATGTCAATAGCGCGACGGATCCGCAACAAATCTCATGCGGGCACCGGCTCGATAACCCGGAAGGTCATCCCAGCACTCTGCAGGCGCTCCAGCAACGCATCGCCCATCGCCTGTGTCGTCGTCACCTGCCCCGCGGTCTCGGGCAGCTCGTCGAAGGCGAGGCAGAGCGCCGACTCGGCGAGCATCTTGGCGGTCTCGTCGTAGGCGGGATCGCCGCCTGAGACCTCGGCGACGACGCGCTTGCCGCCCCCCTCGCCGACAAAGGTCACTTTGAACCAGCTCCGAGCACGCACCTCCTCGCTGGGACCCTCACCCGGCGAGCGGACCGCTTTCAGCAGCAGCCTGCGGGTTGGAGACAGCTGCGCGAGGGCGAGCGCAGCGCCGGCGCCACCGGCGACGGCGGCGATCGAGGCAAGGTGCTTGGCGACGACGTTGTGGCCATAGCTGAAGTCCGGCCCGTAGCGCTCGAGCGCCGCCGCGGAGCGGCAGACGATCTGTCCGTCGATCGTCGGCAGCGGCGCCACCCAGCCGCCGAGCTCGGCGTCGCGGCGGATGAGCGAGGCCCCCGAGTGGATTCTCCTGCCGGCCGGCTTTGGCTCGGCCGCGCGGCGACGCCGCGCGGCGCTCACCGTCTGGCGCGCCCGGGCGAACCCGTTGATCGCCGAGGAGAACGTCCCGCCGGAGAACTCGCCGCCCATGCGCACGTAGCCGTCGACCCGCACGGGCACCGCCTCGGGCAGCTGCTTCACGGTGAAGTAGGCGCCGAGGTCGGGTGGGATCGACTCGAAGCCACAGCAATGGACCAGCCGCGCCCCACTGCGGCGCGCCTGATCGTGGTAGCCGAGCCACATGCGGTCGACGAACTCGGGCTCGCCGGTCAGGTCGACGTAGTCGGTGCCCGCCGCCGCGCAGGCGGCGACCAGGGGCTCGCCGTACAGCGCGTACGGCCCCACGGTCGTCGCAACCACGTTCGTGGCCTGCGCCAGGCGCTCCAGCGAGCGCCTATCGCGGGCGTCTGCCTCGATCAGCTCGGGGGCCGACACGCCCTCGCGCAGGGCACCCGCGAGCTGTGAGCCAACCGCCTTGAGCTTCTCCCGGTTGCGACCGACCAGCGCCCAGCGCGCGCCCTGCGGCGCATTGGCTGCCAGGTAGCGCGCGGTCAGTCCACCGGTAAAGCCAGTCGCGCCGAAGAGCGCGAGGTCGTATTGCCGCTCCGCCGGCACAGCGCGCATTTTGCCGCAGCGGCGTCGTGCCCAGCGCGCGGCGTGGCTCAGCTGAGCTTGACTCGGCGCACCAACTCAGCCCCAGCGGAGACAAACAGGGCGACGAGGCCGGCCGCGACCAGTGGCTTCCAGAGGCTATCTCTGAAGGTGCTGCCGCCGAAGTAGCCCAGCGCGGTCACGTAGCCGGCCCAGAGCGAGGCGGCGACGGCGTCGATCGCCGCAAAGCGCCGCCAGGGCATCTCCAGCACTCCGCTGGAGAAGGTGGTCGCGGTGCGCCCTCCCGGGATGAAGCGGGCCGCGATGATGATCGCCGCGCCTCGTTCCTCGAGCTGCCGCCGCGCCCAGGCGACGCGTGCCCGGCCGTGCTCAGACCTGATTAGGCGGCGCTCCGCCCGGCGTCCCAGCGAGGCGCCCAGCAGGTAGCAGAAGTTGTCGCCGAGAAAGCTGCCGAGCGTCGCCGCCGCAAGGACCAGGACGACGTTCAGCTCGCCGTCGGCGGCCAGCACCCCGGCGGTGATCACCACCGCCTCGCCGGGCGCCAGCGGCAGCACCGAGTCGAGCCCAACCGCGGCAATCACCGCCGGATAGGTCCAGAGCGATTCGCCGACCGCGTCCTTGAGCGCGTTGAGGGCGGTGATCGCCAGCAGCAGGTACACGGGATACCCCTACCCGCTAACGATCGCGAAGCGGCTGATGGGTTCAAGCCACGACGGGAGAAGCCAGCGGTGAGCGCCCGCCCCGAAACGCGAGTCGCTCTTACAGGCGAGGAGCCACAGGAGGTCGAGCGCTTTGCGGAAATCGCCTCCGCAGCGGTCTACGATGCCGGCATCGCGCAGGGGGAAGACCAAGCCGGTAAGGAGTATTGGGACGGCCTTTGGACCGATGCGGCCTTGCCGGAGCCGATTGATCACACCGATGCCGACTTCCGCAATCGACCGGAGCGGGTTATGGCCGAGTATCTACACGGTTGTCTCGGTGACCTGGACCCCGGGTCACGGCTGCTCGAGGTCGGTTGCGCGCGCTCGCCATGGCTGCCGTACTTTGCCCACAGGTATGGCTTCCGTGTGACTGGCCTCGACTACTCCGAGCCGGGCTGCGCAGCCGAGCGGAGGGTCCTGAGGCGGGCCGAAGTCGACGGAGAGGTGATCGAAGCCGACATGTTCGACCCACCCCCTGAGCTCCTCGGCTCCTTCGACGTGGTCGTGTCGTTCGGCGTAATCGAGCACTTCGCGAAGACGACGAGTGCCCTCTCTGCCATTGGCTCGCTCACGAAACCAGGGGGCCTCGTCATCACCACGGTTCCGAACATGACGGGGGCGATTGGCTGGCTCCAGCGCCAACTCAACCCGGCGGTATTCGACATCCACGTTCCGTTGGATGCGCCGGCTCTCGCCCATGCGCATCGGCTCGCCGACCTCCAAGTCGAGAGGTCCGACTACCTGCTCTCGACGAACTTCGGCGTCGTCAACCTTCATGGCCTCTCTCCCTCCCGCAGGAACCGTCTCGCTGCCGCTGGCCTGCTTCACCTGACGCGCTTGTCAAAGCTCGCCTGGATTACCGAAGAGCGGATCGGACATCTCCCCGAGACCCAAATGTTCGCGGCCCACGTCGCCTGCTGTGCTCGGCGTTAGCTATCGACCAGACCGAGGGCTTCGACCGCCTTCGCGGCATCCGATGCGGCACGCGTTCGATTCCTCTCCTGCCGGAGCTGGACGAGGCGCTTCGGCGAACAGGCCGGGAAGGCTTCAGGTGAGCGTTCGCTCGAGCTTCACCTCACACATGTCCACCGATGCACGAGTGCCGGGCGTCTCCGACGAATCCATCGCGCTGAACACTTTGCCTCCAGCCTCCATGTCCTCCGCGCTCTCGAACTGCTGAAGGACCACCGCCGTTCCCTGTGCCTCATCGAACAAGATCTTGAGACCCGTGGCGGGCACGCCGGGCGGTGGCCCGTCGGACTCCTCGATGCGCGCAAGGAGCTCCTGCATCCGCTCGGAAGATACGTCGGTGAACCTGACGGCACGTACATACATGACAAGCAGCCTCCTCGATTGTGGGAGACCGACCATATTCGGTCCGCCTGGGGCCGTCGAGTCCTCAGCCCGAGTTTTGCCTGAGAGAATCAGTCGTTCCCTGGCGCTCGGCACTCCGAAAGTCGGGATCTCTATGTGGATTGCAGTGCTACTCGTCTCGTCTGGGTGAAAAGTACTCGGGCGCATCTGGATTGTCTTCGCCACGTTCCGCGAGATCCGTCAAGCGCTGGTATTCCGCTTGAACGATGCCTTCAGGAAGATCGGTCTTGGCCAACATCGCCTGAATGCGCTCGCCGATCGCACGGTCAGCGTCTGAAGCTTGGCAGTCACGCCCTCTAGCTCGTCGATCATCGCGAGACGATTCTCGCTCGTACCTTGCAGCATTGCCCGCGTCCGCATCCAGTGATGGATTAGCTCATTGCGTAGCTTGAGGGTGTTGGCCATCTGGTCGGCAAGAACCCAATCGCCGTGCTCGCCGAGGATGCGCTTCACGTTATGAATGCTTCGGCCAAGCGTGTTGCCGAACAGCTCGACGAACAAGTCATCTATCTTGCTCTCCGCCATCTCGCGTTCCCCAGTCGCTCGATGCAGCAGAAGTCGCGCTGATGATCACCACGGGCATCCGAGTCAACGAGAGCGTCAGCATCAAGTGCCATGACATCGACCTGCCCGGCGGGGCACTACGACTGGTCGGCAAGGGACGCCGCGAGCGACAGGTTTTTCTCGCGAACCACTGGATCGCAAGCCTTACGAGCGCCTATATCGACGCACGCACCTCATTCGGTCTCGACCACTCCCATCTGCTCTTCAATCTCCGCTATGACCCACTAACACCACCGGCTATGCGATCCCGCCTCGCCAAGACGGCCCGGGCCGCCGGCCTTGGGATCCATGTCACCCCCACATGCTGCGCCATACCGCCGCGACCCAACTGATTGAGGCCGGCGTCGACATCCGCTACATCCAGCGCCTCCTCGGCCACGCCAGTCTCAGCACCACAGAGATCTACACCCACGTCTCGGACCGCGCTCTCCGCCGCGTCGTCTCGGACGCCGATGTCCTCGGGAGGTTCGTCCAGGCACGATAACTAGGGGTTATCGGGAGAGGACATACTGGACAACGCACGGGTGGCCGTCGTAATCCGACCGCTGGAGAGGGTGCTCATCCTGCTCAAATTCGCCCTGGTCCCGACTCTGGCCCTGGCGATGAGCGCAGCGGCGATTGCGCCGATCCTCAACTCATCCCCCGCGACCCCGGGGGATTGGGCTCTGAGTGTGCTCGGGCCGGCCCTCGCCGCCGCATACGTCGCACTGCTGCAGACCCAGGCGGTGGGAAGCCGCCTCGATCGCGGGCTGGCCCAGCTCCGCCGGCGGACTTGAAGTGGACGTACCAGGGCGTCGCGAAGAACGAAGCGCCCATAGGCGCCCTGGCCTGCATTCCCGGAGCTTTCGTGCTCGGCGATGCGCAGGAAGGCGGAGTCGCCCGGCGGGTCTCCTCCCTGTTCGCCGCAGCGGTTGGTGAAGTCGAAGATGCCGCTCGGGTGCGTCGAGCTGATCGTGTTGGTCTCTGTGCTGAAGCCCGGCGTGCCGGAGTCCCCCGCGCACATCACCATCTTGAACTGGCCGCGTTTGCCGTTGCCGCGCAGACGACGGCGGTCGCCACGCAGCTCAGCTCAGGCATAGGGCTATCGCGACCGGCCGGTTGGCCGGTCTTCCCAATCGAGAAGACATTTCTCTCTCCTTGTCCTGCCGGTCTGTTTGGACCGGCGTTCTGGGCCCCTGCTAATCGGGTCCCCTATCCCTTACACGGATGAGCGGCACCTCGCGCCACCCCCGCGGAGGAAATTTGTGGGGAACTAGCCCATATGCAAAGAGAGAAACACGGAAGACTTTCGAGCGGTTCGGAGAGGTCGCTCGATCATTCGTCGAAATTCACAGGTTCGGCTAAAGCCATTTTCAACGAAGAGAGAAACCACTGACTCTCGTCCCGGCACTACCGAGCGCGACGCGGGACTACTCAGTCACGGTCAGGCCGCCAAATAGCCCCCTCTATTTCGTACTCAGGGCCAGGCGGCCGGGCAAGCGCCTGCAGCTCCGCTTCGTGTTCGCTCATGACCAAAGCGGAGACCGCCGCGTCGAAAGCATCTTCGGACCCGGCAGCCCGCTCGAGGAGGTTCCTCGGTTGGTCGGGAAAGCGCTCGAACAGGTAGGCGTGCCGCGCCGACCACCTGCCCTTCTTAACCGGGCCGGTCAGCAGGCGTGGGTAGATCTCCACCACACGCGGCCACCCGTCAGAGAACGGCCAGATCCCAAAGCCGTTCTCGGCAAGGGTCAGCAGGTGGGGCATCCCGCGGATCGATCCCGTGCCGACGGCGCCGGCGCCACCGATCTGAAAGACGGACTTCGGGCACACCCCATCCTCATCTCTCTCGGCTCGTCTGTAGAGCCGCGCCTTCGAATGGGGGTTTCGCTTGCCCGGGCGCCCCCAGAAGGGGGGCCCGCATTCTTCAAGGAGCTCCTCGCCCAAATGCCCCATAGCTGTCCAGACGTCCTTCCCGCTGGACCAGCCCTCTTCCTCGCACCACCAGGCAGGGAAGGAGAAGGCGAAATCGAGCCCGACGACCAGGTGAGGGTCCTTACCCGCAAGCTCGATCAGCTTGGCGACGAGATCATCGCGCTCGAGCCCGTTTCTCAGCTCCGTGAGCTCACCGTCGCGGACCTCGGCCTGCCAAAGAGACTCCGCGGCTCCTTTCAGCTTGCCGGACCAGTCGACCGCCACGACTCGCATGGCGTGATCGTCGCAGTTCTCGTTTGGACGCATCTGGAGCAGCCGGTCGTCGCGTTGCGAGACTGTGCCGCGCTGGCTTCGAGATGTCTGTGCGGCCAAATGCCGATCAGCGCGTGATCGGTCAGATACTGCTGCGCTTTACCGAGAAGGCCGCGCCGGGGCAGGCAGAACCCGCCTAGAACTCGCCGGCAGGATGGAAGCTACGATGCCTGGAACGTGAGAAACGAGCTGATGACGCCGACTGCGAGCTTTTTTGGGACTTGCTGCGCGACAGACCTTGCACGCGATGGATGACTTGATCTTCTCCTCCGAGCGCAGGATCAGCGTGACACGACCGTACGAGAAGTTGTCGGAGGTCTACGACGTGATCAACCAGAGCAGGAAGAACTACCTCGAGCAGGCCACGAAAGTCTCGCAGCTGGCCCGGTGCAAGACCAATCGCTCCGTCGCTCGCGAAATGAGCCTGCTCGATGTCGCATGTGGCACCGGCCTTCACCTCGAGCATTTCGCTTCCTGGTTCGCGCACGTCGAGGGACTCGATCTGAACGAAGAGATGCTTGCTGTCGCACGAACGCGGCTACCTGACGTCCTTCTCCACCACGGCGACATGATGGACTTCGAACTCGGCCGAAAATTCGACGTCATCACCTGCCTCTCGAGCGCAATCGGCAACATGAAGCGGTATGTCAACCTGCGCGAAGCAATCATGACCATGGCAAGACACCTGAAGCCCGGGGGCATCCTCATGATCGAGCCGTGGATGGAACCTGATTCGCGTCGCCCCGGGACCGTCCATGGCTATCTCGTCGATGTTCCGGGCACGAAGATCGCCCATGTCGGCATCTCGACGCTTCGTGACGGTGTCTTGGTCTACGAGATGCACTTCCTCGTAGGTCGCCCGACTGGTATCACCAGCTTTGTCGAGGTACACGAACTCGGCCTGTTCACGCGCGGACAGTTCCGCACGGCCTTCGAGAGTGCAGATCTCATCGTCGATTTCGATGAAGAAGGCCTCAGCGGGAGGGGTCTGTACGCCGGCATCAAGCCGACCTGAGATTCCTCAGGTCCCAACAGGTTTCCAAGCGTGTGGCCAGCGCCGGGGGGTTTACTTCACGTCGACATTCAAGCCGAGGCGACAGGCAGCCTTGGCGAAGAGGTCGCGCATTCCGTTATGAAGAAGAACGAAGCGCAACTCTCGCACTCCAGCCGACTGCGCCGCAGCCTGCCAGGCGGACTCGAGGGCGACCGGGGCGGCGAGTGCGGGTGGAAAGCGATACGCACCGCAGCTAATCGCGGGAAACGAGATCGATCGCGCCTCCAATCCATCAGCTACCTCGACGGCACGCCGATGACAGCGAGCGAGCAACTCCGCCGCCTGTGCCTTTGATTCACGACTCCAAATCGGCCCCACGGCATGGATGATGAACCGCGCGGATATCGCTCCGGCGCCGGTCGCCTTGGCATCACCAATCTCGCAGCCACCCAGGCTGCGACAAGCCTCAAGAACCTCTGGTCCGGCAGCACGATGAATTGCGCCGTCAACACCGCCACCACCCTTCAGTTCTGGATTAGCGGCGTTGACGATCGCATCGCTTGTCTCCCGAGCGATGTCACCGCGCACCACTTGCAAGGTCGGAATGGTGATCCCACTCAACCCTAATTCCGGTTAACGTTAGCCACCTAGATGGTAGAGAGGTCAGTCTGCGGGGCGGAGCTAGGAGTGGAGGTGACCGATCGGCCGAGCGAGACAGCCGCACTGCTGCCTGAATCCCCTCTCGTCGAAGCCCACGACGGTGGTCTGCGCGGTAAAGTCGTTTTCCTCTAGGAAGGACCGATTAACCGGGCGAATCCAATGCTCCCTCTTCTCGAGGTTGGTTGTCTCTAGCAGTACCTCGTCATCCGCCAAGTCGAAGTGGCTGTGGAGCAGCGTCAGACCGAAACGTTCAAGACAGTTGTGCTTCTCTAGGACGCGACGCACGTCTTCCAAGCATTCCGCGTCGCCCTCACCGATCGGCTCGACATCGGTGATGTTCTGCAAACTGCTCCACTGCATAGCCCCAACCACGACCTGGTTCATTTCGACCTCGCCTTCCTGTCCACCGCTAATGTGTACTCGCAGATTCCGAAGAAATCTGGATCAAACGATCTGGATCAAACGATCTTTTCGTACCACCTTCCGGCCCCTGCGTCAAGTCAACGTCGGAGAAAACCAAATCAGAGTCGTGCCCTTTGGGGCTCCCGACTCCACCGCGTGTGATTTATACGCGGGGGCAAGCCCACAGGATGAGCATGCCGAGAGGGCTGCGACCACAAGCATCGCGGCACCGAAGCGTGGAGTCAGACCTCTCCCGGGGGTTCTTCTTCCGAAACGATGTATTCGGCTGGCCCGGAATGCTTGACACAGCCGGGTCGCCAAGCGAGGCCGCTGACAAGGTCGCGCACCGAGGTCGAGTAAGCACCCGCGAGGCGGATCAGGACATCGAGGCTGGGGATGTATTCGCCGCCCTCGATCGGGGAAGCGGCGCGCTTGGCAGCCTCTCGCTGGTCGAGGCCGGCCTGCTCGCGAGCGCGGTAGAGGTTGTCGGCGAAGCAGGCCAAAGCCTTGAAGGGGAACGGGTCCTTGGAGCGCGAGCCAGCGGTCATCGGGAGCCGTTCGAGGCCGCGACCTCAGGAAATCATCCGAAGGCGTCTGGTCCTCCGCCGCTTGAGCGTCCCACTCGATCGCCTCCCAGGACCCCGGCACGACGATCTCATAGCCGGACCGCCACTCCAGCCCGGCGATCAGCTCGTTCAGCGGAACGCCGAGGCTGCCGGCGAGTCGCATGGCCGTGTCGACGCGCGGCATACGCTCGCCGCGCTCCAAGAAGCTCACCTCGGTGCGGTGGAGCGAGGCACGGAAGCTCAGCTCTTCTTGAGAGATGCCAGCGGCCCCTCGACAGCGGGCCAGGTTCTGCCCGAAGCGCAGCTTCATCTCCGGGGTGGGTGGAGCAGAGGTTGGTAGGCGTCGCTTCATCTCGACCGCCTCCACCGAGCACCTGCGGTCTGTCGAGGGCCGAGGCAGGTTTCGGGGGTGCCCGACGAGCGGGCACTCCTTACCTCCCTGTGGCCCTGCGCCTCGGCCCTCGACAGACCGCAGGCACCGGTGTTCCGCTCATTTCGACTTCGTCTCTGTGAGCGCGTAGGCGCGCGGCTTGCGTTTGGCCTGGCGTAGCGCCTTGTCCTTTGCCAGTCGCGCCAGGCAGTTGGCGACGGCGCCCGAGGAGCGGCCAATCCCCTTGCCGATCGCGCTGGCAGTGAGTGGGCCATCGCCCCGGCGCTTTCGCATGTGGGCGAGAACGAGACCGTTCAACTCGCCGGGGCGAAGCCGCTTCTTCGCTTTGGTTGTGCTCATGCTGAGTCGCCTCCGCTCTCGTCGAGGGCGACGAGCAGCTCCTCGCAGGCATCCAGGCCCGACCGGAGGCGCTCGTTGGTCGCCTCGTCTTCCTCGCGCGAGCGCCGCTCGGCGGGCGATTCGCCCAACACCGCCTCAGCTTCGTCGTGTAGGCGTTTGAGCGTTTCGACAAGGTCGTGAACCGGGATGGTCAGCTCGAAGGACTCGCGCCTATCGCCGGGGTCCCAGCCGATGTCGTTCAGCAGGCGGAAGTCTTCGGTGAACTCCAGACCGAGGCGCTCGGCAGTGGCGTAGTCCCTGCTTCGCCCGAGGGCTGTCCAGAGATCGTCGACGCTGTAGAGGTGGTTGCAGACCAACTCGTATAGCCCTGCGCGCTGGTCCTTGGTGATCATGGTGTCGTGGGCACGGTGCCCCTCCTCTCGTAGGGCACCGAAGGCCGCCGCGATGCCTCGCCAATGTGCTTTGACGAGTAGCGTTCTCCTTGTATCGAAGCTCGTTCTTCGGTGCCGGCCCCGGGGCGTCTCTAGCGCTGCCGGGGCCACTTATTTGGTCTGCGCGAACCTAGCTCGACCGGGGCGCCGAAGCGAGTCGGAATCAGCCGCAATCGGCGCTGAGAGGGCCAGATCGGGCCGAATTTCTGGCACTCGTGGCAGAAAAAGTGCCCGAAACGGGGGCGGTTCGATTGATTTTCGGGGATTTCGGCAAATGGCAAGATGCCGGTTTGCAGGGGAATCGCGAAAAAGCGGCTGATGGGATTCGAACCCACGACCTTCTGCATGGCAAGCAGACGCTCTAGCCAACTGAGCTACAGCCGCGCGGACGGCGAGTATAGCTGCGCAAGGGGGGTGCCTCTCGCGGGTCGTTTGCAGGGGTCCTACTTACTTTTTGGTAGTCTCTTTCCGTACCCCGGTGGACGGTCGCCGGCCTTGCAACAGGAGGAGTCTCAGCAAATGTCCCAACGCACGGCCCTCGTCTCGTTGTGGGCGGTGCTCATCGTCGCGGCGGCCCCTCCCTCCGTCGCCACGGCATGGGCCCCCGTCGGGCAGGCGACCGTCCACCCGGGGGTCCAGGTCTTCACCGAAGGCACCGACGTCTACCTGGGATAGGCCGCGCACTGCTCCGGCACCGGCGCCCAGACCGAAACCGACGGCTGCACGAGCGCCTCCCTGCCGCTCGGCACGCCGGTCAAAGTCAGCGGCGCCAGCCGGCCAGGCGAGCTTGTCTACAACTCGTGGCTGGCGATGCAGGCGAGCGGTGAGACCAACCCCGACGCCTGTGCCTACAACGACTTCGTCCTGATCGAGATCGACCCGGCCGATGTGGCCAAGGTCAATCCCTCGGTCCCCGGCTTCGGCGGCCCGACCGGCCTCGGCTCCCCCGGCGGCCTCGGCTCGACCGTCTACTCCTACGGCAACTCGGAACTGCGTGGCGGCATCACCAAACTGAGCCCCAAGCAGGGCATCGTCGTGCAGGGCGAAGGCAACGGCTGGAACCACAACGTGGTGACCCTCACGCCGGGCCTCCCCGGCGACTCGGGCAGCGGCTTCCTCAACGGTTCGGGGGCGGCCTTCGGAGTCCTCAGCACGCTGCAGCTGGCGCCGCTCGCCGGCTCCAACGGCGTCGGCGACCTGGTCAAAGAGCTCGCCTACATGCACGCCCACAGTGGCTTCACGGGAGTCCAGCTGGCACCAGGCATAGAGCCTTTCGAAATCAACCTGGTCGGCGCGATCCTCGGCTCTTAGATCTCGCCGCTGCCCTCGCCGCTTGCCAGCAGGCCCGACAGGTCGAGTGGGCGCGTGTACATCTCCACCTTCTGCCCGGGCTGGGGCTCGGGCCACTCGGCTCGTGGCCGGTCCCAATAGAGCTCGATGCCGTTGCCGTCGGGGTCGCTCAGGTAGAGGGCCTCGCTGACGCCGTGATCGGAGGCGCCGCTGAGCGGCACGCCGGCTCGCTGCAGGCGACGCAAAGCGTCGGCGAGCGCGGCTCGAGTCGAATAGCGGATCGCGAAGTGAAAGAGGCCGGTCGTCCCCGGTGGCGGCGGCGACCCACCCTTCGATTGCCAGGTGTTCAGGCCAATGTGGTGGTGATAGCCACCCGCCGAGACGAAGGCGGCCTCCTCGCCGTAGCGCTGCTGCAGCTCGAAGCCGAGCACGCCGCAGTAGAACTCCAAGGCGCGCTCCAGGTCGGCCACCTTGAGGTGGGACGTGGCCGATCTCGACGCCGGGATCGATCGGCCTAGGGTTCTCAGTCATCGAGAGCCTCGTTTACCAACCGATCGGCCTCGGAGTTCTGCTCGCGCCGCACATGGCGGATCGACCAGCGCTCGAAGCCATTCAGCGCCCGTTTGACCTGAGCGTGCAGATCGCGCATCCCGGCGTGCTTGACCTTGTACTCGCCTTTCACCTGCTTGACGATCAACTCGGAGTCTCCAACCAGCTCCAGCTCCGTCGCGCCGAGCGCCGCCGCCCGCTCGATGCCGAGCAGCAGCGCGCGGTACTCGGCGACGTTGTTGGTCGCCTCGCCGATCCGCTCGCCACGCTCTTCGAGCACCTCCCCCCCCGGCCCCTGGACGACCGCGGCGATAGCCGCCGGCCCCGGATTGCCGCGCGCCCCCCCGTCGACGTTGACGACGAGCTTCACCAACGCCTCAGCCAAGTGCGGCCTCTCGCTGGAGGCCGGCGCGCGCCCCCGATCGCGATCTGCCCGTCCTCGCTGGCGTTTGCGTTCCACTGGCGGGCCGAGCTGTCGAGCTGGGCCACCTCGGTTCCCTTGGCAATCTCGAAGACCGGCCGCTGCGCGTCGCCGAGGTCCACCCCCCACTGGTACCAGCAGAGCTCCCAGGCGATCGTGATCCGCACCACGCTGGACAAGCCCGCCGCCGCTCCAACAGAGACTTTGGGCCGGCCAAGGCTGCGGGTCAGGCCGGCAGCGGTCCGCGCAGCATCGCTAGCACCGAACCGGGCAACAGCCTGCTCGAGGCGCCCGTCGGCGTGAATACGACGCCGCCCGACATTCGCCCCCGGAGCAGCCGGGTCGCGCTGGTAGATCGACATAGATCCCCAAGCTAAACCACCGCGTGGCGAACGTGGCCAAGCAGATCAAGGACGCAAGGAGCGTGGCGTGCTCTGCACGCGAGACGCCCTGTGTCAACCCCCTGCAGCTTGCAGGCCGCGCAAATTTCCATGGAGAGAGGGGTCATAAGGCACTTTGTCTTGCCAGCAACGCCAAAGGACCCTGATCCAAGCGCGGCC
>DATNHC010000052.1:0-2088 GCA_035605155.1 Solirubrobacterales bacterium
CGGCGCTCCTGGTGAGCGGCGCGATCGGGGTCGTCCTTGGCCTCGGCTTCACCGTAGCCGCGCCGCTGCTCTCGGCGGACCTCGGGGCGCTCAGCGAAAGCTGGCTCGCGGCGCTCGCCTTCGCCCTGGGCGTCGGCCTCACCGGCCTGGCGGGCGTGCTCGACCAGGCCCTGATCGGGCTGATGCGCGGCGGCTTGCAGCTGACCCGCAACGTCGTCTTCTCCGTCGTCAAGCTCGTCGCGCTGGTCCTCGTCGCCCTTCTCGCCACGGGGGCGGAAGGCGTCTGGATCTACGCCACCTGGACAGCCGGGATCGCCGTCTCGCTGCTCGTCCTCGCCCGCTTCTACATGCACCGTGACGAGCACGGGCTGCGCCCGCGCCTCTCGCTGCTCGGGGAGATGCGCGGTGACGCGGCCACCCACCACGTCTACAACCTGGCGATTCGCGCGCCCGACCTGGTGCTGCCGCTGATCGTCGTCTCGATGCTCTCCGCCAGCGCAAACGCGAATTTCTACATCGCCTGGATGGTCGCCAGCTTCGCCTTCATGGTGCCGGTCTCGCTCAGCTCGGTGCTCTACGCGGTCGGCTCCGGCGACGCGGTCGGCCTCAGCGAGCGCTACCGGCTCAGCGTCGCCCTCTCGGCGGGCCTCGGCCTGCTCGCCAACCTCGTGCTGCTGATCGCCGGCGGGCCAATTCTCAGCCTCTTCGGCGAGAGCTACGAGCAGGCGGCGCTGGGCACCCTCCAGGTGCTCGCCCTCGGCGTCTTCCCAGAGACGATCAAAGCCCACTTCCTCTCGATCACCCGGGTTCAGCGGCGCATCGCCGCGACGATTCCGCTCGTGATCGGCGGCACCGTGCTGGAGCTGGGCGGCGCGGTGGCGGGGGGGTTGACCGGCAGCCTCATCTGGGTCGCCGTGGGCTGGCTGGGAGCCGTCTGCATCGAGGCGCTCGTGATGAGCCGCGACGTCTTCCGGTTCCTGCGGCCCAGCGAAGGAGAGGACCGAGAACCCGATCGCCTCGCCTCGACTCGAGCCCCCTAGGAAGCGGAGGGTTTGCCACCCCTCCTAGCCGAGGACCCGGAAGCCGTCCTTGTGGCGGCGGGTGCGCTGACCTTCGTCGCTGCGCGCCGCAATCACCACGCGGTAGGAGCCGGCGCGCAGGTTGCGCTTGCGGATCAGACGCCGCAGCGGCACTCGGTTGTGGCCTCTGTGGCTATGCCGGGTGACCTTGAAGCGACGGCCGGGGTGCTTACGGGGGATGATTTCGATCTTCACCTCGGCGCTGTCGGTGAGCCCGTAGGAGACGGCGCCGGTCACCTCGGGTGCGACGTGCTCGGTGACCCGCAGCGAGCGGACAGCGACCTTCTTGCGCTTCTTGCCGCCGGTCCCCGTGGTGGTCGTTCCAGATTCGCACGAGCCGCTGCCGCCGTAGAGCGAGCAGTCGACCACCGCGCGATAGGCGTCGAGAGATGCCTGCGAGGAGTCGATCCGCCAATCGTCCTCTTGGGCTTTGTTGAACCAGACGACGGCGGAGACCCGAGGGAAGCTCTGCGGGATTTCCGTCATAAAGCCCTTGCGGATCCAGGCGGACTTGTCGCCGCCGGTCTCGCTGGAGGACGTCTCGGTGATGATCACCGGCTTCGCGCTCAGCTGCGTGACCAGGGCGTAGGACGGAGCGAATACTTCCTGCATGCTCTGCCACCTTTCGCCGTCGACGGTGCCCCAGTTGTAGCCGTCGAGGGCCACGTAGTCGATCCACTCCTCGCCGGGGAAGTAGGGCGAGATCGGATACTTGGACCCCTCCTGGACGTTCGGCGACCAGACCCACTGGACGTTGGTCACGCCGTCGGCGCGGAAGAGCGAGACGACGTGACGCCAGGCGGCGACGAAGGCGTCGGGAGTCGAGTTGGGTCCGGCCCACGGGTACCAGGTCCCGTTCATCTCATGGGCGAAGCGGATCATCAGCGGGCGGCCCCAGCTCTTCGCGATCTGCGCTGACTGGTGCAGGTAGGAGTCGTAGGCACCGGAAGCGATCTGGGCGATCGACTGGTCGTAGGGCTCCCAGGTGACCATCGGGGTCTGTCCGGTG
>DATNHC010000053.1:0-5308 GCA_035605155.1 Solirubrobacterales bacterium
TACGACGACACCATCAACGACTGGCACACCTGCCCGGAGACCGGCCGGATCACCGCGTCCAACCCGTGCAGTGAATACATGCACCTGGACAACTCCAGCTGCAACCTGGCCTCGCTCAACCTGATGAAGTTCCGCCGCGAGGACGGCAGCTTCGACGTCTCCGACTTCGAGCACGCGGTCGACATCGTCTTCCTCGCCCAGGAGATCGTCGTCGGCTTCTCGAGCTACCCGACCGAGGAGATCACCGAGAACGCCAGGCGCTTCCGCCAGCTCGGCCTCGGCTACGCCAACCTCGGCGCCCTGCTGATGTCCGACGGCCTCCCCTACGACTCCGGCGAGGGCCGCAACGTCGCCGCGGCGATCACTGCGCTGATGACCGGTCGCGCCTATCGCCAGTCGGCGCTGATCGCGGCCGGGGCGACTGGACCCTACGAGGAGTACGAGCGCAACAGTGAGCCCCACAACGGGGTGATGCGGATGCACCGCGACGCCTCTTACGACATCGACCCGAACGGGATCAAGGGCGAGCTGCTCGAGGCCGCGCAGCGTTCCTGGGACGAGGCGGTCGAGCTCGGCGAGGAGCATGGCTATCGCAACGCCCAGGCGACGGTGCTGGCGCCGACCGGGACGATCAGCTTCCTGATGGACTGCGACACGACCGGGATCGAGCCCGACTTCTCGCTGGTCAAGTTCAAGGAGCTGGTCGGCGGCGGCCAGATGACGATCGTCAACAAATCGGTGCCGCTGGCGCTGCGCACGCTCGGCTACTCCGAGGCCGAGATCGACCAGATCAACGCCTACATCGCCGAGCAGAACACGATCGTCGGCGCACCGGGTCTCAAGGACGAGCACCTGCCGATCTTCGACGTCGCCGTCGGCGAGCGGGCGATCTCGCACACCGGCCACATCGACATGATGGCCGCCACCCAGCCCTTCATCTCGGGGGCGATCTCGAAGACGGTGAACCTGCCGCAGACGGCCACGATCGAGGACATCGCCGATGCCTACACGCGCGGCTGGAAGGGCGGGCTCAAGGCGCTGGCGATCTATCGCGACGGCTCGAAGACGGCGCAGGCGCTGCGCACCGACGCCCAGGAGGAGAAGGAGTCCGAGGCCGAGGCGCCGATCGCGCCGGTGCGCAAGAAGATGCCGCGCGAGCGCGAGTCGATCACCCACAAGTTCTCGATCGCCGGCCACGAGGGCTACATCACCGCCGGCAAGTACGACGACGGCTCGGTCGGCGAGATCTTCCTCACCGACATCGGCAAGGAGGGCTCGACCATGCGCGGGCTGCTCAATGCCTTCGCCACGGCGATCTCGATCGGCCTCCAGTACGGCGTGCCGCTGGAGATCTTCGTGCGCAAGTTCAGCTACATGCGCTTCGAGCCGGAGGGGATGACGCAGAACCCGGAGATCCCCTTTGCCAAGTCGATGCCCGACTACATCATGCGCTGGCTGGCGAGCCGCTTCATCGACGACACCGAAACGCTGGAGGACCTCGGCATCCTCACCGCCGACGTGCGCGCCAAGCGCGAAGCGGAGACCACCCAGCTCGGCCTCGGCGTCGACACCAGCGGCGGCACGGCCGGTCCGGCCAACGGTGGGAACGGCGGCAACGGCCACTCCAAGCCCGGCAGCGGCAACGGCGGCGGCGAGGCCGCGAAGGCGAGCGACGGCCAGGCCGTGCCCGCCTCGGCAGCCTTCACCGAAACCCCGCCGGTCGTCCCGGCCAAGATGTCAGGCCTCGAGCTCGGCCCGGCCTGCGAGCAGTGCGGCGGCATGATGCAGCGCACCGGCAGCTGCTACACGTGCTCGTCGTGCGGCAACAACACCGGCTGCGGCTGAGGCGCAGGACACTGCGCGGGGAAGCACCCTCAGCAGCTCACTGAGCGCTCAGTAGTGCCGCGGCATCGTCCAGTCGTAGGCGCAGCGGTAGGTCATGCCATGGATGTGGACCAGGACGCTTGCCACGCGGGCGTAGTAGACGGCGGCGAGGAAGCTGCCCTCGATCGTCCAGTTGCCGGCGGCGTCGGTTTTCGCCGTGCCGACGACGGTGCCCGTGGCGCGGCCCGACTCGGCTTCCATGTAGAGCTTCACAGTGCGCCCCGCCCGGCACTGTTTCTTGGGCGAGCTCACCTTGCCTGCGAATTCGGTCCCCTCGCCGGACGCGATCGTCACCGTGGTCTTCACCGTCGGCACCGCGGCTCCCGCCGAGCCTCCGAACAGCGAGGCCAACACCGGGACCGACAGAGCCAGAGCCAACACGACCTTCTTCATCTCACGACTCCTCCGTATCGCTCAACTGGATAAACCTATGCGAGGCGAGCGTTGGGGGGCAACCGAGCCCCGGCGCCTCAGCTGAGCACAACCCTGGCGTTGTGGCGCGGGGTCTCGGTGATCGCGCGGCGGAAGATGCGCTCGGGCTTGGGGTCGGCGGGCCGGATCTGGTGGCGCTTGACCAGCTCCTTGAGGACGACGGCCATCTCGAACTGGGCGAAGGAGGCGCCGAGGCAGCGGCGCACGCCGCCGCCGAAGGGGATCCACGTATAGGTGCCGGGCGGGTTCGCGAGGAAGCGCTCGGGGAGGAAGCGGTCCGGCTCGGGGTAGACCTCGGGGTTGCGGTGGGCAAGGTAGACGCAGGGCGCGACGGAGACGCCGGCCGGCAGCTCGTAGCCGCCGATCTCGACTGGCTCGGTGAGCTTGCGCAGCACCAGGGAAATCACCGGGCGCAGGCGCAGCGTCTCCTGGATCGTCGCGGTCAGGTACTCGTCGCCGCCCTCGCCGACCTCGGCGCGCAGGCGCTCCAGCTTCTCGGGGTGGCGAACCAGGCGCTCGACCGCCCAGGCGAGCGAGGTGGCGGTCGTCTCATGGCCGGCGACGAGCAGGGTGAGCAGCTCGTCGCGCATCTCCTCGTCGCTCATCGGCGAGCCGTCCTCGTGGCGGGCGCCGACGAGCAGGGAGAGAACGTCGTCTCGCTCCTCGAGATCGGCGGCCCTGCGGCGCTCGGCGATCTCACGATAGATCAGGGCGTTTACCCGATCGATACGACGGCGGAAGCCCGAGAGGCGGCGAAGGCCGTTCGGTCCGACGGCGACCAGGGGGATCAGGTAACGCGGGTTGGTGGTCATGTCGAGGAAGTCACGCAGGGCATCGCGCAGGTCGGCGAGCTTGCCGGTCTCCTCCTCACCCACTCCGAAGACGGTGCGCAGGATGATCTCCAGGGTCACGGCCTGCATCCGCGGGCGCAGCTCGTAGGGCGTCCCGGTGGGCCAGCTGTCGATCTCGCGGGCGGCGATCTCGCCCATCGTCTCGGCATAACCCTGCATCCGCTCGCCGTGGAAGGGGGGCAGCAACAGCCGGCGCTGGCTCATATGACGCTTCTCGTCGAGGACGAGCAGCGAGTTGCGCCCGAGGATCGGGGCGAGGATTTCGTTCCCCTCGCCGGCATGGAAGACCTTGGGGTCGCCGGTGAAGACCTGCTTGATCGCTTCCGGGTCGGCGAGGATCACCCACGTCCCTTCGTAGGCGATGCGAATCGTGAAGATGTCGCCGTAGCGGTCCTGGCAGGAGTAGAGCACGCGCCTCGCCTGCCGGGACCAGAGCGCGGTCTGGATCGGCTTGGGGAACGGCATGCCAGGTGGCAGCCCTCGCTGAGGCGCCCGGGACACCGGCCGTAGAGCGTCTTTCGTCGCTGCCTCCATTTGCGCCTCGTCGACGAGACTAGCGTTCCAATATGAATCTCCTGTTGGGTTCGTCACACACCGTTCGATCGATTGAACACACGATCGTGTGTTCAATCGATCGAACGGCGCATCGCGTAGCCTGCCCACGTCTTGGCTCCCCTGCGGCTACCGCCGAACATCGAGCACTGGGTTGTGCGCGCCGCCTGCGGGATGCAGCCGCGTCTCCAGCGGGCCGTCTTCGGCCGCCCACCGCGGCTCGACGGTCAGGAGCTTGCGCCGGACGTCCACGCACTGCTGCGCCTCGCGGCGATGACCGGCGAGACCTCGCTGGTCGAGGGCAGGACGGTCGAGCAGGCCCGGGCCGAGAACCGCGAGGGCGTTCCGATCGTCACCGGCAGGCCGCGGCCAATGGCCCGAGTCGAGGACCTGGCGATCTCGGGGCCGGCTGGCGAGATCCCGGCCCGCTTCTACGTGGCGCTCGGGGCTCCTCGCCCGCCGCAGCCGCTGCTCGTCTATTACCACGGCGGTGGCTGGGTGATCGGCGACCTCGACACCCACGACGGGCTCTGTCGCTTCCTCGCCGAGTTCAGCGGCTGCCGGGTGCTCTCGGTCGATTACCGCCTTGCCCCCGAGCACCCCTTCCCGGCACCGGTTGAAGACGCCGTCGCCGCCTTCGGCTGGGCTGCCGAACGCGCGGAGGAGCTCGGCATCGACCCGGCGCGGATCGCGGTCGGCGGCGACAGCGCCGGGGGCAACCTCTCGGCGGCGGTCTGCCTGCAGGCGCGCGACGGCGGCGGTCCGCAGCCGGCGATGCAGTTGCTGCTCTACCCGGTCACCGACGCGGTCGGCGGCCAGGCATCGCGCGACACCTTCGCCGAGGGCTTCCTGCTCACCCGCAGCGACATGGACTGGTTCGAGGGCCACTACATCCCCGATGGCTGCGACGCCGACGACCCGCGCATCTCGATGATGCGAGCGCCCGACGTCGCCGGCCTGCCACCCGCCTACGTCGCCACCGCCGGCTTCGACCCGTTGCGCGACGAGGCGGAGACCTACGCCGTGCGGATGCGCGAGGCGGGCGTCAAGGTGGCACTGCAGCGCCACATCGGCCTGATCCACGGCTTCGCCAACCTGACGGCGATCTGCCCCACAGCGCGCGCCGCGATGTTCGAGGTCGCGGGCGCGCTGCGCATGGCCCTCGGCTAATCCTCCTTCCGGTGCGCTTTATGCCGGCCTGGGCGCAAAGGCGCAGCGGAGCTGCAGAACATACCCCCCAGGGGTATGTATACTGGTCCGCATGGACGCCCATGCGCATCCCCATCACGCCCATCATGAGATGCCCACCGAGGGCGCAGCGCTCACAGCCGTCGCGGTCAGCGCCACCCTCCACTGCCTGACCGGGTGCGCGATCGGCGAGGTCGCCGGGATGGCGATCGGCACCGCCTTCGGCTTCTCCAACCTCGGCACCGTCGCCCTCGCCGTCGCCCTCGCCTTCCTCTTCGGCTACACGCTCACCAGCCTGCCCCTGCTGCGCGCCGGCCTGGCGCTCTCGGCGGTGATCCCGATCGCGCTCGCCTCCGACACACTGAGTATCGCGACCATGGAGGTCGTCGACAACCTGATCA
>DATNHC010000054.1:0-24079 GCA_035605155.1 Solirubrobacterales bacterium
CGATCGAGCATCCCGAGCGGGTCCGCTCGCTGGTCTCGATCATGTCGACCACCGGCAGCCGCTGGGTGGGCACGCCGACCTTCAAGGCCTTCGGCCTGATGCTTGCCAAGGCGCCCCGTGGCCGTGAGGAGTTCATCGAGCGGATCGAGCGGACTTTCGCTGTGATCGGCTCGCCCGCCTACTCGACTGACGCGGAGCGACTGCGCCGGATGGCGGGGGCGATGTACGACCGCTCGCATAACCCGCGCGGCGTCCTGCGCCAGATGCACGCGATCACGACCTCGGGAGATCGCACCGCGGCGCTGCGCAAGCTGCGCCTGCCGGCCGCGGTGATCCACGGCACGAGCGATCCCTTGATCCGGCCCAGTGGCGGCCGCGCCACGGCAGGCGCGATCCCCGGCGCTCGGCTGCGCATCGTCGAGGGCATGGGCCACGACCTGCCGCGCGCCCTCTGGCCGCTCTTCATCGACGAGATCGCCGACACCGCCTCCCGGGCCGGCCGGCACGCCCGTGCCGAGCAACCGGCCTGAGTGCGGCTGAGAGGAGTCGAACCTCCACGGAGTTTCCTCCACACGGACCTGAACCGTGCGCGTCTACCAGTTCCGCCACAGCCGCGAGAGCAGGCAATCTACCGGTTTGCGCACTGCCGCCCGCAGCGCATCGATGCCGCATCCTGCGGCGTCCGGGACCACGCGCCACCCCCGCCTCCCGCTAAAATGCCGACTTCCTCGCCGCTATCGTCTAGGGGACTAGGACGCCGGATTCTCAGTCCGGAAACCGGGGTTCGAATCCCCGTAGCGGTATGGCTCTGTGGAGCCGAATGCTTCCGTGAAATGGCCATGAGATTGGTTTTTCGGCATCATTTCGGTATCAGGGAACAGGCAGGACGCAGGCTCGGCAGCGTTCCTGCGAGCTGAGAAGAAGCTCTTGCCGTTGCCGATTTGATGCCGCATCGCTGCGTTTCTGTTGCCGATGTTGCCGACACGGAGGCCATCGTAGCTTCTGGCGGTAGCGGAACCGCGGAGTGAGCGACCACCCCGCTCGTCTCGACTGCAAGCGCGCTCCGCAGCCTGCCGGCAGCAATTGGGACGATCCCGGCGTGACCGATAAGTCGATCGCGCTATTCATCGCCGCGGCGCTCGCCGAGATCGGCGGCGCCTACCTCGTCTGGGTTGGTCTGCGTGAGGACAAGGGGGGCGCTGTTCGTGGTTCTCGGCGTCTTGGCGCTCGGCCTCTACGGCGCGTCGTCGCCACCTTGCAGCCGAGCAATGAGTTCGGCCGGGTGCTGGCCGCCTACGGCGGTGTCTTCATCCTCGGCTCGATCGCTTGGGGCATGGCCTTCGACAGCTTTCGTCCCGATCGCTATGACCTTGTCGGAGCGGCGATCTGTCTCGTCGGCGTCGGCACGATCATGTACACGCCTCGGTAGAAGCCTGAGCCGACCGTCACGATGATGTCTTCGACCGGAGCCAGCACAGTCGAGCCGCCGACTTCTCTGGGCGCATCCGACTCACCCGGCTCGATCTTCATTCGCTTCCTCAAGTTCGGATGCCTTGCCTGGGGCGGCCCGGCGGCGCAGATCGCGATGATCAAGCGCGAGTGCGTCGATGAGGAGCGGTGGATCAGCGAGGAGACGTTCAGGAAGGTCCTCGCCGTCTACCAGGTGCTGCCCGGCCCCGAGGCGCACGAGGTCTGTGTCTACTTCGGCCGCCAGCGGGGCGGCAAGCTCGGCGGCTTCCTCGCCGGGCTGGGATTCATGCTGCCGGGCTTCATTCTCATGCTCGGCCTCTCGATCCTCTACGTCGAGGCCGACATCGCCGAGAATCTCGATGCCCTCTTCTACGGGCTGACGGCGGCGGTCGGGGCGCTGGTCGCGCGAGCGCTGGTCCGCCTCAGTGGCACCTTCATCACCGACGCGCCACTCGCCCTGCTCGCCGTGGCTGCCTTCTGCGTGACGCTGTTCGCCGATGCGAACTTCGTCCTGGTCTTGCTTGGCGCCGGGATCGCCTACGAGCTTTGGAAGAACGGGCGGCGCTGGACCCACCGGGGCAACACCTTCAGCGTCAGCCCGCTGGCCGTTCTCGCTGTCGCCGCCGGGGCGATAACCGTTTCGCTGACGGCGCAGATCTTCCTCGAGGGCTTGAAGGCGGGGCTGCTCACCTTCGGCGGCGCCTTCACCGTGATCCCGTTCCTGCGCGAGAGCGCTGTCGAAGGGCACATTGGCTGACCAGCGCCCAGTTCGTGGATGGCCTGGCGATCGGCGGCGTCCTGCCGGCACCGCTGATCATCTTCTCCACCTTCGTCGGCTACATCGCCGGGGGTCTTGCCGGCGCACTGGCGATGACGCTCGGCATCTTCCTGCCGGCGTTCATCTTTCCTATCTTCTTTCACCGCCAGCTCGTCGCTGTCGCCGAGAACGAGCGCCTGCACCCGTTTCTCCTTGGTGTCGCCGCGGCGGTGATCGGGCTGATCGCAGCCGTCACCGTGACGATCCTCGAAACCAGCGTCACCGACGTCTACACCGCCTGATCGCGCTCGGCGCCTTTGCCGCGCTCAACCGCTGGCACTCGAAGCTCACCGTCGTCTATGTCATGGCCGCAGCCGGCGTGATCGGCGTCGTCCTTCAACACACGGTGGTCTAGTGGCGGTGCCCACGCACCGTACGCCAGGAATCCCAGGTGATCTTGAGGATCACCGCAGTAATGGCGAGTCCGATCAGCGGGTCGGCGATCGGTAGGCCCAGAGCGACGACAGCAGCAGTCGCAACCACGGCCAAGCTGACATAGGAATCGGCGCGGGCGTGGTTGCCATCGGCGATCAGGGCGGGGCTGTCGAGGCGGTGGCCGGCGCGGGTTCGGATGATCGCGGCGACCCAGTTGCCGGCGAAGCCGATCGCCCCGGCTCCCGCGAGGGCGAGGAGGTGGGTCGGGGTCTCCGGGTGAATGAGGCGCAAGATGGCCTCATAGCCGGCCACGCAGGCCGAGGCGAAGATCGCGATGACGACGAACAATCCGGCGACTCGCTCCGCGCGCGCCGAGCGCAGCAGGAAGGCGATGCCGAGCGGGAAGGCCGTCGCCGCGTCGCCGAAGTTGTGGATCAGGTCGGCGAGTAGGGCGATGCTGCCGGTGGCGATGAAGATCGCCACCTGGGCGAGCGCCGTGAAGCCGAGTACGGCAAGCGAGAGACCGACTGCCTTAAGTCCCACCCGCGAGCGTTTGATGCTCTCGTCGACAAGGCCGTGCGAGTGGCCGTGAGCGCCGTGGCGGTGATGGTCGTGGCCCTGGGAATGCGGCTCGGGTTCGTGCGTGTGCGGGCCATTGTGGTGGTGGGAATGGCTGAGCCCGTTGCCGTGCCGGTGGCGATCACCGCCGAGGTGTTTATAGGCGAGGGTCTGTCCCGTCATCCGGCCGTCTGCTGCGAAGCGGTGAGGGTCTTCTTGCGCTGCTCGTACTCCTCCACCGAGATCTGTCCCTCGGCCAAGCGGCGATCGAGGATTGCCAACGGGTCGACACCAGGTCCGTGATGGCTACGACCAATTGCCTCTCGCAGCAGCCAGACGACTCCGATGACGACAAGTCCCCAGAAGAGGACCATGCCGAGCATCATCACGATCATCCAGCCCGCTCCGATGTCGCCGTCGTGCATCCCCCAGGTGTCCGCGAAAAGAAGAAGTGAGAGGCCAGCGGAGGGCACCTGGTCACTGTAGGGCAAGACTTGGGATGTTCAGGTCATCATTCGCACGTCTCTACGAATGTTTGTAGCATGTGGCTATGGCTGCGAAAGCCGAAACTTGCGATCTCCTCTGCCTCGACCTTCCCAAGGCCGAGCATGTCCGCAAGCAGCTTCCGAGCGCAGAGGAGTTGGAGCTTTGGGCGGAAGGCGCGAAGGCCCTCGGCGATCCGACTCGACTCGCCATCGCACTAGCTCTGCAGGCTGGCGAGGTCGCCTGCGTCTGTGACCTGGCCTGGATCGTCGGGCGCGACGAGCGGCTTGTCTCCCACCACGTCCGCCTGCTGAAGGGCGCCGGCCTCGCCCGTTCGGAGCGCGACGGGAAGATGGTCATGTACGAGTTGACCGAGCGGGGGAGCGCTCTACTGGCGTCGGTGGCCTCTCAGCGGATCGCGGCATGAGTCCGGTCGAGCTGCCGGCCATCGCCCCCGTGACTCACCCCTCGTCCGAGCTGCCGCGCCCTGTCGCCTCGATCTCACGCGAGAGCTACGAGGAGCTGGCCCGCCGCGTGCGCCTGTTGTCCTGGCTCTCGCTCGGCTGGATGACGGTCGAGGGAGCGGTAGCGATCACCGCAGGCATCGTTGCCTCCTCGATCGCCTTGGTCGGCTTCGGCCTCGACTCGGGCATCGAGGGCGTGGCAAGCCTCATCATCATCTGGCGCTTCACCGGGCACCGTGTCTTCTCCCACGCCGCCGAGGAGCGCGCGCAGAAGCTCGTCGCGGTTCAGTTCTTCCTCCTCGCTCCCTATGTTGCCTTCGAGTCGGTCAGAGCGCTGATCGGTGCCGAGCATCCCGAGGTGAGCTGGGTCGGGATCGGCCTCGCTGCCGGCTCGGTGATCTTCATGCCGATGCTCGGGATCGCCAAGGAACGGCTCGCTGACCAGCTCGGGTCGGCGGCGACCAAGGGTGAGGGTCGCCAGAACATGCTCTGCGCTTACCTGGCCGGCGCCTTGCTGGTCGGCCTGCTCGGCAACGCCCTCCTCGGCGCCTGGTGGCTCGATCCGGCAGTCGGCCTCCTGATCGCCGCCGTCGCCGTGAGGGAGGGGGCGGAGGCGTGGCGCGGCAAGGGCTGTTGCGTCAGCTCGCCGCTCGACGGCGCGGGCTTCGCCGAGGAGTGCTGTGACGAGGACTGCTGCGGAGACTGCTGCAAGGAGACGGCGTAGTCGGATGGCAACCCTCGCCCTCGCCCTCTACGGGGTCTACCTCGTCCTGGCGTTCGGGCTCCGCACGCTGATCCAGCTTCGCCGCACCGGCTCGACCGGCTTCCACGGCCTCGGCGGCCGGCCCGGCTCGGCCGAGTGGATCGCCGGGGTTGGCTTCACGGTGGCGCTGCTGGTTGGAGTGGCAGCCCCGGTGCTGGCCCTGCTCGATGTGGTCGAGCCGATCGCCGCCCTCGACACCACGGCCGCCCACGTTGCCGGACTCGTCCTCGCCGTCGGCGGGATTGGCCTCACCTTCTACGCGCAGGTGGCGATGGGGGCGAGCTGGCGCATCGGCGTCGACCATGAGGAGCGAACGCAGCTCGTCACCACCGGCCCGTTCGCGCTCGTCCGCAACCCGATCTTCGCCGCGATGCTGCCGACTGCGCTCGGGCTCACCCTGCTCGTTCCCAGCTGGGTCGCCCTCGCCGGACTCGCCGGCCTGGTGGTTGCGCTGGAGTTACCGGTGCGGGTGGTCGAGGAGCCCTATCTACTCCGCGCCCACGGCCCGACCTACGCCACCTACGCCGCTCGGGTCGGGCGCTTCCTTCCTGGTATCGGTCGGCTGCGCCGGGCGGGGTGAAACGATGCGCCGCACGCGGACCGGCGTGCCGTGGCGGGGGACGAGCGTGATGCCGCGCATGACCACGGGTTCGCGATCGGGCCGCGTGGGTTCGAGGTCGGCGCGCGAGACGACGGTGCGGATCACCTCTGCCATCTCTGCCTGCGCGAGCGCAGCGCCGATGCAGCGGCGGATGCCGCCCCCGAACGGCAGCCAGGAGTAGGACTTCGCCTCTTCCTCCATGAAGCGCTCCGGGCGAAACTCGTGCGGCTGCGGATAGAGATCCTCGCGCAGGTGGACGACCGTGATCGCCGGATAGACGCGGATCCCGGCGGGCAGGTCCCAGCCGCCGATCGTGCGCGGCTTGGTCAGGGTGCGCTCTGCGGCGTCGATCACCGGCCGCAGCCGCAGCGTCTCGGTGACGACCGCATCTAGATAGGTGTCGTCCTCGCCCTCCAGCTCGTCGCGCAGGCGGGCGAGGACGTGGGGGCTGCGCGGCAGCAGATCGAAGGCGAAGGCAAGTCCGGTGGCGGTCGTCTCGTGGCCGGCCATGAGCATCGTCATCAGCTCGTCGCGCAGCTCTATATCGGTCATCGGCTCGCCCTCCTCGTCGCGGGCGCGCAGCAGCAGCGAGAGGACGTCGGTGCGCTGCTCGAGGTCGGCCTCGGAACGACGGCGGGCGATCTCCTCATAGAGCAGGGCGTCGGCTGCCTTCAGGCGGCGCTGGAACTGGCCCCACGGGCTGAGGCGCCCGAGATCGCGGCGCAGGGCGTTTGGCAGGACGAAGACCATCTGCATGTCGAGCACGGAGACGAGCGCACTGCCAAGCCGCTCGATCCGCTCGCGCTCGGTGACGCCGAAGACGGCGCGGACGATCACCTCGAAGGTCAGCGCCCTCATCCGCTCGCGCATGACGAAGCTCTTGCCCTCCCTCCAGCCGTCCACCTCGGCCTCGGCGACCTCGCGGATCACCTCGCGGAAGTTCTGTACGGCCGATCCCTGGAAGGGGGGTAGCAGCAGCTTGCGCTGGCGCATGTGCTCGCGCCCGTCGAGGGTCAGCAACGACTTGTCGCCGAGTACGGGGGAGAGAGGCGCGTTGGCCTCGCCAGCGTGCAGGTCTGACTGATCGCCGGTCAGCATTCCGCGGATCGCGTCGGGATCGCAGACGTAGACACCGACGCCGAAGACGATGAGGGGCACGGTGTAGACGTCGCCGTAGCGCTCCCGCCAGCCGACCAGCGACTCGATCGGGCGCTGGACGAGGCGGGCCATGTTGACCGCGGCCGGGGCCCGCGGGCCCGGTGGCAACGGCCCGTAGGCGCGACGCCCTTTCATCAGTGCTCACCAACCGCGATCGAGCAGCCGAGGATCGCGGCGACGAACTCGCCCAGCACCTCGTCGGAGATCGCGCCCGGATCGGCCGCGCGCTCGAAGGCGAGCCCGTTCAGCGTGGCGCTGATCGCCGTCGCCAGCATCGGGGCGGGGAAGCGCAGCTCGAAGCCGAGCTGGGCGGCGAGGCGGTCGAGCGTTTCGGCCAGCGCGTCCTGCACGGCCTGGCGGCGCACGGCGAACTCACCCTGAATCCTCGCGCTGCGAACGCCGAAGGACCAGAACTCGTAGAAGAGGAGCGGCCAGTCGCGGTCGCGCTTCAGCAGCTCCTGAAACTGGCGACCGGCTTCCGCCGCCGCCTCGCCGCCGGCCTCGACGCCCTCGGCGACGGCCCGGATCTCGGCGACCTGCTTCTCGACCTCGCGGTCGGCGAGAGCCAGGAACAGCTCCTCCTTGCCGGAGAAGTTGGAGTAGACGGCGCCGGTGGAGAAGCCGGCCTCCGAGGCAATCTCCTCGACGCTCGCCTCGTGGTAGCCCCGCCGCGCGAAGACCATCGCGGCCGCGTCGAGCAGCAGCTCGCGGGTCTGCTCCTGCCGCTCGCGCCTGTTCAGCACCTTGGTCGTCATCTCAGATAGCCACCATTATCCAGATAATGTACGTTATCGGACGATGACGCAGACCGCCGAGAAGGTCCACCACCCACTGTTCGCCCGCCTCTACATGCGGACGGCCTCCGACAAGGAAGACAAATACCGCCGCGAGCTGCTTGCCGGCCTGAAAGGCCAGGTGGTCGAGGTCGGCGCCGGCCACGGCCTCAACTTCGCCTGCTATCCCGATGCCGTGGAGCGGGTGCTCGCGGTTGAGCCGGAGTCGGTGCTGCGTACCGCGGCGATCGAGGCCGCCGCCAAGGCGGCGGTCGAGGTCGAGGTAGTCGAGGGGGTTGCCGGCGAGCTCCCCGCCGTCGATGAGTCCTTCGACGCCGGGATCGCGTCGCTCGTCCTCTGTTCGGTCCCCGACCAGCAGCGTGCCCTCGCCGAGCTTCGCCGGGTCATTCGCCCCGGTGGTGAGCTTCGCTTCTACGAGCATGTGATCGCGCATCCGCGGAGATGGGCACGCTTGCAACGCCTCGCCGATGCCACCTTCTGGCCGCGCGTCGCGGGCGGTTGCCACCTCAGCCGCGACACTGGCGCAGCCATCGAGCAGGCCGGCTTCGAGATCGAGAGCACCAGGCGGATTGCCTTTACGCCCGGTCCGCCGGTGCCGCCGATCCCCCACATCCTCGGTGTGGCGCGGCGCCCGTAAGTCTCGGGTCGAAGACGCGCAGCACGTAACTTATGACTCCCTGATGGCTCGCCCAAAGCATCACGCGATCCTGCTCGCCCTCGCTGTTGCCGCGCTTCTCATCGGATGCGGAGGGGGCTCCGGCGAAGATTCTGAGGTCGCCCAGCCCCCGCCGCATCGGAGTTTCCGGCCGCCAAGGGCCGAAGCCTTGCCGAGATCGCTCAGCTACCCGAGGCCAAGCTGGTCGTCTCTCCTGCCGGCCGAGTCTTCGACGTTGGCCCCAATCGCTTCGCCTTTGGCGTCTTCACTCTGGGCGGCAAGCAGATCAACGACGCCGACATCGCCCTTTACTTCGCCGAAGGGCCAAGCGGGCCAGCGCGCGGTCCCTTCCCGGCCCGCGTCGATTCGCTGAAGACGCCACCCGCGTTCCGCGCCAAAACGACGGCGGATGATCCGAGCGCTGCGACCTCAGTGTACGTGGTGCCCCGGGTCAAGTTGGATCGTCGCGGCGAGCTGACGATGCTCGCGCTGATCCGGCGGGGCGAAAAGCTGGAGGCCACCCGCCTGCCGAGCGCCATCGTCGGCCAGTTCGGCTCGGTCTCTGACGTTGGTGATCCGGCGCCCCCTATTCACACGCCGACCACCGACGACGTTGGACAGATCAGCGAGATCGAGACGCGGATTCCACCCGACTCGATGCACGGGACCGACTTTGCCGATGTTGTTGGCAAGGAGCCGGTCCTAATCGTCTTCGCAACCCCGCAGCTTTGCCAGAGCCGAGTTTGCGGGCCGACCGTCGACATCGTCGAGCAGGTGAAGGCCGAATCCGGCGATCGTGCCGCCTTCATCCATATGGAGGTCTACAACGAAAACGACCCCAGCAAGGGACTGCGGCCTCAGCTGCGGGCCTTCCACCTGCCGACCGAGCCGTGGGCCTTCATCATCGATCGCAACGGGCGAATCAGCGCCCGGTTCGAGGGGGCGTTCGGTGCCGAGGAGCTTTCCCGCGCGCTTGACCGGGTGACGGAGAATTGAGCCGGGAGCGAATCGTTCAGCTAGGGCTTGCGGGGGTCCTCGGGGCGTTCGTGATCGGAGCGCTGCTGCTGACCGTGATCGGTGGATCGGATTCTTCGGCTCCCGAGCCTGGGGCATTCGGACAGCATTACGGAGGGCTCGAACAGCGGCGGCTGGAGGCCGACGTTCCCACGATGGCCGAAGGCGGTGGCTCGCACTTTCATCCGCTGCTGAGCGTCTACGCGAACGACAAGCGCGTGACGGTGCCGGCGAACATCGGCATCGACCCCACCAACCCCCCGACCGAGATGGCAGGTCTACATACTCACGATGAGACCGGGACGATCCACAACGAGGCTGGCAGCGGCGCCACCCTCGGCGACTTCTTCGCCGTCTGGGGCGTTCCGCTCAGCGCCGAGCATCTAGGACCGTATCGAGCCGGCGGGGCCAAGACGGTCCGCGTGTGGTCGACGGCAAGCCGTCTCGCAGCTTTGGGGGGCTGGTGCTCAAGGACGGCCAGCGGATCGTCGTGGCCTACGGGACGGCGGGCCAGATCCCCGACAGCGTTTCCGGCTAGAAGCGCTCTGCCTACTCCCCGAAGGGTGCGGTCGCTCCTTCGGTGTCAGGCACGGGTTCCGATTGGCCGGACTTCTCACGCTCGAAGGCATGTAGGCAATGCTCTGAGCAGAAGTAGAAGGTCTCGCCCCCGAAATCTCGTTTGATCGCTTTGCCGCGGTCGACCTTCATCCCGCAGACCGGGTCGGTGACGCCACGGCGCACGGTCAGCCAGAACAGCGCCGCAAAGACGACCGTGGCGAAGACGTTGAGCACGAGCTTGTAGTCGAGTTCCACCGAACCGAATATGTCCTCGCGGGTGGGCCGAGGTCCGGTCGGGATCAGGTCAAGGCCGCTGAACAGAGTGTCGACAAACAAGGCGGCGGCGACCATCGTGACGAACATCAGCGCCGTGATCCGCAGTGCGAAAGCCGTGCCGTAGTACTTGCGATAGGCGGCGATGATCGGCAACACGATCAGGTCGGCGAAGATGAAAGCCATCACCCCGGCGAAGCTGATCCCGCCCGACCACAGGACTGCCGCCAAAGGGATGTTGCCGATCGAGCAAACGAAGCTGAGCACGGCGATGATCGGGCCGACCAGCACGTTCTCGATTGCCGCGATCGCCGGTGGCGCATCCTTCAAGAAGAGTCCGTTGAAGAAGTCATCCCCCAGCAGGCCGATGAAGCCGGCAAGCAGGAAGCCGATCAGGATCTCCTTCCACAGCATCTGCCAGTCGCCACGGAAGTTGTGGGCGACGTCTGACCAGGCGTCGGCTCTGGTCAAGCGCTCGCGCCAGCTCAGTTGCTCCGATCCCGCCATGTGATGATGGTGGCCCGTGTCGGCGGCCTGGGCGTGGCGGCGAGCCGCCTCCTCGAGCTTGGGGGAGACGAAGAAGCGAAGCAGTGCCGCCATCAAGGCGATCATCACGATCCCTCCGACGTACTCGGCCAGGGTGAACTGCCAACCGAGCAAGACCCAGAGCACCAGTCCTAGCTCCCAGACGAGGTTGGTCGAGGCGAACTGGAAGGCCAGCGCCGAGGCCGCCGAGGCGCCCTTCTGAAAGAGCGACTTGGCGATTGCAATCGCCGCGTAGGAGCACGACGATGAGGCCGCGCCGAGGCCGGTCGCCTTGGTGACCGGCACGAGACCGCCACCCGAAAGCGCGCTCTCGATCCTCTGGCGGGGAACCCAAGCCTGGACGATCGCTGAGATCGCAAAGCCGAGCACCAGCGCCCACCAGACCTCGTAGGCCATCAGGAGGGATTGTTCGAGGCCGTTCCCGACGGTGCTGATTACGTCGCTCATCGCGCCACGGAACGATCCAGGGCGCCGATCGTCTCGTCAACCTCTTTCGGCTGCTCTTTGTGCGGCATGTCGAAAAGCACCCAAAGCCCAGACGCGGCGGTCAGCCCGGCCACGAGCGCGATCGCGCCACCGTAGCCGAGCGCATCGGCCGTGGCGCCGGCGATCAGGGCGCCGAGCGCGTAGCCCATGTCGCGCCAGAAGCGATAGACGCCGACCACGGGCGCACGCGCGACGGGGGAGACGGCATCGGAGATCGCGGCGATCAGGGTCGGGTAGACCAGCGCGGTTCCGAGGCCCAGCAGGGCCGCGGCCCCGGCTGCGACGGGGATGGCGCCGTTGCTGAGCGCCAACACCACAAGCGCCCCCGCCTGAACGAACATGCCGGCGACGATCAGTGGCTTTCGCCCGACGCTGTCCGACCAGTAGCCGGTGGCGATCTGCGCGACGCTCCAGACGCCGGGATAGACCCCGGCGACCAGTCCGACCTCGGCGACTCCGGCGCCGTGAGCGGCCAGGAACAGCGGCACCAACCCCCAGGCCAAACCGTCGTTGAGGTTGTTGACGAGGCCCGCCTGCGAGGAGGAGCGCAGCGCCGGCACGCGGTAGCTCGCCTGCGCGAACGCCTCCCGCAGCCGCGGCGGGTTGCCGTCGGCGTCGGGGTGGTGGGTCTGCTCCAGGGCAACGTGGGCGCTGGTGTCGCGGACGAACAGCACGGAGAGCAGGAACGCTGCCCCCGCGATCACTGCTCCGGCGACGACAACCACGTCGCGTGCCGCGAACTCGGCTGCGAGCCAGCCACTCAACCCAGCGGCTAGGGCGACTCCTCCGTAGCCGGCGGCCTCATTGAGCCCCAGCGCGAAGCCGCGACGCTTCGGCCCGACGAGGTCGATCTTCATCACGACGGTCATCGACCACGCCAGACCCTGGTTGACGCCGAGCAGGACGTTGGCTGCGACGATCCAGGCCCAGCTCGGTGCCGCCGCGATCAGCAGCGGCACCGGGAGCGCCACGGCCCAGCCCGCGATCAGCAGTCGCCGCCGCCCGAGCCGCTGCGCCAGCGCTCCGGCGCCGAGGTTGGTCAGCGCCTTGACCAGCCCGAAGGCGACGATGAACGAGAGCACCGCGGCGTTGGAGGCAAGGTCGAACTCCTCCTTTCCGATCAGCGGCAGCGTCGAGCGCTCCAAGCCGACCATCGCGCCGACGAAGGCGGTGACGGCGACCAGCAGTGAGAATTGCGCGACGTTCTCGCGCAGCCCGAGTTGCACCTGCCGAGCGGACATCAGCTCGCTCTAGGTGTTGCTGATGAGGGGACGGCCCGAGCGGTTGGCGGTAACGATCGCGGCCTGCTGTTCGGGTGCGGGAGGGATGTCCTTCGTCAGCGCGGCGACGAACTCGTCCTCGGAGGAGAACTGCAGGGCCGTGTTGTGGCGACGCTCGAAGCCGACCGTCGAGGCGGGATTGCCGGACAGCCCCCGGCCACAGACCGAGCCGGAGTAGTGGGCCGGATAGAGCAGCAGGTCATCTGGAAGGGAGAGCAGCCTCTCGGTCAGCGAGCGGTAGAGCGTCCGTGCCATCTCCTCGGCGCTGCGATCCCCGTGGGCGTGCAGGTCCGGTCGTCCGGCGTCGCCGACCAAGAGCGCGTCGCCGCTCAACACCATCCAGGGGTCGTCGGCTCGCGCGTGATCGGTGACCAAGTAGGCGTGGTGGGCGGCGGCATGGCCGGGGGTGGCGATCGCCTCGAGTTCGGTGTTGCCGACCCTCACCACGTCGCGGTCGGCGAGCGCCTGGTGGTCGAACTCGACCTCGGCCCCGGCCGGCATGTAGGCGGTTGCGCCGGTGCGCTCGACCAGCGCCGCCATGCCCGAGAGGTGGTCGGCCTGCACGTGGGTCTCCAGCACCGCCGAGATCCGCGCACCCTGAGCCTCGGCCAAGGCGACGTAGGTATCGACCAGATCGGCGTGGGGGTCGAGGACCGCCATCTCGCCGCGGCTCTTGCAGCCCAGCAGGTAGGAGGCGCACGCCGTTTCGTCGTTGAGGAGCTGTCGAAAGAACACGGGGACCTCCAATTGGTTCAGGGTGGGCTTGACAAGCTATCAAGAGTTCTATTGAATATCAAAACATGGCATCCAGCAACGCGAAGCAGACCCTGTTCGAGGCGATCGCGCTGATGGGAAAGGCGTTCGCCAGCCCACGCCGGCTCGAGCTGCTAGACCTGCTGGCGCAGGCGCCGCGCAGCGTCGAGGACATCGCGCGGGCGAGCGGGCAGTCCACCGCCAACGCCTCCCAGCACCTGCAGGCGCTGCACGCGGCCGGGATGGTCACGCGCACCCGCGAAGGCACACGCGTCGTCTACGCGCTGGCCGGCGAGGAGGCGCTGCGCCTCTGGCTGGCCCTGCGCGACGCCTCGGCGGCGCAGCTTGCCGAGGTCGAGCGCGCCGCGCACGACTACCTCGGCGAGGACGTCGAGACGATCGGGCGTGAGGATCTGAGGGAGCGGCTCGCGAGTGGCGACGTGGTGCTGGTCGACGTGCGGCCGCCGGAGGAGTTCTCCGCCGGCCACATCGAGGGCGCGCGCTCGATCCCGATTGCCGAGCTTGAGCGCCGGCTGGCCGAGCTGCCAGCCGACCGCGAGATCGTCGCCTACTGCCGCGGGCCGTTCTGCGCCTACTCGCACGAGGCGGTTCGTCAGCTCAACGACGCCGGCCGCAAGGCGCGCCGTCTGGAGGACGGTTGGCCCGAATGGCGGCTGGCGCATCCCAACCCCCAACACACCTAACGGAAGGACGCGCCGATGACCACGACCGAACGCCAGCTCGACACCGCCGACCTCACCGAGCGCGTCAAGGGCATGTACCAGGAGGTCGCGCTGCACCCCGAGCACGACTTCCACTTCGAGACGGGGCGGCCGCTGGCCGAGCGCCTCGGCTACCCGGTTGCCGACCTCGACCGCATCCCGGCCGCGGCGATCGACTCCTTCGCCGGTGTCGGCTACTTCCTCGATCTGGCGGCGGTTGCACCCGGCCAGGTCGTGCTCGACTTGGGCAGTGGCTCGGGCACCGACTCCTTCCTCGCCGCACTCGCTGCGGGCGAGGCCGGCGGCGTGATCGGCATCGACATGACGGCCGAGCAGCTGACCAAGGCTGCCGACCTCGCCGCGGATGCCGGCATCGCCAACGCCGAGTTCCGCGAAGGTCAGATCGAGGAGCCTCCGGTCGAGCCCAGTTCCATCGACTGCGTGATCTCCAACGGCGTCATCAATCTCTCGCCCGACAAGCCCGCCGTCTTCGCAGCCGCGGCAGCGGCGCTGCGGCCGGGTGGGCGACTGGCGATCGCAGACATCGTCAGCGCCAAGCAGCTCCCCGAAGGCGTCACCTGCGACGCCTCGCTGTGGGCGGCCTGCATCGGCGGCGCCATGCAGCGCGAACTCTACCTGGAGGCGATCGAGGCCGCCGGGTTCGAGATCGCCGAGGTCCGCGACAACGAGCAGTACCGGTTCATCTCCGACCGTGCCGACAGCGCAACCCGCAAATACGGCGTCACCAGCATCTCCCTGCTGGCGCGCCGTCGCCAGGGGGAGCCGAGATGATCGAACGCTTGGCGAGCTGGTCACGTGGCTGCCTGGCCATGCAGGGCTACGGCAGCCTCAGCGACGGCGAGCGGCGGAGCCTCTGGCTCGGCCTACGCTTCTCGCCGGTCCTTTGCCTCACCGGGATTGCCCTCGGCACCGCCCTCGCTTCGCCCGCTTTGCTACTGGTGATGGCGGTCACCGCTGGGGTCGGCGGCTTCCTCACCGCCAAGCACCCGTTCGACTACGTCTATGACGCCGTCCTGCGCCCGCTGCTCGGTGGGCCGAGGGTGCCGCCCAGCCCGGCGCCGCGCCGCTTCGCCTGCCAGATGGCGACGCCGTGGATCGCGGCAATCGCCATCGCCCTCTGGGTGGGCGCGCCGACGGTCGCCTGGGTCCTCGCCGTGCCTCTGCTCGTGGTAGCGGCGGCGAACACTGCCACCAACTGGTGCCTTCCCTCGCTCATCTACGGGTTGTTGCACCGGCGGCAGGTGGACGAGGCGGCGAGCTGAGCGCCGCTCCTCAAGTGCGCTGCTGTGTTGTAACGCTCGTGATCGCCAACTTCCCATCTCAGTTCGGACCAGGGTTCGAATCCGTAGCGGTATCGCTCCAGCAAGCCGATGCGTCCGCGACGCCATTTCTTTTCGGCGGCGACACTTTCGGCAGAGGATGCAAGCGCGGTCCAGAGTTTGAGGAGGCGCATCGATGGCGGGAACTCAGCCCGGCGTCCATAGAGCTGAAACCGGCAACGCCCAGAGGCCGGGACCGAAGCGCAGCGTTTCGGAGCCAGTGTGAACCACGGCGCCAGCGCTGAACCGATTGCCCAGCTTGCTTTGGAGATGGCGAAGCGCGCCGAAGTCGCGTGAGTGCGCGGTAGCGCCCAGCTTGACCTCGATGCCGCAGACCGACCCGTCGCCTCTCTCAAGCACGATGTCCACCTCGCGCCCTCCCGCGGTCCGGAGGTGATGGATGCGGACGTTGGTTTTGGCCCACGCTGCCTGCTTCACCAGCTCCATCGCCACGAAGTTCTCGAATAGGGATCCGGCAAGAGCCGTCTCATCTTCTTCGAATCGAACCTGGCCGTAGTCGAGCAGGTGACAAGCCAATCCCGTGTCGGGGATCCAGACCTTCGGCGCCTTGATCAGGCGCTGGCCGATGTTTCGGCTCCATGCTCTCGCGCGGATCAGCAGGAACAGCTGCTCGAGGAGGGTGAGATAGCGCTGCACCGTGGGGCGGCTCATGCTCGCATCGCGTGCGATCCCGGCGGGGGAGAGCAGCCCAGAGACGCGGGCGGCGGCGAGGCGGAGGAGCGTGGGAAGCTCATCGAGCTGCTGCGCGTTCCGAGTGAGATCCCGCACGTCGCGCTCCAGCGTCATCGCGACGTACTCCGCGAACCAGCGCCCCCGTCTACGCGGCTCCGCACGTGTAATGGCCTCCGGATACCCGCCGACCGTGAGCGCCTCGGCGATTGCCGGGCGGCCGATCGGCGCATCCGCGAGCTGGGGCACCCGGCCGGCGAACAGATCGTCGATGAAGGTCTCGCGCCGGCCGTGGAGCTCGCCTTGGGAGAGTGGCCAGAGAGGCACCCGCTCGGCCCTGCCCACGAGGGACTCGGAGATGCGATGGGTCGCCCAGACGTTCGCCGAGCCGGTGAGGATGAACATTCCCGCCGGGCGCTTCCCTCCGGCGCGTGCTCGGTCAACCCTGGCCTTGATCGCCGGCAGTAGGGCAGGCGCCTTCTGGAACTCGTCGACGCAGAGGGGCAGCGCCGAGCCCTCGACGAAGCCGGTCGGGTCCTCGTTCGCCGCTTCCCGAGGGCCGTCGTCGTCGAGGGTTACGTAGCGTGCGTCCCGCTCTTCGGCCACGAGGGATGCCAGCGTGCTCTTCCCCGCCTGCCGGGGCCCGACGACGACGACCACGGGAGTGTCGTCGAGGGCAGCGTCCAGCCCGATCTTGATATGCCTCGAGTAGAGTTCAGACATCTGACAATCGTTCAGAGTCTATCTGACAATCGCTCAGATTTAAGGTGATAATTGCTCGACTTGGTTGCCTGCTCGGCAACAGAAAGGCAACTCGATGTCGCAAGTGGACCCCGGCCCGCGATTCAAAGACCTAACGGAGCGGTATCCGATGTCCTATTCCGGCAACTGCCTGTTCTCAGTCCGGAAACCGGGGTTCGAATCCCCGTAGCGGTATGGCCTTCGTGGAGAGCGAAGCTGTCGAGTGCCCTAGTCGTAAATTCATCCAGCAGCCCACGACGGATGCCGTTGCTGTACTTCGGATATTCGGGGGGACGGACTAGGCTGGGCTGGCGCACGCTCGTCGGCGTTGTCTTGGTGGCCACGCTGTTCCTGCACGGCTTCGATCCATCTTTCTCCGTTGACGGGTAACGATGGGCATCCTCGGGCTCCAGCTCGCCCTTGCCGGCGAGCTGGAGTCTGCACGCATTGCGGGAATAGGAATCCGATTCCGCAAGCTGGCCCCGCAGCGAGCCGAGAGCGATCTAGACGACCTACCGCCACCAAGGCAGGTCGATGGGTCGCCTGAGGAAGGTGACGATGGAGGGGGAGCTGCTTCGGAGCCGTACGGACACCGCCCGAGGATATGGGCGGGCTTTGGGGTTCACCCATGACACCTCCTCGCCTGAGGGCCGTGATCTCCCTGGTTCGAAGTCCGATAGCGGCATCGCCGGTCATAGCGCTAGGACGGTGAGGCCCGGGACTCGTTCGAACTCGGTTGCGTTGGCGGTCGCGACCTCCATGCCATGGCTTACCGCGGTTGCTGCGATCCACATGTCGTGAGCACCGATCGCTTCACCACTTCGCTCCAGCCCGGCCCAGATTTCGGCGTGGGACCTGGCGACTGAGGTCGTGATCGGCAGCGGCTCGATCGAGGAGATCATGTGCTCGACGAAGGCCTGTCGCCGAGTGCGAACGCGATCGTCAGTGGCACGGTGAACACCGTGCAGTAGCTCGCTGGCCGTGATCACGCTGATTGCACGATCCCGCTCGCCGAGCACACCCTCGAGCGACCGGCCACGCCGCTCCGCGTTGATCAAGACAGAGGTGTCGATCAGGACGGCCAAGCCGCGCTCGGCGGGCCGATAGCGTCACGACCCGCTTCAACGTCACCCTCGAAGTCCTCGTCAACCGTCGGCGCGCTGTCCATCAGCGCGCGCCAGCGGGACGCGGAGATGACCTGGTGACCCTTGGCAGGGCGCATCTGCACGATCGGGACGCCGTTGCGAACGACTTCCACTTCCTCACCGGCGCCTACCCTGTTGACGACCTGCGAGAACTTCCTGGCGACCTCCGTGGCGGTCAGACGAGTCATGCAGAGGATGATATCAGATAAATCTGATCTTTCATCATGCTTTGGATGGAGAGATCAGGAGCGAACGATCAGCTGCCGCGTTTTCAAGCGAGAGGCGAAAGCGCGGCGCGGTCTGGTACGCGAAGTACCGACTTCCGGATGGCTGCCGGGCGCAGATGCGGATCGGCCACACCGAAAGGCGGCGGGCCCCCGTGAGCGGCGACGGCGGACGGGCCCGCGCCTGGGGTGTGCCCAGTGAGCTCGGGCGGGGCTCCAACAATCGTCCACGGCCGCGCTCCATGTCTCTCCCTCGGATTCTATGTCCCATCGGCGGGGTAGCCAAAAGCCCGCGCGAAAGCTAGGAGGGAGATCGATGAGACTACTCAAACCGACGCTCGTCATCGCCGCGTTGATGCTTGCGATGGTGCCGGCCGCGGCGCTGGCGAATGGACCGAACTACAACCCGGGCGGCGGGCCAAAGTACCATCCGCAGGGCCCGCCCCCGCATGGAAAAGCCTACGGCTTCTTCTGCAAAGGGTTGAGCAAGAAACACGTCAAAGGCCAGAAGGGCACGCCCTTCAGCAAATGCGTCAAAGCAATGGCCAGGGCCGATCGAAACGACAAGCTGAGCCCCGGCCAGGCCTGCAAGGGCCTCAGCAAGAAACACGTCAAAGGTCAGAAGGGAACGCCCTTCAGCCGTTGCGTGAAAGCTGCCGCGAAGATGCGGCGGGGCGTCCGCTACGAATCGCCTCCGATGGACTTTGGCCCGAACGGATGGGGCGGCTGGTCCTGTCCGGTAGGCACGACCGTGATCGGCGGCGGATACGAGCCAAGCACGGCTACCGTTGCCTTCTCGGCGGCGGCGAAGCCGGGGGAACCGATGTACCCGACCTATCCTCACCACACGTTCGCCGCGGGTGAGACCGGTTGGGTCGTCCAGAACGACAACGACCAGGAGACCATCACTGTCTTCGTGATCTGCAGGTAGGGGGCATTTTCGGCCGGCCGGCCTGGAGGGTGTCGAGGCCGGCCGGCCGCCGATCCAAGAGATACGGCGAGACCCTCGCGGGCGAGCACCTCATCCTGAGTGGGCCCTTGCAGCGTCTACGCTGACCCGCGATGAACGAATCTCGGCTGCGCAGCGCCCAGCGCCGCCTCGGCAGCCTCGTCACCACGCCGGTGATGCGTGCCAAGGAGCGCAGCTGGCTCAGGGCCGCTCTGCCCGCTGCCTGACCGCCCCCAGAATCCGTCGCGTGGCGAGAACGTGTCCGCGGGTGCCGATCACCAGCCCGCGGTAGATGCGGCCCTTGAGACGGGGGAACGAGGCACGGGTTTCGGCACGCAGAAGCGTGCGACTCTCGCCCTGGGGCTCGAGTCGGAAGATCAGCGCGTACTCCGAGAAGCGGTGGCTGCCCGCGAGAGCGAGCTCTGTCTCGGGCTCGGCTGCTTCGACGTGAAATCCCGGGAAGGCTGAGCCGGCCGCCAAAGGTCGCGGCCCGCGAGCCGCTGTGTCGGCGCAGCCGAGCAGCCGTGCGACGCGTGCATTCGCCTGCGAGGAAAACGAACCTTCTGCCACGCGCAGCAGCGCGGCCCAGGTCGCCTTGGAGCCAGCAGCGACGAGCGTGGAGTGCTCGTCCACGTATGGGAGGCGCGTCGCCACAGTGGCCATGGACCGATGCTATGCCGCGCGCGGGTTGACCGGTGCTTCGAAGGTGCGACTTCCGACTCGGATGCCGATCGCCGCGGTGCGCGAGAGGTCGAGGGCGGAGCTGAGCACGGCGTTGGAGTCCTCGCCCCAGCGATAGCGGAAGGACCCGGCCGGCATGCTCTTACCGCGCAGGTTGCGCAGGAAGACCCGGCAGAGGGCCCCGGAGCGCACGCCCTTGACATAAACGTGAATCTCGGTGCCGAAGGCGTGTGGCTCAAGCAGCGCGCCGATCTCCATCTTCGGCGGCAGCGACTCGAAGCTGACGTGCCGCTGGGGAACGCTCTCGCCATCACCGCCCGGCGAGATGAAGATCGCCAGCACGGCGGCGGCCACGGCCGCGGTCGCGCCGCTCAGCGCGAAACCAAAGCGGCGCCGGCGGCGCCGCTCCGAGCGTCGCTCGGCGGCGATCGTCGTTGCGATGCGCTCGCCGAGTGCGGCCGGCGGGGCGGGAACGTCGCCAAAGCGGTCCGGGTCCGCCAAGGGCATCAGCCGCGCGACCCCCTGCAGGGACTCGAGCTCGGCCCGGCAGCCGGGGCAGCCCTCCAGGTGCGCTTCCAGCGCCGGGCGCTCCGCATCGGGGAGCTGGCTGAGCGCGAGCGCGCCCAGTGACTCCCGCCACTCTCGACAACGCTCAGCCGTCATAGCCGATTTCCTCCAGAGCGACGCGCAGCGCTCGCAGGCCGTAGTAGACGCGACTCTTCACGGTTCCCTCCGGTACCCCAAGCTCCTTTGCAACCTCGCCATAGGGGCGGCCGCGGTAGTAGGTCTCGACCAGGACCCGACGGTGCTGCTCGCCAATCCGCCGCATTGCCTCCTCCACCTGCCAGGCGAGCAGCGCCTCGTCGAACGGCTCGACCGTCGGCTCGATCCCGCCCTCGGCGAGCCGCGGGCGAGAGGCGCGCGCGCGGCCGAGGTCGATCACCACGTTGCGCAGGATCGCGAAGAGCCAGGTGCGCAGCGAGCCGATCTGGGGATCGAAGCGCTCGCCGGCTCGCCAGGCCCGCAGGAAGGTCTCTTGAACCGCCTCCTCTGCCAAGCCCGAGTCGCCCAAGGAGCGCATCGCGAACCCGTACAGCTCGCCCGCGTGCGCGGCATAGGCCTCGCGCACGTCGCGCTCGCGGCTCAGCGCGCCCTGCGGCATCCCCTCAATCTACGACGATCTTGCCGCGCATATCGGTGTGGATCGAGCAGTGGTAGCGGTAGGTGCCGCGGCTGCCGAAGCGCAGCGACTTCGATTTTCCGGGGCGGATGCGGCCGGTGTCGAAGCTGCCGCCTCTGGTTGCCGTGTGGCGCACCGGGTCGCGGTTGGCGAAGACGACCGTGGTGCCGGGGTCGACCTTCAGCGTGGCGGGGCGGAAGGAGAATTCGCGGATGCCGACCGTGGCGCTCGCCGACTGAGTGGCGGTCGGCCCCTGCCCCAGGGCAGCACCGCCTCCGCTGCTCAGGAGAACCAGGGCCAGAGCTGTACCGGCTGCCGTCGTCGCCCCCCTCGTCATCCACCGCCTCCTATCTGGGTCGCCTCGCATTCGCCGGTGTCTACGGACTGGGCAGGGGCCAGGTTCACGAAAACGTCGGATTTCGCTGAACCCAACGGCGTCGCCGGCCGTAGACCTCGCCAATGGGAGTGCGTCGCTTTCTCTGCGCCGCGATCGCCGGCCTCGCCGGTCTGCTGACGCTCGCTCCCGCAGCCCATGCGACCTTCCACGAGATCTCGATTCGCGAGGTCTATCCCGGCTCTCTCACCCAGCCCGACTCCGACTACGTCGTGCTGCAGATGTACATCGGCGGCCAGCAATTCGTCAAAAACCACTCGCTGACGACCTACGGCAGCAGCGGCACCCTGACCGGGACCTTCACCTTTCCGTCCGATCTGCCCAACGGCGCCAGCCAGCAGACGATCCTGGTCGGCGACACCGGCGTGAGCGCGGCCTTCGGCGTCGCGCCCGACCTGGCGAACGCCAGCTTCGCCCTCGACCCGGCTGGCGGTGCGGTCTGCTGGGCGGGCTCGCTGGACTGCGTCGCGTGGGGCGCCTTCGCCGGCAGCGCCCCATCGGCCACCGGCTCGCCCGCCGATCCGCTCGGCGTCCCCAACGGGATGGCCCTGCGGCGCACGATTGCGCCGGGTTGCCCAACCCTGCTCGAGTTCGGCGACGACAGCAACGACAGCACGGACGATTTCGCCGATGCGACGCCGCAGCCGCGCAACAACGCCAGCGCCATCGTCGAGAAAGCCTGTACCGGCCCGACCACGACGATCGATTCCAAACCGGCCAACCCGACGAAAGCGACCGACGCCTCCTTCACCTACCACGCTTCGCAGGCCGGGGCCAGCTTCGAATGCAAGCTCGACGCGGCTGCTTTCGCCGCTTGCGATGACACGGGGATTGCATACCCAGGCCCACTGGCCGATGGCTCTCACACCTTCCAGGTGCGCGCCAAGAGCGAAGCCGGGTTTCTCGGTGACACGGCCAGCTACAGCTGGAAAGTCGACACCGCCGCGCCGCTGGCGACGATCGACGGCAAACCTGCGGATCCCAGCCCCGGCGGGAGCGTCTCGTTCACCTTCCACGCGAGCGAGACGGGATCGAGCTTCCAGTGCAGCCTCGCCGAGGCTGCCGCGGCTGACTCCTTCTCCGCCTGCTCCTCCGGCAAGACCTATACCGGCCTCAATGACGGCGAGCACACCTTCAAGGTGCGGGCGACCGATGCAGCCGACAACCAGGGCGGCCCGGCGATCTACGAATGGACGGTCGACAACTCGTTGGTGGACACGACCCCGCCAGACACGCTGATCGACAGCGCCCCGCCCGACCCGAGCGAAAGCTCCACCGCAGCCTTCACCTACCACTCCACCGAGGCCGGCTCGAGCTTCGAGTGCAAGCTCGACGGAGCGGCCTTCGCCACCTGTCCGTCTGCCGGGCTCACTTATACGAATCTCGGCAATGGCTCGCACGCCTTCCAGGTGAGAGCGATCGACGCCAGCCAGAACGTCGACCCAACGCCGGCCGGTCGCACCTTCCTGGTCGCCGTGCCCGCTTCGTCGCCACCAGCCTCGACCGGACCGCCGCCGCCCCCGGCTGCCACTCCCACCGTCACGACCCCACCCCGCAAGAAACGCTTCCGCAAACGCTGCCGGCGCAAGGCCAATCACGGTGCGCACGCTCACTCGCTGCGGCGCTCCGGCAAACGCTGCAAACGAGGCCAAGGTAAATCGCGCAATAGCGCGACTACCTCGACCTTCCATCTGGTGATGCTGCGCGAGATCTATCCGGGCTCGAGCGCGAGCCCGAACGCCGAGTACGTCGAGCTGCAGATGTACGCGTCGGGTCAGGAGTTCGTCAAAGGACACCGGGTCGACTTCTTCGACGGCGCCGGAGCATCGCTCGGCTCGGTCATCTTCGACGCCGACGTGGCGCGCGGCGCCACGCAGAGCACGATCGTGATCGCCACTGCCGAGGCCGAGTCCCAATTCGGGTTTGCCGCCGATAAGGGAACGGCTGGCGGCAAGCTCGATCCTGCCGGCGGCGCTGTCTGCTGGGAGACCCTCGATTGCGTCTCCTGGGGCAGCTTCGGCGGCTCGCTCAGCTCGCCCGCTGGCAGCCCGGCCGACCCGCTCGGTATTCCCGACGGAATGGCGCTGCGCCGCACGCTTGTTCCCGGCTGCCCGACCCTGCTCGAGCTCGCCGACGATCGCAATGACAGCGCCGCCGACTTCAGCGATGCCTTCCCGGCGCCGCGCCCCAACTCGGTCGCGCCCAGCGAGCGAGCCTGCGCAGCGGGGGGACCAGGGGGCGGCTATCCGGGGCAGGGGGGCGGAGGCGGAGGCGGAGGCGGAGACCGGCCGCAAACGAAGCTCGGCCGCAGGCCCCCGAAGCACACCCACGATCGCACACCCAGCTTCGGCTTCAGCGCCAGTCGCAGCGGCTCGATCTTCCTCTGCAAGCTCGACCGCCGGCCCTTCAGGCGCTGCCGCTCGCCGTTCACCACAGCGCGTCTTCGCCCCGGCGATCACGTCTTTCGCGTCAAGGCCCGCCAGCCCGGCGGCTTGACCGACCGCTCGCCCGCCATCTGGCGGTTCGAAGTTCTCGAGTAACGGGTAGATACCGAGAGTCGGCTGTGTCGGCCGGTCCCCGACATCAGTGACACAAATTCGTGTCCTATGCGGGGCATTTGCGGATTTCTACGCTTTGCCGAAGGTCGAGAGTGTGTACCTTAGGTGTCGGGAAGCAGCACGGCGCCACGCAGGGACTGGGTTTACGTCAATGCGAACCGAGGAGAGAATGAATGGTTAGGCGTCTGATCGCTTTCATGGTGGTGGCCCTCTGGCTTGTAGCCGCGGTGCCGGCCGCTCAGGCCGACACCGGAGACATCATCGCACCGCAGAACAACCCTCCAACAGCTGAAGATGGCTGGCAGGCCGGCACATGTTGGGAAGACCCGATCGAGAACCAGTGCAAGCCGGAAGATCCGATCACGAGATTCTTCCGCGTGGCCGCCGGCCACCCGCCGATCGGCTTC
>DATNHC010000055.1:0-19949 GCA_035605155.1 Solirubrobacterales bacterium
ACCCGCTGAGTTCGAGGACCTATACGTTGCCCAGGAGGTCCAACTGAGCAATCTCTCTTAAATTGGAAACCAACTAAAACGGTCTCCGTCAAACCTGGTCCGGCTCAGTTTTCCCTTGAGAGAGACCAACCCGGCTTCGGAGGAGAATCAGATTCTCGGCAAAGCGGCCCTTGACTCTCGATACGGCTTGCGTTTGAGGCTTGGCACCCATAGCCGAAGGTCAATCCGGTTGGTCGATGCCATCGAGCAGGTGACAAGGCGACACCCGAAGGCCCGCCGCCACCCGGAAGATCGTCGTAAGGCGCGGCTCGCGCTGGGCCTTCTCCAGCTTGTCGATCTCGCTCTTGTGAAGGTCGGCACGGTCGCCCAGGGCGTCGTAGGAAAGCCCGGCGCTCTGGCGGCAGCGCCGCATGTTCTCGGCGAACCGGCGGCAAAGTTCGCGGTCGGTCACGGTCGGCCTCCTGGTAGAAGCAGCTCGTCAAGTGGCTCGGGTGGCGGGCCGGAATGGATCAGGGCGGCGACGATCACCCCTCGCTTGCAGCTGCGGCCGTTCTCGATCACCCAGCGCTCGCTGAGTCGTCCCGCCGCCAATATCGGGGCGCCGCCTTCTAGTTCCGTCACGCGCCGGCTGGCGATTTCCTCGGGTACTTCGACGTCAAAGCTGCCCCATCCCCACAACAACTGCGGCTGTGAAGGGTCAGCCACCGGGAACTCCATCCGAAGCAAGGTGACGGGATCGCCGACCGGGTTCCTTCCGGGCCGGGGATCGCCCATAAGCGTTCCGGTCAGGACCGCGTGGTTGAGGTCAGGTGGGTTCACCTCGGGGAGGCGCAGCCGGCGTCGGCCACGCCCCCCTGCTCGATGCGGACAGTCGTTCATGGCTACTTCGCCACTTTCAGGTCGTAAGCCCGCGGCTTCCGTTTTGCCTGGCGAGCCTTCTTTTTCTTGGCTAGCCGAGCGAGGCAGTTGGCAACTGCGCCGGAGGAGCGGCCGATGCCTTTCCCGATCGCGGTTGCGGTCAGCGGCCAATCCTTTTTGTGCCGCCGCATGTAGTCGAGTACGAGGCCGTCCAGCTCGCCGGGGCGCAAGCGCCCGGTGGGCGGGGTGGCTTTCTTGGGCTGCTGTTTCTTGCTCATTGTTCGGCCCCCTTAGCCGTTGCTTCGTTTTTGTCCCAGGCAGAAGTGACGCGGCGGCCCGGCGCAGGGCCAGGGTCAGGGTCGAAATCGGGGCGGGCGTCGTCAGGCTCGGCCCACTCCTCCAGGCAGTAGGTCGCGGAACCCATGAGCCAGAGTGCGGCCCGCAGGCGTTCGGCCAGCTCAAGCCACGTCGCCGAGTTGTGGGCACCCTGGGGGGCGACCATCACCTCGCCGGCATCCTCAACGGCCTCGTAGACCAGTTCGCGGAAGCCGTCGACTCGATCGGTCGCGGCGGCTCGGGCAAGGCGCCAGTCCCGATGCTGGGGCGCCTCTGGCAGCTCGTCAACTTCACCTTTTCGACGGGCCTGCGCGAGCCTGCGCCGGCCGGCGGCGGTCAGCCGCCAATACTCGCGGCCATGCCGCTCATCGCTTGCCACCCAACCCCGTTTGACCCGCAGGCATTCGAGCTGGAGGCGCAGCCTGCGCGTGTTGTGGGCTGACCACTGGAAGCCGAGGTGTTCGCCGACTACGGCGATCCAAGCCTGTTCGGCTCCGTGGCAGATGGCGCGCTCGATCGCGGCGATGATCAGCGCGTCAGAAACCGGCTTGTGCGGTCCCAAATCCTGGCCCTCGGCATCCATGCGCGCCCTCCTTTTCGGTGGGCACCGAAGCCGGCCAGGATGCGCCCCCGAAGGGGCTAAGGCGAGTACCGTTTCGCTTGCATCGAAGTCTAGGCTTCGGTGCCAGGCCCCAGGGCGTTTGCGCGCCGCTGGGGCCACTTGCTTATGTGGGCGGCGACCGTAGCTCCGTTGCGCCGGGAATGCGAGCGGAAATCGCCCCGAATCGGCGGCAATCCCCAGCAATCCGCGGGATTTGAGCCACTAGTGGCTCAAATGGAGCGCGATTCGGTGGCATCGCTGGGGATTCCGAAAATGCAGAAGCCCCTGACGTGCAGGGACTTCTGACAGTGGAGCTAGGCGGACTCGAACCGCCGACCTCCTGGGTGCGATCCAGGCGCTCTTCCAGCTGAGCTATAGCCCCGAGTGCGTGGCTGGGAGGATCGTCCCAGGGCCCTCGCAAGGCGAAGGATAACCGCATAGGCTTTAGCTTCCCGGCCTGGGACGCAGCCAATGGGCATTCTCGACGAGGCGATACGCGAGCATTTGGAGCTGAAGCGCCAGCACGGCGCGGCCAATTCCGAGCTGAAGCAGCTCGAGGACGAGGCGTTCGGTCAGGCCGAGCGGCCTGGCGATGCCGCTGCCGCTCACGATCCGCTCGCTGAGGCGCCGACCGAGTTCATGAAGCAGCCGGAGGTGTCCGAGCCACCGGCGCCCCGCCGCGAGCCACCCTCGATCGCCGATTTGCAGGAGGCCCCCCCGTCAGCCCCGCTCGAGGAGCCCGCTGCCGCAGCGGAGGAGGCAGCTGGCGCCGAGGAGCCGACCGACGAGGGCGCGCCGGCCGGGGAGCAACCGGCGATGGAGCACGAGATTCCCAAGGCCCCCGAGGCTGCCACGTCAGCCGAACCCGAGCCGCCGGCTGAGCCGGAGCCCACCCCCGAGCCGGCCGGTCCTGACACCGAAGAGCGCCACGCGATCGCCGCACAGCCGACCGAGATGTTCGACGTCGAGGAGGAGCTCGCTGCCCAGGAGCCGCCGAGCCCCAGCGACGAGCAGCTGGTCGAAGAGGAGATCGCCGAGCCCCGCCTGGCACCCACCGACCCGCTGGCCGGCCTCGAGGACGAGGAAGAGGCCGAGGTGAAGATCCAGGGGCCGGCTCCGGACGACGACGAGGACTACGAAGACGAGGACGACGCCTTCTGGAACGAGCAGCGGCTCTCCGACGAACTCGACCAGGCGCTCGAGGCGCCGATCGAGCCGGCGGCGGAGCTTGCCGATGAGCCCGAACTGGCCGACGAGCCGCAGGTCGAGTACGAGGACGAAGAGGCAGAGGAGGAGCCGGCTGGTCCGCCGGCCACCGAAGCGCAACGCGGCGAGGAGGACGTGCTCGAGGAGACCCCGGATTTCCTCGAGGAGGCCCCCGAGGACGACCAGCTCTGGTTTGAGCAGAAGCCGCCCAAGGACTTCGACTTCGACGACTAGGCGGCCGCGGCTTTGGCCGATCGCCATCGCCGCGCTGTCCTCCCGGTCCGGTACACGCGCGCCGTATCCAGCTAGCCGAATCCCGCCTAAACTTTCCCTGCGGGGCCATAGCTCAGCTGGCAGAGCGCCGCGTTTGCAACGCGGAGGTCGCCGGTTCGATCCCGGCTGGCTCCACTCGTTTTGGCGCTAAGCGGTGGCAGCAGCGCTCTGTTTGGCGTGCGCGTAGAGGGTCTCGGGTGCGACGTCGGCTTCGTTGGGCCAGACAATCGTGCCGGCATCGGGGTCCGCGCGGAGCTGGCGAAAGTACTCGGGGTCTCGTAGGGGCTCGAAGACGCCGCCGTAGTCGAGCAGATAAGAGAGGTCGACGTCGGCGGTGAGACCATCCTCGAAGCGGAGGTGGACGAAACAGCCGGCGGATGGGGTGGCTTCGATCAAAAGTGGCGTGCTGCGCATGACTTGATGGTAGTGGCGGCTACGCAAGGGGCTCAATGGGCACCAACGGAAGCCTCTGCATCGCCATACCGGGCATGGAAATGGAGGCGGCCTCGGTGGTGAATCTCGTCGTGGCACATCCAGATCGTGATCCCATAGAAGCTGCTGATTCGGGGTACCTGGCGATCCTCGGTCTCCTGCGGTTACAGAAAAAGACCTCGAAGTGTCGGAACTGAAAATTCGCCGCTACGAACGCGTGTCGGCCTCTTCCCAGCTATCCCCGCCCTTGCACTCACCGCAACGATTCTCCGATCCGGTCTCCGGGTAACGGGAGGCGGTGACGTTCAGGGACGGATCGCCATCGCCCGAGAGTCAGGACGCGCCGGGACGCTACCGCCACCACTTCGGCGCCTCGCCGCCGCTCTCGCTCGGCGTCGAGGAGGAGTTGTTGCTCGTCGATGAGCATTTTCAGCTGGACTCGACTGCCGAAGAGGTGCTCGAGAGCATCCAGGGGCCGCTTGGTCAGCGCGTCTCCTCGGAGATCTTCACCGAACAGATCGAGCTGAAGACCGGTGTCTGCCACGGGCCGGACGAAGTGTTGGACCAGCTGCGGGAGGCACGGCGCGCGATCCGCGAGGCGGGCTTCGGCATGCTCGGCTCCGGTCTGCACCCGACCGCCCGCGCAGGCGATACACGGCTGGTCGACAAACCGCGCTACAAAGTGGTCAGCGAGGACCTCGGCAGCCTGCTGAGGACGCCGCCCTGCGGCCTCCACGTGCACGTCGGCATGCCCGATCCCGAGGTCGCCGTGCAGCTCGCCAACGCCTTTCGCCTCTACCTGCCGGTGCTGCAGGCGCTGAGCGCCAACTCCCCGTTCCAGGAGGGAGCCGACTCCGGCCACGCCAGCGCCCGCACCTCGGTCGTGCGCAGCTACCCGCGCTTCCAGGTGCCGCGCCACTTCCGCGACTACGAGGACTTCTGCCGAGTTGCCGATCAGCTGATCGTCGCGGCCGGCGTCGACGACTACACCTACATCTGGTGGGACGTGCGGCCCCATCCGCGGCTCGGCACGGTCGAGGTGCGCGCCCTCGACGTGCAGCGCACACCGCTCGCGTCGACCGGGATCGCCACCCTGATCCAAGCGATCGCCGCCAAGGAGCTCGACGCGCCAAGTGAGTCGGCCCTATCGCGCGAGGCCCTGGAGGAGTCCTACTTCCAGGCCTCGAGCCACGGCCTCGACGCTGAGATCCTGCTCGATGAGGAGACGCCGGCGCCCGCCCGCGACGTCGCCCGCAGGATGCTCGACTCGGTTCGGCCCTACGCTCGCGAGCTCGGTGCCGAGTCGGCGCTCGAGGAGGTCGAGAGGATCTTGCACGAGGGCAGTGGCGCCGACGAGCAGCGCCGCATCGTCGCGGAAGCGGGAATGGAGCGGTTGCTCGCCTACTTGGCCGAGCCTGTGTAGCGGGCTCGGCCGGCGAGCCCGATCATCAGCTGCGAGTGGTCCATCCCAGACGGCCTGAGCTGGTCTGAGGCCAGCTCAGCCGTTTGGCTCGGAGCCCGGTAGGTCGGACGTGCCTGGCTCTGCAGGGAAGGAGCCGGAGGCGTCCGCCGCGACGACGACTCCACGCTTCAGCAGCTCGCGGGTGGTCGTCACCGCATCCGCTCGGGCGCGCTCCTCATCGATGTCATAGCGCGCCCGCAGCGCGCCGGCCGCATCGGCGAGCGTGCCGCCGTCGAGGGCATCCATGATCACGCTGCCGGACTCGTTCAGCCGCAGGTAGCTGCCGTCGCCGACCAGTCGCACGAAGCGCTGCCGGGGGCTGCCCGACCAGCGCAGCGGCGCGTGCCGGTATCGCCGCCGGCCGGCCAGCTCCCGCACCTTCGCCCGAGCCTCCAAAAGCTCCTGAGCCGGGTCGACCGCTGGAGGGGGAGTGGGCTCTGGAACCTTCGCTTCCCGTCCTGAACGCGTCGGCTTTGAGAGGTCAGTCGGGCCCGACTCGCCGGAACCTCCCCCGTTCCGCCGAGGCGGGCCCGACTGACCACCCACTAGGGAGAGCTCATCATCGAGGTAGGCGATGAGGTCCGACTTGCGCAGATCCTCCGGTCCCTTCATCGCGTCTGCCCAGCGATTGATCCGCTCGTCGTCCCAGCCCTCGCGGATCGCCGCCCAGCAGGTCTCGACCCCGTCGCGGATTGCATTGCCGAAGCGGAAGGGCCGCAGCGAGTCGGGCCGCACGTCCCCGTTGGGCCGCACGAGAAAGCTGCCGGGCGCGGCCCGTCCCTGCAGGCTGAGGCCGCCGCCGGTACCGGGCTGGACCTGGATTCGCATCACCTCACCACGCCGCCGCCGGAAGTCCTCGGCCGCCCCGTCCCGGGCGCGTCGCGAGACCTTCCACTCGCCGCCCCGCGCGGCTGCGCCGGTCACCACCACCGGTGTCATCCGCACCCAGGGCACGCCCAGCGTCCACATCTGCTCGAGGAAATCGGGGACGCCGTCCTCATTGCCGGGCGTGACCACGTGCACGACGCAGACGCCGACCCCGGCGCCAAGCAGCTGGTCGATGCCCTCGACAGCCCGCCGCCAGCTGCCGGGGACCCCGCGCGATCCGTCGTGCAATCCGGCACGCGCGCCGTCGAGCGAGACGTGGGCGGTTACGCCGGCCAAGGCCCCGAGTCGGCTCGCCACCTCCTCGTCGACGAACCAGCCGTTTGTGTTCAGCGTCACCCCGGCGCCTGCCGAGGACAGCGTCTCGATCAGCTCGAGGGTCAGCTCCCGGCGCAGGAACGGCTCGCCCCCGGTTACGACCGCCTCGACGATCCCCAAATCGAGCGACTCGCGCACCACTTGGCGCCACTCGTCGTCACTGAGCTCCGCCGTGCGCTGCAGCGTGTGTCGCGGAGAGTCCGTGTAGCAGAAGCCGCAGCGCAGGTTGCAGGCGTAGGTGATCTCGAGCTTCGCCCCGATCGGCCGCTCGGGCGCGGCAAGGAGGCTGCGCGGCGGGCGCCGCCCAAGGCGCCAGAGCAGTCTCCCCAAGGTGAAGCTGTCCTCGCGCCTGCGCATCTCAGTCCCCCGGGCGGCCGCCGTGGCGGTGCCGCCCGGGCACGGTGCACCTAGAGCTGCGGTTGACTGATGCCGGCGACGGTGCCGATCGGGTAGCCCTCGGCGTCGATCTCCTCGACGCTCGGCGGCTCATACGGGGTCGGATCGCTCATCGCTTCTCTTAGCCGGGGATCTGCAGGGTGGTTCCGGGGGCGGTGCTGACCGGCGCACCGTCGGTCTCGATCTCTTCGACGCTGGGCGGCTCGTAGGGCTGGGGCTGCGTGTCGCTCACTATCTCTCCCTTGGATCTGGTTCCTCAATGAGGCGGATCTGCCGGCTGAGTCTAATCGCGGCGGGCGGCCTTGTCGAGCAGATCCAGCGAAGCCTCCGGCAGGGCGTCGAGGTCGTCCGGGAGGCTGGCGGTGAAGGCCGGCACGTCATTCAGCAGGCGGGCGAGCCCCGCGAAGGCCGCGGCGATTCCGGCACGACTTCCGGTGTGGATCAGGTTCGGTGTGAGCAGCGCCAAGGCGCGGTAAGGCTCCAGTGGCTTGACCTCGAGCGATGCGCCGCGCTCGCCAAGCAGGACGAGCGTGACGACCCGGCCGGCCGCCGGCTCTCCCGGCCCGGGATCGGCCAGCAGCTCGCTGCGCTGGCGGCCGTTCCCATCTGCCCGGCGCACCCGCACCCCGCGGGCGCCCGGATGCGCGATCGGCCCCCTTGGATCGAGCTCGATCGCGATGCCGTCCTCGCTCAGCAGGCCGTAGCCCATCTCGCCCAGGACTCGGGCCAGCGTCGACTTGCCCCGCTGGGTTGGTCCGCAGAAGACGACTGCGCGCCCCTCTACCTCAACCGCGGCGGCGTGCAGGGCGAGGTCGCCGCGCATTGCCAAGAGGGTGCAGATCGCAGAGGAGGCGATCCGGTGCTCGAGCAGCTCTTCGTCCCCGCTCCCGGCCTCGACGCCGATCCGGCCCGCCTCTGGCTCGAGCAGGAAGCTGCCGGTCGGCGGCAGCTGCAGCAGGCAGGCATTGCAGTCGAGCTCGTATGACGCGTACCAGCAGCGACCGGCGTCATCGGTGAGCGTGCTGACCGGCTCGCCGTCAGCCGCGGGCAGCTCTGCCGCCTCGACTTTGAGTTTGCCCCGGCCCCCAGGCGCTGAGTTGAGGCGTCGCAGCTGGAGGTCGCTCTCGACCTCGAATCCATAGAGGCTCCCCATCCGGTCGTAGGCTATGGAACCGTGGAGCTCGAGCAGATAGGAGCGGGGACGACCCTGCGGCGCACGGACCGCGCCGTGCACGGCGAGCTTCCCGAGGAGACGGTGCTGCTCGACGTCGAGGCGGAGATCGCCGTGCGTCTCAACGCGACCGGCGCCTGGATCTGGGACCAGCTCGAGCAGCCACGCCGGGTGGATGAGCTGGCCGCCGGCCTCGCCCAGCGCTTCTCGATCGACCAGACCCGCGCCCTCGACGACGTCGTCGCCTTTGCCCGCGAGATGACGCGGCGAGAATTGCTCGCTGCGTCCTAACCGGCCAGCGCCCGCTCGGGCAGATTCTGGTCGGCGTGGTAGGAGCTGCGCACCAACGGGCCTGAGGCCACCGACTCGAAGCCGAGCTCGTAGGCCGCCTTCTCCAGCGCCTCGAACTCCTCCGGGTGCCAGTAGCGGACCACCGGCAGGTGGTTTTCGGTCGGCCGCAGGTACTGGCCCACGGTCAGCACCTGGACGCGGTGCTCGCGCAGGATTCCGAACGCCTCGATCATCTCCTCGAAGGACTCGCCGAGGCCGACCATCAGCCCAGACTTGGTGACGACCTCGCTGCCGCCCATCTCCTTGGCCATCCTCAGCACCCGCGCCGAGCGCAGGAACTTCGAGCCGCGCCGCGCCACCGGGTAGAGACGGGGCACGGTCTCGACGTTGTGGTTGAAGACGTCGGGTCGCTCGTGGATCACCTTGGCCAGCGGCATCTCCTGGCCGCGGAAGTCGGGGGTGAGGATCTCGACCTTGCAGCCCGGCGCCTGCATGCGGATCGAGCGGATCACGCCGACGAAGGCGCTTGCCCCGTAGTCGGGCAGGTCGTCGCGGTCGACCGAGGTGACGACCGCGTGGCGCAGCCCCATCCGCCTCACCTGATTGGCGACGCGCGCCGGCTCCAGCGGGTCGTTCCAGCTCGGCACGCCGGTCTTCACGTTGCAGAAGCCGCAGCGGCGAGTGCAGACGTCGCCGAGGATCATGAAGGTCGCCGTGCCGCGCTCCCAGCACTCGCCGACGTTGGGGCAGTTGGCCTCCTCGCAGACGGTGTGCAGGCGCTCGCTGCCGATCATCGACTTGAGACGCCGATAGGTGGGACCGCCGGGCGCCGGCACCTTCAACCAGGGCGGCTTGCGAGCGCGGCGGAAGGGGACGGTGTCGGCGCCCTCAGCTGCTCCGGTCCCGCCGGGCTTGGAACGCGAGCGGGTGACGTGGACACGTTCGGCGGGTGGGGAGGCGGTCGCCGTGGGTTGGCCGGCGTTGGCTGCAGGGTTGGTGAGTGGGTCGGCGTGCGTCTCGCTCATGCGACGCCGAGCCTAGCGTTGTCGAGCCCGAGGTCGGCGGGGTCGGCGCTTGCGGGGATGCGCTGATGGATCTCGGCGTAGCGATCGACGATCGTGGCGGCGAACGCGTCGAGGTCCTGCTCGGCTCCCAGCTCGCGGCTCAGCGAGGTGACCTGGCAGCCGTTGATCCCGCAAGGCACGATCCACTCGAAGGGCTGCAGGTCGTTGTTGACGTTGATCGCCAGGCCGTGGGTGGTGATGCCGCGGCTGACGTGCAGGCCGATCGAGCCGATCTTGCGCGCCTCTTTGCCGGGCCGGCCGATGCCGTCTGCGTCCAGGGGGCTCTCGGCAAGACGCGCCGCCAGCCCGGGGGGCTCGCCCTCGGTCCAGACGCCGGTCAGGCCCTCGATCGTCGTCGCAACGACCCCTTGTCGGCCGAGACCCTCGATCGCCACCTGCTCGAGTCGGCGAACGTACTCGTGCACGTCATTGGCGTAGGGCTTCAGGTCGACGATCGGGTAGGCGACCAGCTGGCCGGGGCCGTGGTAGGTGACGCGCCCGCCGCGGTCGGTGTCGCGCACCTCGATCCCCTGCATCTCGTACCACTCGGTCGCCATCGGCAGCTCCTCCTCGCTCGAGCGGCGCCCGCGGGTGTAGACAGGCGGGTGCTCGAGCAGCAGCAGCACGTCTGGGATCGCCCCTTCCTGGCGAGCGTCGCGCAGCCAGCGCTGGGCGACCTCGGCCTCCTCGTAGGGGACGAGGCCGCAGCGGACGACGAGGAGTTCAGCGCTCATTCTCGAAATCGTTGCACGGCGCCGCTCTATCCTTGGCGCCGTCCCCCATGGTCCAGTCGAAGGCCCTCCGACCAGACTGGCTTCCCGCCGTCGCACTCAGCTCGCTGCTCGCCGCGGCGATGCTCGCCTGGAACCCGCAGGTCGGCGATCTCGCTGCCCAGGTCTTCCGCGCCGAGCTCTTCCAGCAGGCTGGCCTGGCGATCTGGAACGGCAGCTGGTACGGCGGCCACTACACCCTCACCTACAGCTTCCTCTTCCCACCGCTCGCGGCCATGCTCGGGCCGCAGCTGGTCGGCACCGTCTCGGTGATCGCCTCCTCCTATCTCTTCGACCGGCTCGTCCGCGACCGCTGGGGCGAGGCGTCGCGCTGGGCAACCCTCTGGTTTGCCGCCGGCGTCGTCACGCTGCTCGCCGACGGCCAGCTCACCTTCGCGCTGGGGGTGGCGTTCGGCCTGGCGTCCCTGCGTGCCCTGCAAACCAGCCGGATCAAGCTCGCTCTTCTCGGTGCCGCCGCTTGCGCCCTCTCCAGCCCAGTTGCAGCCGTATTCCTGGCGGGAGTCCTGATCGCCGGCACGGGGTCCGCCGTCGACTGGATCGGTCTCTCCCGCGGGTGGCGCGGACTCGGGGGGGCCGAGAACGGAGGCCCCGCCCCCGCCCGCAGGCCCCCCCGAGGTCGCGGCAGGACCCGTGGTCGAGCGCTTTCGGCAGACGACAGGATCAGCACCCCTGCCCTATGGACGGCATCCATCGCTCTCGCCCTGATACTGGTCCCAAACGTGCTCTTCCCGAGCGCCGGCCAGTTTCCCTTCGCCTTCTCCTCCTTTATCGCGATCCCGCTCTGGTGCGGGTCGGCGCTGTTCGTCACGCGGCAGCTGCGCGGCGAGGAGCGGCAGCTGCGCTGGGCGATCGTCGCCTACCTGCTCGTCTCGATCGTCATCTGGCTGGTCCCCAACCCGATGGGCGGCAACTCAGTTCGGCTCGGCGCCCTCTTCGGCGGCCCGGTCCTGGCTGCCGTGGTCCTGGCGCGCAGGCCGCGCGTCGCCCCCTGGTTTCTGGCCCTCTTCATGGCCGGCGGGCTCTACTGGCAGGTGACCGCCAGCGTCAGCCAGATTGCCCGCAGCGTTGGCGACCCCTCCACCTCGCGCGAGTACTTCCAGCCGGCGGCCGAGTGGCTGCGCGAGAACGCCGGGCCAGGGGTGCGGGTCGAGGTGCCGCCAACAGCCAACCACTGGGAGTCGGCTTATCTGGCCTCGCAGGTCGACCTGGCGCGAGGATGGCTGCGGCAGCTCGACACTACCCGCGACGACATCTTCTACGGCGACGAGGAGCTGCTCAACCATGCTTCTTACCGGCACTGGCTGCGCAGCAACGCGATCTCCTACGTCGCCCTGCCCGACGCGCCACCCGACTACTCCTCGGTCGGCGAGAGTCGTCTGATCCGCAGCGGGTCGCCCTATCTCGATCTGCGCTGGAGCTCAGCGCACTGGCGCATCTATGCAGTGCGCGATCCCGAGCCCCTGGTCGAGCCGATTGGGCCGGCGGCTGCGCAGCTGCTCTGGGTTGGTCGTCAGGGCCTCGCCCTCCAAGTGCAGCAGCCGGGCGACTTCCTCGTGCGCGTCAACTTCACGCCCTACTGGTCGATCGCCCGCGGCTCGGGCTGCATCATCCGCCGCGGCGAGTGGACCGTCGCCCGCGCCGCCCACCCCGGGGTGTTTCGGGTGGCTGCCGACTTCTCTGTGGGCCGAGCGTGGAACGCGGTGACTGGCGCGAGAAAGACGTGCTGATCAATCGACTGATGAGTTAATGACCCTATAGGGGTGTCAAGTCGTCACTCGATTTAGAGGGCCAGCGACAAGGGCTCTTCGAGGAGGGAGCGGATGCGGGCCAGGAACTCGGCACCGGCGGCGCCGTAGAGGATGCGGTGGTCACAGGCGAGGTTGACGCGCATCAGGTGGGCACTGGCGATCGCGCCATCGCGGACCACCGGACGCTCAGTAATGGCGCCGACCGCGAGAATCGCGGCCTGGGGAGGGTTGATCACCGCGGCGAAGCTGTCGATCCCGAACATGCCCAGGTTGGAGACGGTGAACGTTGCCCCGGAAAGCTCCGGCGGTGTGATCTGGCCGTCGCGCACTCGCTGCGCCAGCGTCCGCGACTCGCTTGCGATCTGCCGCAGGCTCTTCTGGTCTGCGTCGAAGACAGTCGGAACGACGAGCGCATCGTTCGCCGCCACCGCGACGCCGACGTTGACCCGCGAGTAGAGCTCGAAACGGCCGTCCCGGTAGGCCCCGTTGGCCCGCGGATGCTCGCGCAGTGCCAGGGCGCAGGCCTTGACCACCATGTCGTTGAACGATGGCACCACGTCACCCTCCTGTGCGGACGCCTTGATCTGCTTGCGCGCCTCGACCAGGCGGCTCATCTCGACCTCGGCCTCGAGGTAGAAGTGCGGCGCCGTCGCCTTCGACTCCGCCATGCGACGGGCGACGGTCGACTGGAGCTTGGAGGGGTCTTCGTAGGTGGTCTCGCCCTTCGCTGTCTCGGGACGGGGGGTATCGACCGCGGGGCCCGTCGCGAGCGCGGGGGGGCCTGCGGGCGGGGGCGGGGCCTCCGTTCTCGGCCCCCCCGCGTCCGCGCCACCCGCGGAAGCTGCCTGCTCCACATCGGCCTTGACGATGCGCCCACCCGGCCCTGAGCCTTGAAGCCGGGAAAGCTCGATGCTGCGCTCCTTCGCGATCCGCCGAGCTACCGGAGACGCCTTCGGACGACCGTCTTCGGCTGGAGCTGGTGAGGGCTTGGCCTCCGCCTTGTCCGCGGGTGGCGCCGTATGGGGGACCGCCCCCGAGGAAGCTTTAGCTACCGCAGGGGGCGGTGGGTCCCCTGCGGCGACAGGACCCGCGGTCGAGCGGTCTGAGCTTTCGCCGTCCCTACTCTCCCCGTCGCCCTCGCCGATCCGAGCGATCGGGGTGCCGATGGCGACGGTCTCGCCCTCTTGGACGAGAATCTCCGTAAGCGCACCCGCCACGTCGGCTTCGTACGCCATGTTCGCCTTGTCGGTCTCGATCTCCACCAGCTCATCTCCCACGGCGACGTCGTCGCCCACTTGCTTGAGCCACTGCAGGATCGTTCCCTCCTCCATGGAGTCGGACAATCTGGGCATGACGACGTCAGGCATGAGCTGTCCCTGATCGTGGATGCTCGCGTGGGTGGCGTGGGGGTGGGGTGATCTCCGCCGCGCGGAGGCTGCTGAGGGCACGGTTTCGTCTTTCGGACCGCGATATCCCGTTGCCCGAAGCAGCGCGCAGCGCAAGGAGGGCACCCCACCCCCACGACAGGACCCGCGCGCCAACCCCGCTCACAGCGACCCCTCCAACGTAGCCAACGCCGCCTGCACCACATGCTCCTCATGCGGAATCGCCGCCTGCTCCAATCGCCGCGAGTAAGGCATGTGCACGTCGGCCCCGGTCACCCGCTGGACCGGCGCATCGAGGTGGTCGAAGGCCTGCTCGGTGATCAGCGTCGCCAGGTTGGCGCCGACGCCGCCATGCGGCCAGCCCTCCTCGACGATCACCGCGCGGTTGGTCTTGCGCACCGACTCGAGGATCGTGTCGAGGTCGAGCGGGCGCAGGGTGCGCGGATCGATCACCTCGGCCGAGACGCTGTGCTCGTGAGCGAGCACCCGCGCCGCGTCCTGGGCGACGTGAGCCATCTTGAGGATGCCGACGATGGTCACGTCGGAGCCCTCGCAGCGCACCGCCGCCTCGCCGAAGTGCAGCAGCTCCTCCTCGTCCTCGGCGACCTCGCCGCGTCGTCCGTAAAGGCTCTCGTGCTCGATGAAGACCACCGGGTTGTCGTCGCGGATCGCGACCTTGAGCAGCGCCTTGCCGTCGGCCGGCGTCGAGGGACAGGCGACGAGCAGTCCCGGCACCTGCAGGAAGAGCGCCTCGAAGCTGTGCGAGTGGGTGGGGCCAAGCTGGTGGCCGCCGCCGCCGGGCATGCGGATCACCATCGGCACCCGCGCCTGGCCGTTGAACATGTAGGGGATCGCGGCGGCGTGGTTGACGATCTGGTCCAAGGCGAGCAAGGAGAAGTTGACCGTCATCAGCTCGACGATCGGCCGCAGCCCGGCCATCGCGGCGCCGACGCCCGTCCCGACGATCGTGTTCTCGGAGATCGGCGTATCGCGTACCCGCCGCTCGCCGAACTCGTCGAGCAGCCCTTCGGTCACCTTGAACGCGCCCTGGAAGACGCCGACGTCCTCACCCATCACCAGCACCGCCTCGTCGCGGCGCATCTCCTCGGCCATTCCATCTCGGAGCGCCTCGCGCATGCGCAGCTCGGCCATTAGTGATCCCTCCGGTAGGTCAGGTGCTGAGCTGGCGCGCGAAAACCGAGTCGGCCACGGACGCAGGGAGGCCAAATAGTGGTGACTATTTGGCCGACCGAGGACAAAGGCCGGCGAAGGTTTGCAGCCGCCAGATCAGTGCCTGAATTTGCCGGAGGGATCACTAGTCCTCGACCTCCTCGGCCATCGGCGAATCCCCGCCCTCTTCGGCGACCTCGGGCTCGACGCCCTCCTGGGCATCCCCCTGCTCGGCCGGGTTGGGGCGCGGACCGTCGGGCTGCCCGGCGTAGGCGGCCCCGGCTTCGGCGAGCTCGCGTGCTGCCGCCGGCATGTGGTCCTCGTGCTCACCGCGATGCGGCTCCGGGCTGCGCTCGTCGACTGCGTACCAGCCGGCATCGCTGTCGAGCACGTAAAGATTTTCGTAGAGCGTGTCGAGCGGCGGCTCGGGTGAGGCGTCGGCGAACTCGACCGCGGCCAGCACCGTCTCCTCAGCCTTCTCGCGCACCTCGTTCAACTCGCGCTCACCCAGGACGCCGGCATCGATGCAGCGCCGGGCGAAGCTCTCGATCGGGTCTTTCGTCTGCCACTCCTCGACCTCCTCGCGCTCGCGGTAGACCTCGGGATCGGCAGCGGAGTGGCCGCGGTAGCGGTAGGTGAAGGCCTCGAGCATCGTCGGGCGGCGCTCCTCGCGGGCGAGCCGGATGCCCTCGGCGACCGCCTCGCGCACGGCCAGCACGTCCATGCCGTCGATCCGCTCGCCGGCGATGCCGTAGCCCTCGGCCTTCTTGGAGAGATCGGTCTGGGCGGAGTGACGCTCGACCGAGGTGCCCATCCCGTAGAGGTTGTTCTCGACCAGGAAGAGGACTGGCAGGCTCCAGAGCGCAGCGAGGTTCATCGTCTCACCGAAGTTGCCGGCGTTGGAGGCGCCGTCGCCGAACATGCAGACGGTGACCGCGTCCTCGCCCTTGTACTCCGAGGCGAGCGCCAGGCCGGCGGCGATCGGCAGGTTGCCGCCGACGACGCCGTAGCCACCCATGAAGCGGTGCTCGCGGTCGAAGATGTGCATCGAGCCGCCGCGCCCGCCGCTGGTCCCGTCGACCCGGCCGAAGAGCTCGCCCATCACGTGCTTGGGCTCGGTGCCGCGGGCGATCGCGTGGCCATGGGTGCGGTAGGTGCCGATCAGGTAGTCCTCCTCGCGCATCGCGGCGGCGACGCCGACGATCGTCGCCTCCTCGCCGATCGCCAGGTGCAGGAAGCCGCCCGCCTTGGCCCGCTGGTACTGGCGTCCGGCCTCTTCCTCGAAGCGGCGGATCAGCGCCATCTTCGCCAGCAGCTCGTAACAGGTAGAGGCGTCAGGCAGATCTGCCATTGAGGCCACCTTAGCTCGCGGCGGCGACCGCCTCCTCGAGTCTGTCGTCCCCCCAGAAGACCTCCTCGCCGACCCGCAGCGAGGGGACGCCGATCACGCCTCGCTCGGCGGCCTCGTCGGTCGCCTCGCGCAGCGCGTTTTTGACGCCTTCGGTATCGATTGCCTTGAGCACCGCGTTCGGATGCAGCTCGCAGGCGGCGGCGGCGATCAGCACGTTGTCGACCTCGCTGAGGTCGCGGCCGGCGGCAAATGCCTGACGGAAGCCGGCGAGGGCGAAGGAGACCGCGCGCCCGGTCTGCTTGGCAAAGGTCGCGGTGCGCATCGCCGCGAGCGTGTTACCCGGCCAGGGATCCGGCCAGGCCAACGGCGCCAGCCCGTACGCGGCGGCGCGCCGCTCGATCTCGGCAATGCCCTCCTCGCGCCCAGGGCCGTTCGCCCACGAGTCGCGGCCGAAGCGCTTGAACAGCCCGCCGAGCAGGATCGGCTGCCACTCCGGCTGCTCCAGCCCGGCGCCGGCGAAGAGCCCGCTGATCCGCTCGGCGGTCAGGTACGCGTACGGCGAGCCGAGGTCGAAGTAGAAAGTCGCGCGGTGAGCGCTCAAGCGTGGATCGCCCAGCCGTCGACCGCCCGCGCGGCATCGAGGATCGCCTCGGAGATCGTCGGGTGGGGGTGGACGATGCGGGCCAGCTCCTGGTAGCCGCCCTCCAGGGCCATCGTCGCGACCAGCTCGGCGACCATGTCGCAGGCGCGGTTGCCGACCACGTGGGCGCCGAGCAGCTCGCCGTACTGGGCGTCGACGACGAGCTTGACCAGGCCGTCCTTGTCGTCGTAGACGGTGGCGCCGCCGACCCCACCGAGCTTCTGCTTGCCGACCTTGATCTCGTGTCCGGCCTCCTTGGCCGCCGCCTCGGTGAGGCCGACACTGGCCACCTGCGGGTGGCAGAAGGTCGCTCCGGCGACGAGGTTCTGGTCGACCGGGTGGGTCGGCTCTCCGGCAGCGTGCTCCACCGCGACCACGCCCTCCTCGGAGGCCTTGTGGGCCAGCGCCTTGGTGCCCGTCAGGTCGCCGATCGCGTAGACCTTCTGGTTTGAGGTGCGGCCGTACTCGTCGACCTTGACCTTGCCTTTGTCGGTCAGCTCGACGCCGGTCTCCGAAAGTCCGAGCCCATCGACGTCGGCGGCCCGCCCGCCCGCGATGCAGAGGTAGTCGACCTCGACCGACTCCTGGCCGTAGGTCAGCTTGACCGAGCCTTCACCTGCCTCGACGTTCTCGACCGGGGTGCCGGTGGAGATCGTGACGTTCTGCTTCTTGAAGGCACGCTCGACGATCCTCGCCATGTCCTTGTCCTCGGCGGGCAGGATCTGGTCGAGCATCTCGATCAGCACCACCTCGGTGCCAAAGCGGCCGTAGGCGGAGGCGATCTCCGAGCCCGACGCGCCCGCGCCGACGACGGCGATCTTCTCCGGACGGGATGGGAGCGACCAGGCGCCCCAGGTGTCGACGACGCGGCCGCCGAACTCGACGCCAGGGATGGGCAGCGCGACCGAGCCCGTGGCGAGCACGACGGTCCCGGCCTCGTAGGCGTCGCCGCCGACCTTGACGTTGCCCTCGGGGGTGAGCGAGCCCTCGCCCTCGATCAGGGCGATCTTGCTCTTGTCCCAGAGCATCTTGACGCCGCTCGAGAGCGACTCGGAGACCGCGGCGCGCCGCTTGCCGAGCGCCTCCCAGTCGAGCGAGACGTCCTTGGCGACGACGCCGAGCTCGGCGCCCTCGCGTGCCTGGTCATAGATCTCTGCCGTGCGCAGCACGGTCTTGGCCGGTATGCAGGCGTAGTTGAGGCAGCGCCCACCGGGCTTGTCCCGCTCGACCACAGCCGTCTTCTTGCCCAGCTGGGCGGCGCGGATCGCGGCAACGTAGCCGCCCGGGCCCCCGCCGATGACGATCACGTCGTAGGAATCCGCCACTGAAGCTGAGCCTATAGAACGTGCGTGCTCTACTCGCGGCTGGGCATCTGGATCCGCGCCATCGCCTTGACCATGAAGAAGAAGAAGGCGCCGGCGGCCACCAGCAGGACAAGCGTCCCAACGATCTCCGCGATCGACGAGGCAGCGGCGACGAGGCCGAAGAAGGCGCTGAAGAGGATGAAGACCAGCACCAGCTGAAAGCCGAGGACTGCCCAGTAGCGGGCGCGCCACATGCCCCAGGCCATGATCCCCATAAGAAGGGCTGGCGCCAATGCTTGGACGAAGCGCGGGCGCTCGCCGTCGACCTCGGTTCCCGCCATGTAGCCGATGGCTATCGATATCGCGATCAGGGCGGATACCACGGCGCCGAGCGTCACCACTCGCGGCCGCTCCCCTGTGGCCAGCGGCTCGAGCGCTTCCCGCGCTTCCCGATTGCGCTCCTCCGCCCGGGCGTAGCCGCGCTCCATGCGCTCGCGCGGGTCGCGAGAGGCGCCGCGCCGCTTGCGCTTGCGCGGGTTGGACGCCTGGTCAGCCACCCGGCGCCGCCTCCCCGAGCGGCGCGAAGGCGTTGCGCAGTTCTTCGGCCGCCGCGGCGGGGTCCCCGGCGTCGCGGATCGCACGCACCACGCAGAGCCGTCGCGCTCCGGCGTCAACCACCTGGGGCGCTGTCGACGGGTCGATGCCGCCGATTGCGAAGAAGGGATGGGGGGCCCTGGCGACGGCGTGGCGGATCAGATCGAGTCCGACTGCCGGCCGTCCCTCCTTGGTCGGCGTCTCCCAGATCGGACCGACGCTCAGATAGTCGACCGGCTGCTCGGCCGAGGTCGCGATCTGCCCTTCGGAGTGGGTCGAGAGGCCGACGATCGCGTCGGGGCCGAGCGCCGCACGCGCCTCGCTCGCCGGTATGTCCTCCTGGCCGACGTGGACACCGTCGGCATTGCAGGCACGGGCCAGACCGGGGTCGTCGTTGACGACGAAGAGGGCGCTGTAGGTGTCGCAGAGGCGGCGGAATGTGAGCGCGGAGCGCTCGATCTCGCGCTGCGGAAGCCGCTTCTCGCGCAGCTGGACGATGTCGACGCCGCCGCCCAGCGCCGCCCGCAGCAGCGGCTCGGGGTCCTCACCGTGCGGGCGCGCGTCGCAGCAGAGGTAGAGCCGCGCCGTGCGCAGCCGCTCGCGGCGCAGCGGTCCTTTGGCATCAGAAGTGGCAAGGCTCACCCCTCGATTATCACCGGGCGCGGGGGTGTCTGACTTAACCCACGAAATATCGTGGTCAAAGTCAGACACGCCGCTTGAGGGGGGTAGCATCGGTGGGGTACGGGAGCCCACGGCATCGGCGATGCCACGGCTGAGAGGGTGGCAACGAGGTCACCGACCGTCTGGACCTGATCCGGGTAATGCCGGCGGAGGCAAGCTTTGAGCGACAGAGGTTCTTATGACGCGGTGATTGTCGGCGGTGGCGCGATCGGTCTCTGCTGCGCCTGGAGCGCGGCGCGGCGCGGCGCTCGCGTCGTCGTCCTCGACCGCGCCGAGCCACCCGCCGGAGCGACCCGCGTCGCCGCCGGGATGCTGGCCCCGATCGGCGAGCTGGCTTTCGGCGAGCCAGAGCTGCTGCGCATGACCCTCGCCGCCGCCGAGCGCTACCCAAGCTTCGTTGCCGAGCTCGAGGACGCGAGCGGGATGGGCAGCGGCTACGCGCGCCACGGCGCGCTCCACGTCGCCCTCGACCGCGACGAGGCGGCCGCGCTGCGCCGCATCCACGACCTGCAGCGCTCGCTCGGCCTCGGCGCCGAGTGGCTGCCGCCGCGGCGCTGCCGCGAGCTCGAGCCCGGGCTGACGCCCTCCTTCAACGGCGGAGTGCACGCCCCGGAGGAGGCGGCGATCGACCCCCGCCGGATGAGCGCCGCGCTGCTCGCTGCGCTTGAGGCCGAGGGTGTCGAGGTGCGCAACGGGGTCGAGGTCGAGGACGCCCTGCTCGATGGCGAGCGGATTGAAGGCGTGCGCAGCGCCTCCGGAGAGGAGTGGCACGCGGGCGCCGTCGTCCTTGCCGCCGGCGCCTGGTCGGGGACCGCGACCTGGCTCCCCGGGGAGGCCCGACCGCCGGTGCGCCCGGTCAAGGGCCAGATCCTCACGCTCCGAGGCCCGGCACGTGGGCGGGTGAGCGAGCGGATCGTCGTCTCCGAGCGCATGTACGCGGTGCCTCGCGCGGACGGACGGCTGATCGTCGGCGCGACCGTCGAGGAGATGGG
>DATNHC010000056.1:0-11724 GCA_035605155.1 Solirubrobacterales bacterium
CCAGAAGTCGAGCCACTCCCCAGCGGCGAGCGCGGGACCGAAGGAGCGCGCCGGGTTCATCGATGCACCGGTGATCGCACCGCCGAAGAGCGCGTCGAGGCCAACCGTGCCGCCGATCGCGATCGCCGCGGCCGCTCCGACCGCGCGCGTGTCGGTGGCGACGGCCATGATCACGAACATGAGGATGGCGGTCATCGTCAGCTCGTAGATCAGGGCGCTGCCGACACCGACGCTTGGAATCGTGGCGCCGAGGCTCGCGGGCGCATCGGGCCAGACGGCAAGCAGGGCGAGGGCGCCGAGCACGGCGCCGAGGAGCTGCGCGGCGATGTAGACGAGCGCCTCGCGGGCGGGGAAGTGCCGAGTGGCGGCGAACGCGAGCGTCACCGCGGGGTTGATGTGGGCGCCGGAGAGATGGCCAGTGGCGTAGACCATCGCCATGATCACGAGCCCGAAGACGAGCGCGACCCCGACCGCGCCGAGGATTCCGCCGTTGACGGCATCGGAGACGATCGCGCCGCAACCGGCGAAGACGAGGGCGAAGGCCGCGAGGCCCTCGGCGGTTGCGCGGCGCGCGAGGCCCGGCGCCATTAGCGCGGGACCAGCTCGCCGATCAAGCCTTCGACGCGCCGCTGGATCTCGTTGCGAATCCGCCGCACAACCTCGAGGCCCTGGCCGGCGGGGTCCTCGAGCTGCCAATCCTCATAACGCTTTCCGGGGTAGATCGGGCAGGCGTCGCCACAACCCATCGTGATCACGACGTCGGCGCCCTTGACGGACTCATCGGTGAGTGGCTTGGGGAGCTCTGCGGCGAGATCGACGCCGACCTCACGCATCGCCTCGACGGCCACCGGGTTGATCTCCTCGGCTGGGGCGGAGCCAGCGCTGCGGACAACAACCCGGCCTTCACCCAGCTTGTTCAGCAGCCCCGCCGCCATCTGGCTGCGGCCCGCGTTGTGGACGCAGACGAACAAGACCTCCGGGACTTCGCCGCTCACGGTCGCCAAGCTATTCAATCGACAAATATGCGTCAAATAGATATATTTCGATACAGGTTATGGCCACCGAGCTGCAGCTGACCCCCAAGCAGAAGCGCCCCGCCGGGGAGCCCTGTTGCGAGCCGGTCGTCTATCCCGATGTCGAGCGAGAGCAGGCGCAGCGCATGGCGGCGATCGCCAAGGCGCTTGGCGATCCGATCCGCCTGCAACTGGTCGACATCCTGCGCAGGCACGCCGGCAAGGTCTGCGTCTGCGAGCTGGTGCCGCTGTTCGACCTCTCCCAACCGACCGTCTCCCACCACCTCAAGGTCCTGCGCGACGCGGGCATCGTCGCCTCCGAGCGGCAAGGGCTCTGGGCCTACTACTACGTGATCCCCGACTCCCTGGAGGAGCTCTCCGCATGGCTGAGCTGACCGACCCCACCGATGCTGCGGTTCCCTCGGCCTGCTGCGCCTCAGAGCAGCAGAGCGACTGCTGTGAGCCTTCTGAGAAGGCGGAATGCTGCGCTCCCGGATCCTCGGGCTGGGGCTGCTCCTCGAGCGCAAGCCCAACGCCATAGGCTGGGCCTCGTGAGCGAGGTTCATCTCTACGACCCGCAGACGCTCTATCGCCACTGGGAGGAGCAGCAGTGGAGCCCCTTCGCGATCGATCTCAGCGTCGACCAAAGCCAGTGGGGCGAGCTCGGTGAGGAGGACCGGGGGCTGATCTTCTGGGTGCTGGCCTCGTTGATGGTCGCCGAGGAGCGGATCACGACGAAGTTCTCCGGCTTGGTCGGTGCCTACGGGACGGAGGAGGAGGCGACCTTCCTCGCCACGCAACAGGTCGACGAGGCCCGCCACATGCAGTTCTACGCGCGCTTCCAGGACGAGGTCGTCGCCGACCCGGCGGCGATCGCCGCGCACGTCGAGCGGGCTCGCGAGCAGATATCTCCAGCCTTCCGCGCGATCTTCGACGAGGCGCTGGTCGAGGCGCATGAGCAGCTCGTCGCCAATCCCCAGGATCCCGCCGCCAAGGTGCGCTTCGTCACCCTCTACCACCAGATCCTCGAGGGCACGCTGGGGCTGACCTCTTTCAACTTCGTCAGCGGCTATCTCGAACGCGAGGCGCTGCTGCCGGGATTCGTCGAGGGCTACTCGAAGATCCATCACGACGAGCAGCGCCACATCGGCTACGGCACCTGGTACCTGCGCGAGGCGGTCACCAGCGAACCCGCCCTCGGCGACGTCGTGCGGGAGACGCTGCGCGAGCTGTTGCCGGCGGTCGCCGAATCGCTGACCCCACCCGATCGCGAGGGGACCGATTGGGACGCGCTCGGGGCGAGCGGCGAGGAGATCCGCGACTTCGCGATCGGCGGCCTGACGCGACGCCTGGACATCATCGGCGTCCCGCTGGCGAGCCTTTAACCACTTGGTAGCACCCTAGTTACATCTCTGACACCGCCTGGCGGCAACGTCTCGGCCCATGTGCGGTCAGCTCCTGCCGCGTCTCCGCTTGCGGCCCGGGGTCGCGGCTGCCGCCTGTGGGCTGACCCTGCTGGGACCCGGCGCGGCCGGCGCGGTGGTCTCCGACGTACAGCCAATCGACGGGCCGGGCGCGGCCGTGATCGACGTCGCCGATGCGGCGATGTCGGAGGACGGGACCGGCGGCATCGTCTATCTGAAGGAGATCGACGAACACGACCATGTCTTCGCGGCGCGCTTCCAGCGGGGCGTTTGGTCGGTCCCGCTGCGGGTCGACGTCGGCCAGGCCTTCGACTCCAGCTGGGCCCGGATCGGCGCCGGCGACGGCGGCCGGCTGGTCGTCACCTGGGTGCAGGAGTTCGGCGTCTCCGGCGACCGGATGTTCTCGGCGACGCTCGATCCCGGGGCGACCGGGTTCCAACCCCCGGTGCCGATCGACTTCAACCTCGGCGAAGCGACCTCGACCTATCCCGACCTGGCGATGAACCGCGGCGGGCAGGCCTACCTCGCCTACCGGGCGATCACCGACACGAGCCCGGCCAACCCGCCCGGCTACGTCGGCGCCGACCTGCGCATCGCCCGCTACAGCAGCCGCCTCTGGTCGGTGCTCGGCACACCGCTCGATCGCAGCATCGCCAGCCCGGTTCGCCTGCCGAGCGAGGAGAACGCGCCGGAGGTCGGCATTGACGTGCAGGGGCAGGGAGTGGTCGCCTGGCAGGAGCCCGACGACGAGTTCGTCGACCGGGTCTGGGCGCGGCGGCTGTTCGGCTCCAGCGTCGGCATCCCGCTGCAGGTGAGTCCGTCCGCCTGGGACGGGGCGCCTCTGCGTGGCCCGGCCGACGCCTTCTCGCTCGACGTCTCGGGTTTCGGTCAGGCCGCGATCGCCTTTCGCCAGCAGCCCGGCGAGGCGAGCAAGCTCGATGCGGCGCGGGTGCTCGTCAACGAGATGCCCGACGTCTTCTCCGAAAAAGCGGGCGCTTTCGGGCAGGCACAGCTGGTTGACGGAGGGGCGCGTGGGGGCCTCGGCCCGCCCAGCGTCGCCGTCGATCCGCGTGGTCTCTTCGCCGTCTCATTCGGCTCGGGTGCGGCGACGCTGCTCGGCTCGGGCGACGACGTCTCGGTTGAGCCGGTCGAGCGAGTCGACGAGGGCGCCAGCTCGGTTGCCGGCGATCCGCAGGTCGACCTCGCCGAGACCGGCGCCGCGGTGACGGCCTGGCGAGAGCTGCGCGGCTCCTCCGGCGCGGTCGGCGTTCAGGAGCGACGCGCGGACGGGGTGATCGAGCCCACGGTGCTCAGCGCTCCTCGGGGCGGGGCGGTGGGTCGCCTGACGCTGGGCGGCTCAGGTCTCGGCGATGCGATCGTCGCCTGGACCCAGGGCGGCGGCGCTAATGCCCAGATCGCAGCCGCGGTGGTGGACGCTCCGCCCGATCCCTTCCTCGTCCTGCTGCCGAGCGGCTGGCAGCGCAAGAGCAAGATTCGCATCGCCTGGGACCGCACGCTGAACGCGATCGGCGGCGTGCGCTACTCGGTCAGCGTCGACGACGAGCCCGTGCTCGAGAATCTCAAAGGCCTGCACGCGCGCCTCTCCCGCGACGACGTCGAAGACGGCAAGCACCGGATCCAGATCTTCGCCGTCGACGAGGCTGGCCAGGAGACCGGCAGCCGCAGCGCTCGCTTGCTCGTCGACCGGCATGGCCCGCGGGTACGGTTCGAGCGGCGGGGTCGTAGGCTGATCGTCGTCGTCTCCGATGGCGCCCGCAATGCCGGCTCGGGCCTGCGCCGCCGCTCGGTCAAGGTCGCCTTCGGTGAGCGGCGCGGCGCGGGCTCCTCGAGTGCTCGGCGCCGCGTGCAGGGAAACGCCGGGAAAGGCCGCAAGAGGACGAGCACGGCGTTTCGCGTGAGCCACACCTTCGCCGACGCCGGGCGCTACCGCGTGCAGGTCAGGGCCCGCGATCGAGCCGGCAACCGGGTCGTCGTGGGGCGCAAGGTGCGGATCCGATGAGGGCGGCGCTCAGGCCTACGCTGCTCGCCTGGGTGGCAGCGAGCGTCACCCTGACGATCCCGGCCAGCGCCGTCGCCCTCTACGGAAACGCCGCCGACGAGATTCCCGGCGCCCTGCTCGTCTCCGCCGACTACGCCCGCCTCGAGCAGGGCGATGACACCACCGTGTTCGCGGCGGTCTCGGCCGATGGCCGCTACGTGGCGATCGAGACTCACGCGCGCAACTTCTTCGCCGACGACGACCCCGATCCACCGGGCCGGTTCCGCACCGGCGGGATCTTCCGCTTCGACCTGCAGACCAGGGCGCTGGCGAAGGTGGCGGACGGCGACCTTTACGCCGAAGGCGAGGAAACCTCGTTCCTGAGGAGGGGAGCCTCGAACCCTTCGATCAGCGCCGACGGCCGCTATGTTGCCTTCGCCAGCGGCGAGCAGCTGGTCGCCGCCGACCAAGACGACCACGTCGACGTCTACGTACGGGACATGACGATCCCGGCCGACGGTGCGGGTGCCTTCGACCTGGTCTCAGCCCGCGATGGAGGCGACACCCCGGCGACCTACGGACCGCCCGAATTCCCCTTCGTCGGCAGCCAGCCGGGAGCGGAAGTCTCGCGCGGCGTCGCGATCAGCGCCGACGGGCAGCGGGTCGCGTTCCGCACCGAAGCCCCCACGAACCTGCCAGCCAGCGCCGCCGTCGAGACCCCGGCAGGCCAGGTCTTTCTTCGCGACCGGGAAGCGAACACGACCACCCTGGTGACCGCGGTGCGCGACGCGGAAGCCGGCGAGATGACCGACCAGCCCGCCGGGGGCGCCCTCGGCGCCGCGCTCAGCGGCGACGGCACGACGGTGGCCTGGACCGGGGCCAACGCGGAAGCCCAGACGCCCTTCCTCAGCGGCGAGATCGTCAACCCCGCCTCCCGCTACTACCTGTGGCGGCGATTGGCCGGCGATCCGGCGCAGGCGCCGACGCGCCGAATCACCGGCCTTTCCGACCCCGAAGACCCCGCCTGCACGGTCTCACCCCCAAGCTTCAACCGGACCGCGGTCGGCCCCTGCTACGGACCGCTCGCCGATCCGGAGGGCGGGCCGGCGAACATCGCCGCCCAGCTGCCGGCGCTGAGCGACGACGGCTACGCGGTTGCCTTCCTCACCGGCTCGGGACCCAGGCCGGTCGAATCGACGAGTCCCGGCCTCGACCTCTTCTTCACCAGGATGAACCCCGGGCTCACCCGCAAGGAGGCGACCGTCGAGCTGACCCGCGACACGATCGGCGACCCGGCGACGAGCCCGCCGATCGGCAGCGTCGCGATCTCCCCCGATGGGCGCTATCTGGCGCTGGCGACGATACGCACCCAGTTCGCGCTCCCCGCCCTGCAGCTGCTCGGCGAGCCCCGTCAGGTGCCGGGCCCGCGCGAGCTCTACGTCGCGGACCTGGAGAGCCGCACCCTGGAGCGGGTGACCCACTCATCCTCCGGCGGTGACATCGGCTCCGACGTGCAGAACGGGGTCACGCTCTCCACGGCTGGCGAGCAGGTCGCATTCGTCTCTTTCGCCGGCAACCTCTTCTTCGGCGATGCCAACCAGCGGGCGGACGCCTTCGTCGCGACCCGCCAGCCGGACGTGGAAGGGGGGCCACCGCAGGCAGGGTCCGACGCCGGCGGCGCCTTGGGGTCGATCGAATTCGACCGCGAAGGCCCGCGGATCGGACTGCGGGCGAAGTCCAAGCCCGACGGCACCATCCTGGTGACCGTCTCGGTCCCGGCTGCCGGCGGTGTCAAGGCGGTGGCTCGGGGCCAGGCCGGACGGCCCCCTAAGCTGCGCAACCTCGCCACCGGGTCGGCCCGCGCCGGGGGCACTGGCCGCAGCGAGGTGCGAATCGTGCTCCACCCTGTCGACCGCTACCGGGCCGAGCTGCGGTCCCGTGAGCGGATTCCAGCGCGGATCTCCGTCAGCTACGTCGCCTCGCGCGGCGGGCGGCGGGCGAGCGCCTCGCTGCGGTCGGCCTTTCGGCGATCGGCAGCGCCGACGGACGGCTCGGCCGAGGTCCGGAAGTGAACTGTCGGTGACCAAGCGGTGACGATCTGGAGAAGCAGTTGATAACGCCATGTAACGCAAACGTAGAAGTCCTGTGAAACCGCTTGACAGAGCCATATCCGGACGACAACCCTGCCGCCGCAAGGTTCAGTCGATGAAAGGAATGACTCAGATGAGCCGCACTCTCAGCGCCCCCCGATGGGGTAACAGCGCTGCCAGGGCAGGGGTCCTCACCCTCCTGGCCTCGATGGCGCTCGCGGTGGCCGGCCTGGCTCCGCAGGCGAATGCCGCGTTCACGACGGGCAAATGCGCCGGTACCGAAATCACCGGCCGCGGCGCCTCGTTCGCGCGTGACGCACACAACGCGTTCATCACCAACTTCGGCCCCTTCTACTGCGGTAAACCGGCGCCGACGGTCACCTACGAGGCGCTGGGCAGCGGCGAAGGCCGCACCGCGGTGAAGGCGCGTGAGCTCGCCCCGCGGTTCGGGATGAGCGACGAGCCCCCGGTTCCCTCCGAGGTCAGCCAAATGAACGCCGGTGGCAGCCTCAACGGCGAAAAAAAATTCGTTCAGGACTCTGACCCCAGCAACGACGGGTTGATCCACGTCGTACCCGCCGCGGTCGGCGCCGTGGCGCCGCTGGTCAACTTCCCCGACGGCTGTGACGCGAGCAAACTGCCCGAAGCGTCGAAGACCTCGACTGACGCGAAACTGCTCCGGGTCCGCTTCACCAAGGATCAGTGGGAGAAAGTCTGGGCGCAGAATGGCGGCGGCGAAGGCGTGCTGGGCGATCCCGCTCCGTACGTGACCTGGCGTGACGTCTTCGGCACGCTCGACGACAACACGGCTTGCAAAATGCCGATCGTGCGGGTGGTGCGGAAGGATGACTCGGGCACCACTTTCGCCTTCAAGGACCACCTCAACGCGCTCGAACCCGCCCGCGAATGGCTGAGCAAATACGCGGCCACCAGCGGCAACAAAACGCTCGAGTGGCCGGGCGCGACGTTCGGCGACCGCGACGACTGCGGTGACAAAGACGGCATCGCCGAGGCAAGCGATCCGGATGGTCCCGGCAGCCCCGGCCTGGTGACGGACACCGACAACCTGACCAGCGCCTGCTCGAACAACGCGGAAAACCTGACGCAGAAGCTGATCGACACCGACGGCTCGGTCGGCTACGCGGACATCTCGACCGCGCGCAGCAAGGGCCTGGCGGTCAACCCGGCGGGTGGCGACGTCGACACCTACTGGACCCAGCTGGAAAACGGCTCGAACACGTTCGTCGAGCCGACCTTCAGCGCCACCGGCTACCAGACAACCGGCTCGAAGGGAGCCAACTGCCAGGCGACTGAATTCAAAAACCAGCCCGCCACCACGCTCGGCGACTGGTCGAAAGTCAGCGGCGTCGACGCGCCCGCGGGCTGGGGGCTCTGCACGATTACCTACGGCCTCGTCTTCGACGACAACGCCGACGTCTGGGGCAACACCCCGGCCGAGGAGGCCAAGGCCCGGACGGTCAAGGACTACTGGGAAAACGTCCTCTCGACGACTGCCCAGGCAGCCCTGTTCCCGAACGACTACGCGCCACTGCCCGCTGAAGTCCTCAGCAAGTCGAAAGCCGGCATCGCGGCGGTCGACTGGAACAAGGGCGAAGGCGGCGGCGGCAAAGAAGAAGAAATCAAAGATCCCCTGCCGCCGAACAAAGGCGGTGGCAACCCGCTGCCGGTGAAGCCGAGCAACGTGTTCTCGCTGCTGCGCAAGTCGATCACGTCCAAAACCGGGGGGGCGACCGTCTCGGTCAAGCTGCCGGGTGCGGGCACGCTCGAGCTCCTCGCAACGGCGAAGAAGGGCAAAAAATCGATCAAGGTCGGCCGCACCGTCCTCAACGCAACTCAGGCCGGCACCTACAACCTGACGCTCAAGCCCAATGCAGTGGCGATGAAAGCGCTCAAGGAAAAAGGCAAATTGCCAGTGAGGCTGGAGTTGACGTTCACGCCGACCGGTGGCGATGAGAGCGACTCGACCAGCTCGCTGACACTGAAGCTCACGCAGAAAAAAGGCAAATAGCGAGAAGTCGCGTTCAGACATTCCGGTGCGAACGGCGCCCGGGCTCGAGCAGAGCCCGGGCGCCGTGCCGGTGATGGGGACGCGTTGAAACAGCGATTGGAAGGGGCAGATGAACGATCAGCAAGAGAAAAAAGGCAAGCTCGCGGGCCGGCTGCCGGTGCGAGCCCCGAAGGTCGACATGCGCGAAGTCACCCGATCCGTCGGCGAGCGGCTGGTCGCGATCGCTCGCTGGTTCGCCAAGGACCCGCTGAGCACGACGCTGATCGTCGCCTCCCTGATCCTCACCTTCCTCTTCTTCAACCTGCTCGGCCAGATCCAACCCAGCACCAACGGCGAGCGGGTGCCGCTCAGCCGGGTCTTCAAGCTCGCCGACGAGAAGCAGATCGCCGAGGCGACGCTGCTCGACCAGGACGCCCGCGTGCTCTTCGAGACCAAGGGCGGCCTGCTCCTCTACGCCTCCTACCCCGAGTCCGATGCGCAGACCTCATCGCTGGTCAGGGAACTGACCAAAAGCGGGGCGGTCGTCGGGGTCGACCAGCAGTGGGACAAGCCGGCGAAGCAGATCGTCGTCCAGTTCTTGATCCCCATCCTCCTGCTCGTCTGCCTTTTCGTCCTCTTCACCCGGCTCGGCCAGGACGCCGGCGCCGGCGCCTTCGCCGGTTTCTCCAAGTTCACCGGCAAGGGCCGCAAGCGCGGCGCCGAAGCGCCAGACCGCACGACCTTCGACAACGTCGCCGGCGCCGGTGAAGCGGTGGCCGAGCTGCGCGAGATCCGCGACTATCTCGCCAACCCGGGTCGCTACGCAGCGGTTGGCGCGCGGGCGCCGAAGGGCGTGCTGCTGGTTGGGCCGCCGGGCACCGGCAAGACGCTGCTGGCCAAGGCGACCGCCGGCGAGGCCGAGGCCGCCTTCTTCTCGCTCTCCGGCTCGGACTTCGTCGAGTCGCTGGTCGGCGTCGGCGCGGCGCGCGTGCGCGACCTCTTCGCCAAGGCGCGCAAGATGGCCCCGGCGCTGATCTTCATCGACGAGCTCGACGCCGCCGGGCGCAAGCGCGGCGCCGGCGTCGGCCAGGGCAACGACGAGCGTGAGCAGACCCTGAACGCCCTGCTGGTCGAGATGGACGGCTTTGGCGGCGACGCCGGCGTAGTCGTGCTCGCCGCCACCAACCGCCCCGACGTGCTCGACCCGGCGCTGTTGCGGCCGGGTCGCTTCGACCGTCAGGTGACCGTCGACGTGCCTGACGTGCACGGCCGGCTCGACATCCTCACCCTGCATTGCGCCGATCGGCCCCTGGCGCCGGGCACCTCGCTGGAAGAGATCGCCAAGCTGACTTCCGGCTTCAGCGGCGCCGAGCTGGCAAATGTGATCAACGAGGCGGCGCTGCTGACCGTGCGCGAAGGGCGGGTTGAGATGGACCAGCCGACTCTGGAGGAGGCGATCGACCGGGTCGTCGCCGGCCCGGCCCGCAAGAGCCACGCCCTGACCCGCGAGGAGCAGTGGGTGATCGCGATCCACGAGTCCGCCCATGCGGTCGTCACCACCTCGATCGGGCAGACGGTCGCGGCGCAGAAGCTCTCGATCGTCGCCCGCGGGCGCCAGCTTGGCACCGCGGCGAACATGCTCACCGACCGCGACGCGGTGGTGATGCAGGAGCCCGACATGAGGCGCCACCTGCTGGCGATCGTCGCCGGCTTCGCCGCCGAGAAGATCGAGTTTGGCGTCGTCTCCACCGGCGTCCACGACGACCTGCACGCAGCGACAGGCATGGCGCGGGAGATGGTCACCTCCTACGGGATGTCGGCGGCGCTGGGACCGGTGACGATCGGGGAAAAGGCGGGCGAGGTCTTCCTCGGCGCTTCGCTGCAGGAGCTCGGCTCGGTCGGCCCGGCGACTTTGGAGCTGATCGACCGCGAGGTCGAGCGCATCGTCGGCGACTCGGTCTCCACGGCCGAGGGAATCCTGCGCCGCAACTGGAGCGCCGTCTATGAGATCGCCAACGCGCTGATCGACCAGGAGACTCTCTCCGGCGTGGCGCTGGAAGCGCTGCTCTCCCCGGTGCAGCCGACCCTGCTCGACTTCGGGATAGCGGAGGCCGAGGCGCCGACCGCCGAACGTCACCGCCAGCCCGAGGCCCAGCCGGAAGGTGAGTGAGCGGGCGACACTGGCGCTCGCGGTGCTCGCCGCAGCCGCCACGGCGCTCGCCCCACTCCCGGCTCAGGCCGCGGAGCCGATCTGGCGTCTCGAGCAGCCTCCGCCCCCGCCGGGGGCGCCGTTCAAGGTGCCGCTCGGCGCCCCGGGAGACCTTTCTTTCTGGGCGCCGAACCGGGGCCTGCTGACGATCGAGGGAAACGCGACGATCCCGCGCGGCCTGTACAGCTGGGACGGCCAGAGCTGGCACCAGCTGGCCACGGTCTGCGGCGGCCCCGGCGATACGGCACGGATCGCCTGGGCCGGGCCCACCGAGTTCTGGGTGGTGAGCGAGCCGAGCCTGCCCAGGCACGGCTCCGGCCTCGCGCTCTGCCGCTTCAAGGACGGCCAGGTCGTCGGCTCCTGGAGCACGCGCGCCGACGCGGCCGACCCCTTCCGCCAGATGATGTCGGCGACCTGCAACGGTCCCAGCGACTGCTGGTTCGGCGGCGTCGGCGCCCAGGACACGCTGGGCGAGCGCATCGGCGCCTTCCACCTGCACTGGGACGGGACCGATCTGCGGACCATCTACGGCCCGCAGGGTCGTGGGGTCAGCGACATGCAGTTCCACGACGGTGAGCTTTTCGAGAGCACGCTGGTCGGCCGCTCGCCTGAGAACCGCACCGAGCCCGTGCAGCTTGCCGAACCGGAGCCAGTGCCGCGTTTGATCCATCGCGTCGCAGCTGACGCATTTGACAACGACGCCTTCCTGCCAGCCCAGCTGAAAGGCGTGCCGGACGACGGCAGCGAGCTCTTGGCGCTGGACAGCGAGGGCGCCGAGCTCTGGGCGGTTGGCGGCGGCGCCGCGTCCGGCCCGGCGGCGCCGCAGGGCGGAGCCGTCCCACGTCCGCCGTTGGCGGCGCGGCTCGTCGACGGCGAATTCGAGGAGCTGAGCCTGAGCGCCACGTTCGGACCGACGGACCGCTTCGGCGACGTCGCCGCCATACCCGACAGCAGCGAAGCGATGGTCACGGTGGTCCCGTT
>DATNHC010000057.1:0-8557 GCA_035605155.1 Solirubrobacterales bacterium
CCTGCCGCACGACGGCGCCTAATCAGTCTGCCGACCGGCCTTCGCCGGGACGGGCAAGCCTTCTCGCAATTTGCGGCCGGCTGTGCCGGCCGGCTGGTCCCTGGGCCAGCTTGACCCTTGACTTGTCGAGGAAGAACTAGCCGGAAGCAGCTCGAAGTGCGCCCGGCCGTGCAGGCGATAGATCGAGAAGTCGGCATCGAGTGTGAAGATGCGCTTGGTGTTGCGTTCCTCGGCAAGGGCGACCAGGGTGGCATCGGCAAGGTCCATCGGGCGATCTGCATAGCGCTCCATCAGCTTGGCGATACGCGGCAGAACTTGCCTGGGGTGCTCGGCGATAATGAGGTCCGCGTTCGACACCAGCTTGCACAGCGCCTGCTGCCCAACCCAGGCGCCGGCGCGCCCGACGAGGTACATGGCCTCCGTGAATGCGGCCCACGTCGTCACCAGAGGCAATTGGAGCGACATTAGTGTGGAGACGCAGAGTTCGTGGTCAGGTTCGCCCGAGTCGATCAGGGCAACCAGCGGACCGGCGTCGACCAATGTCATCGCCGTCGGCGTTGCTTGGTCTCGACGAGGTCTGCGAAGGCCCCGCCCGTGTCCCGAGCAAGGCCGAGGCCGGCACTCACAGCTCCGATCGCATAAGAGAGTCGCTCACTTGGATCGCTGTCGAGTGTGCGCTCGGCGCGCTCAGCCGCAGCTTGTCGCAGGAATTCGGACACGGATGTCTCCTCCAGCGCAGCCGCTCGGCGCACGCGCTCATCCAATCCCGGGTCCAGTCGTAGACTCCTCATGGCCGGGAGCGTATCACGTTGAGAATATGATGTGATACAGAAGGCACACGACTTTGTTGTAGCGAGATGCTGCAAGCGATCCGCCCAGCCTGTCCCCGCCCGTAGACTCGGCCAGGTGGACCACGCTCTACTAGACAGCACCCTCGCCGATGCCGGCGAGCCGCCCTACCGCGCCGCCCAGGTCTGGGAGTGGGTGGCGCGCGGAGCCCGCTCCTACGCGGAGATGACCAACCTGCCGGCGGCCCTGCGCGAGCGGCTCGCCGCGGCGCTGCCGATCTCGACCCTCGTCCTGCAAGGGGAGGCACGCTCCGACGACGGCACGGTCAAGGCACTGTTCCACACCGCCGACGGGCGCCCGATCGAGGCCGTGCTGATGCGCTACCGCGACGGGCGCCGCTCGGTATGCGTCTCCTCGCAGTCCGGCTGTCCGCTGACCTGCTCCTTCTGCGCCACCGGTCAGATGAAGTTTGGCCGCAACCTCAGCGCTGAGGAGATCCTCGACCAGGCGCTGCACTTCCGTCGCAGCGAAGCGATCGACCATGTCGTCTTCATGGGCATGGGGGAGCCGACGATGAACCTCGACGCGGTGCTCGGCGCCTGCCAGCGACTGCCCGACCTTGGCGTCACCCACCGCCGTACGGCGATTTCCACGGTCGGCTGGGTGCCAGGCATCGACCGCCTCGCCGAGTGCGAGATGCCAGTCAGCCTCGCCCTCTCGCTGCACGCCCCCAACGACGGCCTGCGCTCGCAGCTGATGCCGGTCAACGATCGCTACCCGCTGGCAGAGGTGCTCGCCGCCTGCGAGCGCTATCGGGCCCGCCGCCGTCGCAAGGTGTTCGTCGAGTACGTGATGCTCGACCGCGTCAACGATCTGCCCGAGCACGCTCGCCAGCTCGCCGAGCTGCTCGACCCACGCGCCTACAAGGTCAACCTGATCCCCTACAACCCGACCGGCGCCTACGACGGCTCCTCACCCGAGCGGATCGAGCGCTTCCGCGCGATCCTCGCCGAGCACCGCCTCACCGCCACCGTCCGCCTCACCCGCGGCCGCGACATTGCCGCTGCTTGCGGCCAGCTGGCGGCAAAGGCTGCTTGACCTTGTTTGGCCAGTCAGCCAACTAGGATTGGCGGGTGGCCGTTGATGTCCCTGCCAAGCCGCCTGTACGCATCGAGCCGCCAGAGCAGCTGAGCGCCAATCCGGTCCGCCGGGTGGCGGAAGACGTGCGCGCCGAGCTTCGTGTTCGCCGCCGTGGGACCTACCCGCCAGGGCCACAGAGCTTCGACTTCAGCCGCACTCTGCAGGCGGCGCGTGACCCGCTCCCACTGCTGCTCGGCCTCTACGAGGAGCACGGCCCGATCTTCAGCGTACGGCTCCTGCACAGCCCGGTGATCTTCATGATCGGTCCGGAGGCCAACCACTTCGTCACCGTCGCCCACCCCGAGAACTTCCACTGGCGCGAGTCGAGCTTCGGCGATCTGATCCCGCTGCTCGGCGACGGCCTCTTGACGATCGACGACGCCTACCACGACCGGGCGCGGGAGATCATGATGCCGGCCTTCCACCGCGAGCAGGTCGCGGCCTCGGTCGAGGCGATGGTCGCCGAGGCGACGCCGGCGATCGAGCGCCTGCAGCCGGGCCAGGTGGTCGACATATATGACTGGATGCGCGGTTTGGCAATGCGGATCGCGATGCGGGCGCTGCTCGGCCTCGACCCCGACGAGGCGGGCAAGGGAGCCGCCGCAGCCGAGCACTTCGAGCGGGCACTCGGCTTCTACGGCACCGACTTCCACCTGCGCCTGCTGCGCGGGCCAGGATCGCCTTGGTCGAAGATGGTGCGCTCACGCGATGTGCTCGACGAGATCGTCTACGGCGAGATCGCTCAGCGCCGCGCCGCTCCCGACCCGCAGAAGATGGACATCCTCAGCCTGCTGATCGGCGTGCGCGACGAGGCGGGGGAGGGGTTCACCGACAAGGAGGTGCGCGACCAGGTGATGACCCTGATGTTCGCTGGCCACGACACCTCGACCTCGACCCTGACCTTCATGATGCACGAGCTGGCACGCCACCCCGACGTGCTCGCCAAGCTTTGCGAGGAGCAGGACCAGGTGCTCGGCAGCGAGACCCCGGACATCGATCGGCTCGAGCGCGAGATGCCCTATTTGGACATGGTCTTGGACGAGGTGCTGCGCCTCTACCCGCCCGCTTGGATCGGCCCGCGGCGCGCCGTGCGCGATTTCGATTTCGGGGGCCATTCCGTGCGCCGTGGCGCCTATGTCAACTACTGCTCCTGGGCCAGCCACCGCATCCCTGAGGTCTTCCCAGAGCCGGAGGCGTTCATCCCCGAGCGCTTCACGCGCGATCGCAAGGCGGCCTTGCCGCGCGGCGCCTACGTGCCCTTCGGCGGCGGCCGGCGGATCTGCATCGGCAAGCGCTTCGGCCAGACCGAGGTCAAGCTGGTGGCGACAATGCTGCTGCAGCGCCTGCGCCTTGACGCGATGCCGGGCCGCACGATGACCGTGCGTCAGATGCCCACCCTTTCGCCGCGAGGCGGTCTGGGGATGCGGGTACTGTCCCGCGCCTGACGGAGGCCCCGCCGGCGCAGCGCCTCAACCCCTGGACGCTCTGGTTCGGCGGCCTCGCCTTCTTCACCCGCGCGAGGGTGGCGCAGGGTTGCCGATTGCGCCAAGATCCGCTTGACCTGACGCCCAGGCGGGTAGCGGTCGCTCGAACCGATCCAAGGAGGGAGAGGGATGCGCAAGCTGTCAGATCTTCGCCGTGCGCTGCCGCTCGGCACCCTGGCCGTGGTCGTCTTGGTCGGCATGGCTGCAGTGGCACTGGCCGCCGGCGGGCCGGCGAGCAGCTCGAAAGTCGGCAAAGTCAAGGTCAAGTGCCCGACCAAAGTTCTCAGTGGCCAGAAAAAGGTGACTTGTAGGCTTTTCGGCCGGCTGCCAGCGGGGCCTCCGGGCCCCAGAGGAGCCCAGGGCGCCAAAGGGCCGAAAGGTGCAAAGGGCGATAAAGGCGCCAAAGGCGAGAAAGGCGCGACCGGGGCTGCGGGCGTGTCGGGCTATGAGGTGGTGAGCCAGACCTTCAAAGAAGTCTTCGTCGTCAAAAGCGAAGGTCAGCGCGGGCTCAGCGAAGTCAAGACCGTCGACTGCCCCGGCAGCAAGCGAGCGATTGGCGGTGGCGCTGACCTCGGCACGAATGCAGCTCAGAGCGGCCAGCAACGCCAGGTCAACGTCTCGCTGAGCGCTCCCAACGGAACCGGTAGCGGCTGGTCGGTGCAGCTGTTCAACTCCACCGCGACCGATACCTCGATCGACCTGCGGGTCTTCGCGATCTGCGCCAACGTGACCTGAAGCTGACGCAAAAAGGAGATCCCGGCTAGGGGTGAAGCGTCTTGTACTTTTTCGCGTGATTCAGGCGCGGCCCGCCAGGGCCGCGTCCTCGCGAAAAAGTTAAGCGGAACCCCTAGCCGGGATCTCCCCGCACCGCGCTACTTGATGAACAGCATCTCCTCGTACTTCGGCAGCGGCCAGAGGTCGTCGGCGACAACTCGCTCGAGCTTGTCGGCGACCTCGCGCACTCTCTCCATCGCGGCGATCTGCTTGTCGCGAGCGTGGATCGCCCAGTCGAGGCCCTCGAGGCCGGGGTCGGCATTCGCCTCCTCGAGCTCATTCAGGGCCCCCTCCAGCGCACCGATCAGCTCGCGAACTTCGCCCTCCAGCGAGGAAACGCCCGCCTCGCCGATCAGCGCCAGGTGGCGCAGCGCCGCCGGCAGGATCATCGTCTTGGCGATCGAGAAGGTCGTCTCCGCCTCGATGTTGGCGCGGATCGCGTACTGCTCGACCCAGACCTCGTAGCGGGACTCGAGCTCGCGCTTGGAGAGCACGTCGTAGTTCTCGAAGGCGGCGACCGTCTGGTCGCTGAGCACCTCGGGCAGGGCGTCGGGCGTCGTGCGCAGGTTCTTCAGCCCGCGCTGCTCGGCCTCCGCATGCCAGGCCTCGTCGTAGTTGTCGCCGCCAAAGCAGACCTGCTTGTTGGCCGAGTAGGACTCCTTGACGACCTCGATCGCGGCCTCGGCGACGTCCATGCCGCCGCTCGTCTTCGCCTCGAGCTTGTCGGCCAGCTCGTCGATCGCCTCGGCGACGATCGTGTTGAGCACCGTGTTGGGGAAGGCGAGCGATTCGCTCGCCCCCAGCGCCCGGAACTCGAACTTGTTGCCGGTGAAGGCGAAGGGGGAGGTGCGGTTGCGGTCGCCGCCGTGCATCGGCAGCGCCGGCAACACCGTCGCCCCCAGCTCGAGGAAGGAGGCTGGTGTGTGCGGGTCGCCCTCGCCGGTCGCGATCGCCTCGAAGACCTTCTCCAGCTCACCGCCGAGGAAGATCGAGATGATCGCCGGCGGCGCCTCGTTGGCGCCGAGGCGGTGGTCCTGGCCGATGTTGGCGACCGAGGCGCGCAGTAGGCCCTGGTGCTTGTTGACAGCCTGGATCACCGCTGCGCAGAAAAAGAGGAAGTGGACGTTGTCGGCCGGCGTGTCGCCCGGATCGAGCAGGTTGGAGCCGGTGTCGGTGCCCATCGACCAGTTGTTGTGCTTGCCCGAGCCGTTGACGCCGGCGAATGGCTTCTCGTGCAGCAGGCAGACGAGGCCGTAGCGACGGGCGACGCTTTCCAGCACCTGCATCATCAGCTGCTGGTGGTCGGAGCCGACGTTGGAGTTCTCGAACACCGGCGCGATCTCGTACTGGTTCGGCGCGACCTCGTTGTGGCGGGTCTTGACCGGGATGCCGAGCTTGCGTGCCTCGAGCTCGGACTCCATCATGAAAGCGAGGATCCGCTCCGGGATCGAGCCGAAGTAGTGGTCGTCGAGCTCGTGGCCCTTGGGCGGCTTGGCGCCGAACAGCGTGCGCCCGGTGGTGATCAGGTCGGGACGCCCGAAGAAGAACTGCTCGTCGATCAGGAAGTACTCCTGCTCGGGCCCGACCGTGGTGAAAACTCGCTGGCTCTGCTCGTCGCCGAGCAGGCGCAGCGCCTTGATCGCCGAGCGCGAGAGGGCGTCCATCGAGCGCAGCAGCGGGATCTTCCCGTCGAGTGCCTCGCCGGTCCAGGAGGCGAAGGCGGTCGGGATGCAGAGCAGCGCCCCGTTGGGGTTCTCGAGGATGAAGGCGGGGGAGGTCGGGTCCCAGGCGGTGTAGCCGCGCGCCTCGAAGGTGGCGCGCACGCCGCCGGTCGGGAAGGAGGAGGCGTCGGGCTCGCCCTGGATCAGCTCTTTGCCCGAGAAACCGGCGAGCGCCGCGCCCTCGCCGGCGGGCTCGAAAAAGGAGTCGTGCTTCTCTGCCGTGGATCCGGTCAGCGGCTGGAACATGTGGGTGAAATGAGTGGCGCCGTTCTCCAGTGCCCATTCCTTCATCGCCTCGGCAACGGCATCAGCGAGGCTCGGATCGAGCGCTTCGCCGCCGGCTAGCGTCGCCTGCAGCTTCTCGAAGACGTCTGCGGGCAGCCGTTCGCGCTGCACGGCCACCGAGAAGACGTTGGCGCCGAAGGGGTTGTTCTCGGGCTGGGTCAGGTCGAGCGCGCCGAGGGCCTCCCCGTTGGAGCTCCACTGCGCTGCGGTCACGTTCTGCTGGCGGATACGGCTCATCGCTCTGTCGTCCCTCGCTTGGCGTCGCGCCCGTCCGGCGGGCGCGGTCGGTTACCTGGTCGTCTCCCTTAGAAGAGCCAAAAGAGCCTAATGGCAGCGGCTCGAAGATGCCTTTGTACTCGGGTACAAGGATCGCAGAGAGGGCTTGTACCGCCTGGCGCCGCCCAATCTCCGCCGAACTGCATCAAATTCTCGATCTACCAGGTAGAGAATTTGATGCAGTTCGTCAAGGGAAGAGTGGCTCGGCCTGTAGGAGGCCGAGGGGGTGGCGCAGGCGGAAGCCGCCAGTGGAGCGCATCTCTGTGCTCCAGCCGGGACCGTGGCGGTCGCCGTCGTCGGTCATCGAGGTGTCCCAGCGCAATCCTGCGATCACGGCGAAGACATGACCGCGGTTTGCGTAGATGCGCACCCACTGACCTCCCCCGCCGCTGCCCCAGCGCATGAAGTCGCGGGAGTCCAGCGGCCAATCGAGCAGGCCGGCGGCGTGCATTACGTAGCTGACCGAGCCAGAGCAGTCGTAGCCGCGCGAGTTCCAGCCGCGGTGCCCGCCGCCCCAGCGATAGGGACGGTGGCGGATCCGGTTCGCAGCCTCGATCATCGCCCGCACCGCCGGCGGTGCCGCGGCAGGCGCGACCGCACGCCCACCGGGCAGCAGCGTCGCGTCCGGCACGGCCCCAGCGGCGCTCGTCGCCCCCGCCAGCACGCATGCGCAGGCGACGATCGAGATCTCTCCCAGCCGAAGCATGAAAGACCCCTATCGGCAGCAATGCCATGCCCCTATAGCCTTCGGTCGCCCACGACCCCCGGAGGAATCCCAAGCCAATGTTCGTCTCCAAGGCCGCCGTCGTCGGCGGCGGCACCATGGGCGGTGAGATCGCGCAGGCGATCGCCGCTGCTGACATTCCCGTTGTCGTCAAGGACATCGACCAGAAGTTCGTCGATTCGGCCGTCGAGAAGGCGCGGGCGGTCACCGAGGGCCAGCTCGCCCGCCTGGTCAAGAAGGAGAAGCTGACTCAAGAGCAGGCCGACGCCCGCCTCGCCGAGGTGATGGGCCTCATCAGCGGCACGACCACCTACGAGGAGTTCGGAGACGTCGACTTCGTCGTCGAGGCGGTGCCGGAGCGGATGGAGATCAAGCAGGCGGTCTTCCGCGAGCTCGACGCGGCCACCCCCGGTCACGCGATCCTCGCTTCCAACACCTCTTCGCTCTCGATCACCGAGATGGGCGAGACGACCCTGCGCCCCGACAAGGTCGTCGGCTTCCACTTCTTCTACCCGGCCTCGGTGATGCCGTTGGTCGAGGTGATCGCCGGCGAAGACACCTCCGAGGAAACCGCGACCGTCGCCTACAACTTCGCCCAGGCGATCAAGAAGCAGCCGATCGTCTGCGGCGAGGTGCCCGGCTTCGTCGTCAACCGCATCCTGATGGCGACCGTGGGCGAGATCTGGCGCGCCCAGGAGGAGCAGGGTCTCTCTGTGAAGGCGATCGACGAGGCGATCGCCGGCGCCAAGCTGACGCCGATGGGGCCGTTCCTGCTCGCCGACCTGCTCGGGCTCGACGTCGCGCTGCACACGGCCGAGCACCTGCGTGAGTCCTACGGCGAGAGCTTCTACGTCCACAAGGGCCTTCAGCAGCTGGTAGCCGACGGCAAGCTCGGCGCCAAGGCCGGCGGCGAAGGCTTCTTCAAGGACGGCGAGGACAACGTCCCCGGGGATGCCGCGCCCGACACCGAGGAGCTGCTCTCGCTCTTCACCTGTCGCGCCCTGATCGAGGCCTGCCTACTGGTCCAGGAGGGCGTCTGCTCGGTCCGCGACATCGATCTGGGGATGATGACCGGGGCCGGCCTCGACCCGCGCAAGGGCCTCTTGCCGCCGTTCTGGAAAGCCGACGTCGAGGGGCTCGACGTGGTCCTGGAGCGGATGGAGGGCCTGCAGGAGCGCCACGGCGAGCGCTTCGCGCCGCCGCTCCTGCTGCGCCGCCTGGTCGCCCAGGGCCGTCTCGGGATGGCTTGCGGCCAGGGCTTCTACCCCTACCCGCAGCCCGACGAAGGCGAGCAGGCCGAGACGGTGAAGCTGGAGACGCGTGGCGAGGTGGCGATCGCCTGGCTCGCCAATGCGCCGATGAAC
>DATNHC010000058.1:0-12856 GCA_035605155.1 Solirubrobacterales bacterium
TGCTGGTCGACACGGCGGGCCAACGAAGAAAGCTTTCGCCGCGCCTCGCTCGGCGCCTCGACGGTTGGGAACACTCGCAGCCGCATACGCTTGTAGTACCCGATTTTCGGGATTACGAGCACATCGTGGAGTACCCAAAAATTAGTACAGAGCGTGATTTTTCGGCACGCGGAGGACCAGTCCTGGTGGCCTATCTCCTGAAGAGCCTTGGATGACAGGCCTGGATGGGGTGAAGATAGGTGAGCCAGCAGTTGGCGTTGAAGCGGCGGATCGTGTAGCGGTAGTTGTAGACGAAGCCTTCCTGGGGCAGCGCTGCGTAGATCGTGATCCCGCCGCGGTAGAAGTCGATTCCCCTCAGCCACTGGACTCGGCATTTGACCTTCTCGCGGTTGACTCGGCTGCATTCGATGCCGTAGTACCGGCCCCTTGTAAACCGGCTTCCGAAGTCGGCTTCCAGGCCAAGCCAGGCAAGGACTTCAGCTTCGCGGCGCGTTATCCGCGGAAGCTCGACCTTCGGGATCACCACCTGTGGGGCTGGCGCTCCAAGTTCGATCGCACTTGCCCAGGCGGCAACCCAGGAGGAAATCCGATCTACCCGCGCGAGGACCTGGGGGCTTCGCGGGTCGCAATCGAGCGACCCCTTGAGGCTGACGATGCCGATCTGGACGGCGATCCCGTCGGGTCGTCGCGCGATGGCTGGGCCGCCACTGTCGCCATTACAGAGACCGGCGCCTGGGCGGCCAGGCTGAGATCTCACGCAGATCTGACTGGCGGGCTCATATGCGGACAGCACTCCCCGCAACTTGCGCTGGCAGTAGGGCGTCGCCTGAACAACCGACTGAGCCTCGCGAAGGACTGCCGGCGCCCGCCGGGGCTTCACGTCGATCAGACCCCAACCGGCGACCGCAACCGGCGTTCCCGGTGTGAGCAGCAGGGCGTCGGAAGGAGTTGCGAGGGGCAGAGGCGGTGCCGCGACCGGTGCGGCGAGCACAAGGAGTGCGGCGTCGTTCAAAGCCGTCGAGGGTCCGTATTCGGGAAATACGACAACCTGTGAGACCTGGGAGACGCGGTCCGGCGTTGCTTCCCTGAGGTCTGCCACGCCGGTCAAGACCGAGAAGTTCGATGCCACCGCGACCCTGCCGGTTCCGGTCAGCACGCAGTGCGCCGCCGTCAGGACCAGCCGAGGCGATACGACGGTTCCCCCGCAGCTGGATTCTTCAACGGCCCCCTGGTAGCGAACGTAGGCGAGCCACGGATAGGACGCGATCGAGGTTGCGCTTCCCCCGATGATCGATGTCTGGGCATCGCCTCCGGCGCCATTCCGCGCCTCGTTTGGGGGCGATGCACTACCGCGAGCCTGGCCGAGCCCGGCGCAGAGGATCGTCAGCGACGCGAGCGCGACCATGAGCCTGCGCACGCCCAAGTAGACAGCGAGTTGTCGACCTATTGCCTGCACTACGTGCGCAGGCCTTCCGCGACTTGCGCGATCTGCGCCACACACACCCGCCCACTGCTGACCACTGATGCCCCCTGTTAGCGCAATGCTTGCGCCGGCAATGTAACGGAACTGATCAATACTTGACCGAAAACGCCTCAGCACCCAGCAGTTCCAGATCTCGAGCACGCGGTGGCTTTAGCGCGTCGGCTCACCGCAGCTTGCCGCGCGGTACGTCGAGGAACTCGATCGCGTTGGAGAAATCGAGGCCCGGGGTGGGGCAGCCCTCCAGAGCGTAGATTCGGCGGCCATCGCGGCGCCGCGGCCGTGGCGGGGGGGGTGCGCCCTGCCGCGCCGCCCACTGCGTAGAGCTTGCCGCCGCGTGCGGCGAGAGCCGCCGCCGCGCGTGGCGTCGGCGAGGTCGGCATCAGGGTCCAACGCCCCCGGCGCGGGTCGAAGCGCTGCAGGGCGGCGGTGACCGGCCCGAACGTGGGTTCAACGGGCGCCAGGCGCCGGTCCCCGCTTGCGACCCCTCGTCGATCCAGATGGCGGCGCCCAGTGCGACGATCGTGACAAGCAGAGCAACAGCAGGCGGGGCAATGCTGCGCGCTCTGCGTGTGCTCCGCTCTCGCACGCTTTCAGTATGCGCTCAACTCACGCGGTTTCTCTATCGGATCAGCGGGGAAATACGGCCAATGTGGCCTAAATGGCCAGTTTGCCCTGACGATCGTGACCCGACTCCGTTTCAGCACACGGATGGCCAAGCGACGCTGGAGATCTGGAGTGGACTGCCAGCCCCGCAATGAGCGAGGGAGGCCGCTCGCGGCGACCGCGCTGGCGCTCGCGCTCGCTTGCATCTTCGCAGGGGTGGGCATGACGGCGAATGCGGGCGCGGCGGATCTGGCGATCACCAAGGCAGATAGCCCCGACCCGGTCACCGTGGGATCGGTCCTCACCTACACGATCGGCGTGCAGAACCTGGGGCCGGATGTCGCGACGGACGTGAAGGTAACCGACGAGCTGCCGAAGGGGGTCGACTTCGTCTCCGCCACCTCGACGGCGGGCAAATGCGCGCGCAAGGGCAGGAAAGTCACCTGCGATCTCGGTCAGGTTGATCCGCCGGGGCTCAACTACGGCGCGCCCCCGACGGTGACCCTCTCGGTGATCCCTCGCAAAACCGGCGTGATCAGCAACACCGCCTCGGTGAAAGGCGACCAAAAAGACCCTGTCGCATCCAACAACAAAGCCACCGTGACAACCAGCGTCGTCGGGCCGGCGCCCACCTGCCGCGGCGTTGTCGCCTCGATTGCCGGGACGACCGGCGATGACGTCATCGCCGGCACGCCCGGTCGCGACGTGATCGTCACGCTTGCGGGCAACGACACGATCGTCTCCCTCGCGGGCCGCGACTTGATCTGCGCCGGGAGCGGTGCCGACTACGTGGGCGCTGGCCCCGCGGCCGACCGTGTCTTCGGCGGTGCGGGAGCGGACCGGCTCCTCGGACGTGGTGGCCCGGACGTGCTGAAGGGCAGCCGCGGCCCCGACCTCCTCAAGGGCAATCGCGGTGCCGACCGCCTGCGCGGCGGGCCTGGCGTCGACCGCTGTCGTGGCGGCGCTGGCGTCGACTCGAGTCGAGGGTGCGAGCGGTTGTGAACTGGGGACATAGGTAGAGCAAGCCCGTGTGGTCGCTTGAGGCTGGGCCGTTCAGCGATCTAAAAAGAAGCAGAGGACTCGGTAGCGAGGTGATCTGTGAGGCTCGCGGACCAGGATTTCGCCCTCGACGAAGGCGCCAATATCGGCTACTTCACGTGGCTGCTGTCATACCGGTGCTGCGAGGTGCTCGCTTTGGAGCCACGCCCGCTTCTGCTTGAGCGTTTGCGGGAAAACGTTGCTCGCTGGCGCAGGTCAATGGAGCCGCTTCCGACCCGCTGGAGTGGCGCAGTTGGGAAAGCCTGCGGGCTTTGCGGGGAGCTGCTGGTAGCCAGAATCGCTGCTAAGCTTCTTGTAGCCAGAACGGTGCTACCTGACAATTGAGTGTCCGGTGGGCACAGTTTTGTGGGAAGGGGTTCGAGCCAGATGCTCGAACCCTTTCCTTTAGATGCCCGGCGATCCGAAGATCGCCGGGCCGTGTGGGGCACTACCTTGCCAATCGGTCAATGACCAACATGGCGACCAGTAGCGCCGTAGCCAGAACAGCGCTGTCCACTTGGACCTCCTTTCTTTCACCTGGACCGGGATTGGCCCAAGCCTTTAAAAATGGCCTCACCCGGTTACTGGCGCGAAAGGAGCCGCTTTCTAGCTACGAACCACCTTCGCTACGTTAAGGACACGACAGGTCGGATTCCCCAGCATTGCTACGAGGATTCCTAAGCAATGACCAAGCGAAAGCAGAAACGAAGAGAAGCGATCTTCGTAATCGGCACGCCCGCCCTCTGAGCTTGCCGACAGAAGCCCGGTAGGTCTTCGGTCCCCCTTCGTTTTGCAGCGTCGGCCTTCTCGCGCCGCTTGGCCCCGCCTCGGATGCTCCGCAGAAGGAGTGCCTGGTCGCTCACCCCAACGCCCTGCCAAGCAGCGAGTGGAACATCGACCGCTCGCCGCGGAGCGTTGACAGCTCGCCACGGCCGCACTCTTTCACGGCCTCGCGCGCGAGGGCCCTGAATTCGCCGTCGTCGAGCTCGCTCCGCGAGACGCCGATGATGAAAAAGCGCTCTGGCATGAGGCCCGCCTCAGCGAGGTGAAACATGCCCGGCAGGAGCTTTCGCCTCGCCAGGTCGCCGGTCGCCCCGAAGAGGACGATCACGTGATCGTCGGGGACCGTGGGTGCTGGGGCGACGACCGGCGCCTCTTCCAACCCGACGCTCATGTCCTCAGCCTGACAGACACCCTGGCTAGGTCCTCCTCCCCAAGTCCTGACTGGGTCGTCGAGCCCTTTGTGTAGGCCGTCTGCCTGCGGGTACAGGCAAGGACCGCAAACCACTCGAAGGAGGTGGTTCTCCGATGACTACAAAGGCTGCAGTCACTGTTCTCGGGTCTCTCGAGGAAATCCAAAAGCGGTGGGGAGAGGCCGAGTACCGGCCCGACTACATCGACTCCGCCGACGCGGTCAGCTTCAAGCCGGCGCCCGAAGGTCGCGGGACGGAGATCCACGTCGATCTCGAGCGTGCGGCGCCGGGCGGCAAGCTCGGCGAGATGGCCCGCAAGCTGAGCGGTCGCGAGCCCATCGCCAAGGTCAAGGACGACCTGCGGCGCTTCAAGGCGAAGGTCGAGACCGGGGTCATCCCACGCTCGGAGGGGTCGCCCGAGGGCGAGCTGGCCGAGCGCAAGCTGAAGCAGCGCCCAGCCCAGCCGCTGGACGCGTCCGAGCTCGAGAGGGTGAGCGTCTGATGCGCGCCACCGTGTGGTCCGGCCGCAACAGCGTCGAGGTTGAGAACGTCCCCGACCCGACGATCCTCAACGAGCGCGACGCGATCGTGAAGATCACCTCGACGGCGATCTGTGGCTCGGACCTGCACCTCTACGACGGCTATGTCCCGACGATGAAGCGGGGAGACATCCTCGGCCACGAGTTCATGGGCGAAGTCGTCGGGAAGGGCAAGGGTGTGGGCAACCTCGAGCTGGGCGACCGCGTCGTCGTGCCCTTCCCGATCGCCTGCGGGGGCTGCTGGTCCTGCAAGCATGAGCTCTACTCCGCCTGCGAGAACTCGAATCCCAACTCGGGCATCGCCGAGAAGATGTTCGGTCACTCGACCGCGGGGATCTTCGGCTACTCGCACATCACCGGCGGCTATGCCGGGGGTCAGGCGGAATACGCGCGGGTGCCCTTCGCCGACGTCGGGCCGATCAAGATCGAGGACGACCTGACGGACGAGGAAGTTCTCTTCCTCTCCGACATCTTCCCGACCGGGTACTTCGGCGCCGATCTCTGCGACATCGAAGGCGGCGAGACGATCGCGGTGTTCGGCGCGGGCCCGGTCGGCCAGTTCGCGGTCGCCAGCGCGATCCTGATGGGGGCCGAGCGCGTGATCGCCATCGACCAGTACGAGTACCGTCTGCAAATGGCGGTCAACAAGGCGGGCGCGACCGACACGATCGACTTCTCCCAGGATCCCGACATCGTCGAGCAGCTCAAGGAGTTGACCGGCGGGCGCGGGCCCGACGCTGTGATCGATGCCGTGGGAATGGAGGCGACGCACGGCCACGGCGCCCTGCATGCGGTTGACCGGGTCAAGCAGGCAACCCGCCTGGAGTCCGACCGCGGCCATGCCCTGCGCGATGCGATCCTTGCCTGCCGCCCCGGCGGGATCGTCGCCGTGATCGGCGTCTACGGGGGCCTGCTCGACAAGTTCCCATCCGGAGCGTTCATGAACAAGGGGCTTCAGCTGCGAGCGGGGCAGTGCCACGTGCACAAGTACCTGAAGCCGCTCTACGAGCACGTCCGAAACGGCGACATCGATCCGAGCTTCGTCGTCACACACCGTATGGAGCTGAGCAGGGCACCCGACGGTTACGAGACCTTCAAGCACAAGCAGGATGAGTGCGTGAAGGTGGTCCTCAAGCCCTGAAAGGAGCAAACCATGCCATCTCTCCCCAGACCGATCGATGCGACGCTGCACGGCGTGGTCGACTACACCGCCGGCGCCAGTCTGACTACGGTCTTCCCGAAGCTGGCGGGTATCGAGGGGACGCGCTCAGCTCGCCAGATCAGGACGGCGGGAGCCGTCCACGCCACCTACAGCACGATGACCGACTACCCGCTCGGCATCGTCAGGGTGATCCCGTTCAAGGCCCATCTCGTGCTGGACGCCGTCGGCGCCCTGACGCTCGCGGCGATGCCGTTCCTCACCGGCGAGTACAGGGACGGGCGGCGCCAATGGGTTCCCCAGGTGGGGCTCGGCCTCTTCGAGCTGGTATCCCTGGCGCTGACCGACCCGACCGGCAAGGGCGACTTCCACGGCGACATCGAAGCGGTTCGCGAAGCCAACGACGAGGATCCGCATCGCAAGATCTACGAGGGGCCGATCGCCGTCAAACGGCAGATACGGCCGACGGTCAACTCCGCCTAGCAGCGGACGCCGACTGAAAGGCCGGGCTCCGCGGGCCGGTTCGGAGCCGTCGGTCAGGCGTGCCCTGGCCACTGAAGGGCGCGGGACCCCTGGAGGCAGGCCCTCCCGCGGGGTAGGCCATCGCTGTGCCCTCGACCGCGATCGCAACCTGCTCGCCAACCGCTGGCAATTGGTGGCCGACGGCGCGCGCGACGATCTCGCGCTTGGCGGCGCCCTCGAGGGCGATGCGAGCGGTCGCGTCGTGTCCGTAGAAAGCGATCGAGAGCACCCGGCCGAGCGGCCCGGAGAGATCTGCGCTTGGCTCGCGGCAGAGGATCTGCTCCGGTCGCAGCATGACCGTCACCCTGCCTCCATTGCCGACGGTGGCCCCGCGGGCTCGCAGAGCGCCAAGGCAGGTCTCGACCCTGCGTCCCCCTTGGCGGCCCTCGAGCAGGACGGCCTCGCCGACGAAGGCTGCGACCTCGGCGTCGACCGGGTCGCGGTAGAGCGTCTGCGGGTCGGCTGCCTGGACGATTCGCCCGCCGCGCATGACGGCGACGGTGTCAGCCAGCGAAAGCGCCTCCTCCTGATCATGGGTGACCAGCAGGGCTGTGGCCCCGGCTGCTCGCAGCGCCGCGCGAACCTCGCCGCGCACCTGTGCCCGCAGGCCGGCGTCGAGCGCGTCGAAGGGCTCGTCGAGCAGGACCAGGCCCGGTTCCGGCGCCAGCGCCCGCGCCAGAGCGACGCGCTGCTGCTGGCCGCCGGAGAGCTGGTGGGGAAGGCGCTTGGCCAGGCCCTCGAGGTCGACCAGCTCCAGCAGCTCCTCGACCCGACCACCGCGGCGCTGCGCCCGCGGCAGGCCGAAGCCGACGTTGGCGGCGACGTCGAGGTGCGGGAAGAGCGCTCCCTCCTGGGGAACGAAGCCGATCGCGCGCCGCTCGGGCGCGAGGTGGGTGGCGGCGTCGCAGAGCACCCGCTCGCCAAGCCGGATCGAGCCGCGGTCGGCGCGCTCGAACCCGCCGAGCAAGCGCAGCAGCGTCGTCTTGCCGCAGCCGGAGGGACCGAGGACCGCGGTCAGGCTGCCGGTTGGCACCTGCAGGTCGAGGTCGACCAGCACGGGCGAGTCGCCGAAGGCCTTGGTCAGGCCGGTGACCGAGAGCGACGCTGCGGGGCTCATCGTTCCTCCGGCGGTGCCACGACGCCGCCGAGGCGGCGCGTGAGCAGGTAGGTGGGGAGCGCGGAGATGGCGACCATCAGAGCAGCGTAGGGGGCTGCGGCTCCGTAGGAGAGGGTCGAGGCCTTTGCCCAGAACTGCATCGCCAGCGTCTTGGTTTCGATTGGCGCCAGGATCAGGGTCGCCGTCAGCTCGGTAACCGTGGCGAGGAAGACGAGCGCCGCCGCGGCGCCAAGGCCGGGCAGGATCCGCGGCAGGGTGACGCGGATCATCGCCACTAGTGGCCGGCAGCCCAGTGAGCGGGCGATCTCCTCGTGAACCGGCGGCGCCTGCGCCAGCGCAGCCCGGGTCGCGACGAGCGCCAGCGGCAGGGAGAGGATCGCGTAGGCGACGATCAGCAGCTCGCTCGTCCCGTAGAGCGCCGGGAGGTACTCGGTGGAAAGCACGATCAGGGAGAGAGCGATGACGATTCCGGGCAGGGCGAAGGGGAGGTAGGTGGCGCGCTCGATCACGGTTGCGGCACGGCTCGGGTGGCGCACGGCGAGGACCGAGACGGGCAGGGCCAGCAGCGTGGTCAGGGCCGCGGCGCCGAGACCCAGCTTGAGCGAGCTGCCGGTGGTGGCAAGAAGCGTGCCGAGGTCGAAGCTGGCCGAGCTGCCGGTCGCCACCCAGTAGATCAGCGTGACCAGGGGCAGGCCGAGGGCGAGGCCGATCAGCGCCGCGAAGCCGGCGCCGACCGCCCACCTGGCGCGGCCGAGGCGGGCGGGCACGATCGGCCGGGCCGCGCCGGAGTCGACCCGGGCGTAGCGGCCGCGGCCACGCGCCGCCAGCTCGGTGACGAGGAGCAGGAGGCAGAGCAGGACCAGCACCGAGGCAAGCATCGAGGCCGCGGGCCCGCCGAAGCCCAACTCGTACTGGTCATAGATCGCGGTGGTGAAGGTCTGGAAGCGCAGCATCGCGAAGGCGCCGTACTCGGCGAGCATGTGGACCGAGACGAGCAGGATGCCGCCGAGCAGGGCGACCCGCGTCTGCGGCAGGGTGACCCGGAAGAAGGTCCGCCACGGGCCCATGCCGAGCGAGCGAGCGCTCTCCTCCAGGGCCGGGTCGGTGCCGCGCAGGACCGCTGCCACCGGCAGGTAGACGAGCGGGTAGTAGGCGAGGGTGACGATCCCCGCGGCGCCCCAGAAGCCCTGCACCGCGGGCGTGATCGAGACCCAGCTGTAGCTGGTGACGAAGGCGGGAACGGTGATCGGCAATGCCGCCAGCACGGCCCAGGCCCGGCGGCCGGGGAGATCGGTGCGCTCGACGAACCAGGCGACCGCGACGCCGAGGACGGCGCAGGCGACGGTCCCGACCGCGACCAGAGTCGTCGTCTTGAGGAGCAGATCGCCGACGAAGGGGCGAAGCAGCAGCAGCCGCACTTCGTCCCAGCCGGTCGATAGCGCCTGGTCGAGAAGGAAGGCGACCGGCGCCAGGGCCAGCAGCGCAACGGCGGCGGCGACGAGAAGCAGGGTCGCAGGCGGACGCCCCCGACCCTGCTGCGCCCAGCGCCACGCAGCCGGCCATGCGGCTCTGCGGCGCTGGGCGCTTGCAGCCTCCATCGTCCTAGAGCAGCCCCACCTGCTGCATCAGCTCGACCGAGTCGCTGCCGTCGCCGAGGTCGGCGGGGCTCACTTGGGGTGGTTCCAGGGTGTCGAATGGCTTCAGCCCGGGCGGTGGCGGCACGGCGCTGTTCAACGGGTACTCCCAGTCGCCACTCTCGGTCATCGCGGTCTGGCCCTCCTCGCTGACGATGTAGGCGAGGAATTCCTGGGCCAGCTCGGGATCGTCGCTCGACTCGAGCGCCCCGGCGCCGGAGACGTTGACCAGCGCTCCCGGGTCTTCGTTGCCGAAGTAGTGGAGCTTGGAGGACACCTCGTCCTTGCCCTCCTCGGCCACCGCCTCATACCAGTAATAGTGGTTGATGATGCCGGCGGCGATCTGGCCGCTGTTAGCGGCGGCGATGATCCCCTCGTTGTCGTTGTAGTGCTTCGCGTTATCGGCGAAGCCTTCGAGCCAGGAGTTCGCTGCCGCTTCGCCGTCGAGCTTCTCGATCGCGCTGACGATCGGGATGAAATCGGGCTCGGACGGCGCGATGGCCAGCTTTCCCTGCCATTCGGGCTTGGCCAGGTCGAGGATCGAGGCGGGCAGCTCGTCGGCCGCGATCAGCTCCGGGTCGTAGACCATGACCGTCTCCCGCGCCGCCACGCCGACCCAGTGCCCGCTCGGCGAGCTGTACTGGGAGGGCACTTCGTCCAGGGTGGAGGAATCGACCTCGGCGAGCAGGTCCTTGCCGGTCAGCAGTTCCAGCGGCGGCGTGTTCTCGGCCAGAAAGACGTCGGCTGGAGAGGCGTCGCCCTCCTGCTCGATCTGGCTGGCGAGCCCCTCGTCCTCGCCATAGCGGACCCGGACCTCGGCGCCGTTCTCCTCTTCGAAGCCCTCGACCAGAGCTTCGGTCATCGGTTCGTGCTGGGAGCTGTAGAGGGTCAGCGAACCGCTCGAGTCCGATGAGGAATCTCCGCATCCAACAGCGAGAAAGCTGGCGAGGACGCCCAGGCCAAGGACGCTGAGCCAGCGCCGGTCAATTCGAGAACTCACGAAACCTCCTAAACATTTTCGGTTTGATGTTAGGGAAACCTAATTCGGTAACCCTAACGTAGAAGGTCATTACGTGCCGGGGGGACCTGCCGACTGCGGCAGAGGTCCAGCGCGAGGGCTACGGTTTGCGCGTGGCCCCGACGATCGACGAGCTTACGGTCGCCGACGCGCGTGAGAGCTGGGCGGCGGTGGGGTTCGCCGTCGATGCCGATACCTGTGTGGTCGGGGACGTACGGATACGCCTTGTCGATGCGCAGGCCGGACGGGGCCTCGCCGGCTGGTCGCTGCGCGAGATCGCCGACACCGAGCTGGATGGCTTGCCGACCGGGCAGTCCGAGCGACCGCCGCCGAGCGAGGGGCCGGCCCATCCCAACGGCATCGCCGGCCTCGACCACGTGGTGGCAATCAGTCCGGATCTCGACCGCACCATTGCGAGGCTGCAGGGCGCTGGTCTCGACCTGCGCCGCATCCGCGAGGAGCCGACGCCGGCCGGCGCGCCGCGGCAGGCGTTCTTCCGCCTCGGCGCGACGATCCTCGAGGTCGTGCAGGAGCCGCCCGAGGCGATCGAGCGAGCCGGCGGGGCCGGCCGGCCGGCGTTCTTCTGGGGGCTCGCCTTGATCGCCGCCGATCTCGACGCCACCGTCGCCGGGCTCGGCGATCGGGTCAGCGAGATCCGGCCGGCTCTGCAGCCAGGGCGCCGCATCGCCACCCTGCGCCGCTCCGCCGGCCTCTCGGTGCCGGTCGCCCTCATCACTCCACCACCCAATCGGGACACTTCTCCACCACCCAATCGGGACACCAAGTAACCAGGCTCGCCGTGGCTCCCGGCGCCGCCGACTACCCTTAGATCGGTGAGCGCTCTCGAGCAGGCGCAGGCGGACGTGCGGACCGCGATGAAGGCGGGCGATCGCGCGCGGGCGGCTGCCCTGCGGATGGTCGTCGACTCGCTGCAGCAGGACGCGAAGCTCGGCAAGGGCGACGAGCTGGCGGTCTTGCAGCGGGAGCGCAAGAAGCGGCTCGAGGCTGCCGAGGCATTCGACGAGGCGGGGCGCGCCGAGCAGGCCGAGGCCGAGCGCTTCGAGGTGCAGCTGATCGAGGCCTACCTGCCCGAGCAGCTCTCCGACGAGGAGCTCGCCGAGCTGGTCGACGCCGCGGTCGCCAAGACCGGCGCCAGCGAGCAGAAGCAGATGGGCCAGGTGATGTCGGCTCTGATGCCGACGGTCGGCGGTCGCGCCGACGGCAAGCGGGTCAGCGCAGCGGTGCGTGAGCGGCTTGGCGCGTAGGCAGCTGACTCTCGACAACAGCGTGGCTGCAGAGCTGGCCGGCTCCGAGGACGCCGTGTTGCGCGAGCTTCGCGGTCACCTCGATTGCGACTTCCACCTGCGCGGCAACGTGCTCACCCTCGACGGCGAACCGGAAGACGTGCAGATGGCGGCCACCGTGGTCGACGAGCTGGTCGAGCTGATCGAGCAGGGCCATGAGGTGGCGCCGGGGACGATCGAAGCGGTGACCGGCGCGCTCGACGCGCGGGAGAGCCCTGCGGAAATCCTAGAGGACGTCGTCTGGCGCCACCGCAACACCAAGGTCGCGCCGAAGACCATCAACCAGAAGCGCTACGTCGACTCGATCCGCGACCACACGGTCACCTTCGGCATCGGCCCGGCAGGCACAGGCAAGACCTTCCTCGCGGTGGCGATGGCGGCGGCGGCGCTCACCGAACGGCAGGTGCAGCGCATCATCCTCACGCGCCCCGCCGTGGAGGCGGGCGAGCGGCTCGGCTTCCTGCCGGGTGACATCCAGGCCAAGGTCGATCCCTACCTGCGGCCACTCTTCGACGCGCTCTTCGACATGCTCGACCCCGATCGGGTCAACGGCTACTTCGAGCGTGGCGTGATCGAGGTCGCGCCGCTCGCCTTTATGCGTGGCCGCACGCTGAACGACTCCTTCGTGATCCTCGACGAGGCGCAGAACACGAGCCCCGAGCAGATGAAGATGTTCCTCACGCGGCTCGGCTTCAACTCGCGCATGGTGGTCACCGGGGACGTGACCCAGATCGACCTGCCGACCGACCAGCGCTCCGGCCTGGTCGCGGTGCGTGAGATCCTCGACGACGTCAAAGACATCTCCTTCGTCAACTTCGGCGGCGAGGACGTCGTCCGTCACAAGCTCGTCCAGCGGATCGTCGCCGCCTATGACGAGCACGGCAGCCGTGAGCGTGCGGCGCGCGCCGAACACGGGCCGACGCCTCGCCCTTGAGCTTGGACCTCTCCGACGTGCCGGCAGAGCTGCGACCCCCGGTCGCCGCGGCGCTCGAGGCGGCCGGGGTCGGCGATGGCCACCTGGCGGTCGAGCTGGTCGGTGCGCAGCGCATCCGGCAGCTGAACCGCGAGCACCGCGGCGTCGACGAGCCCACCGATGTGCTCGCCTTCCCGCTCGACGGGACCGGCCCGACCGCCGGGCCGCGCGAGCTCGGCGACGTGGTCATCTGCCCCGAGCACACCGCCGACGTCATCGAGGCGACCGTGCACGGCGTGTTGCACCTATGCGGCTACGACCACGAGACCGACG
>DATNHC010000059.1:0-14330 GCA_035605155.1 Solirubrobacterales bacterium
ACCTCCGGGGCGTGCGTCTTGCCAATCGGGATCGCGCCCGCCTCCCGCAGGCGACGCACGATCTCCGCGTCGCGGACTGCCGGACTGCCGCCGCCGCAGCCGAAGGGGGTCGTGTGGCCGGCGAGGTCGACGTCGTCCTTGATCGCAACCGGCACCCCCAGCAGCGGGGCGGCGGCGCCGGCAGCGAGGCGCTGATCCGCCTCCTCTGCTGCGGCCAGCGCCTCCTCTGCGCAGATGACCCGGAACGCGTTGAGCCTAGGCTGTGCCTGCTGGGCCCGTTCGAGCGCGCCTTCGACCAGCTCTCGCGAAGAAGCCGCACCGGTTTGGAGCAGCTTTGCCTGTTCGGCAAGCCCAGCGTCAACTCGGTCGGCGGATGTGTGCTCGCCTGCGTTCTTCGCTGCCGTGCCGGTGTGGGGCTCCATCGTCGTCTCCTCGCGCCGTTGCTGTTCGTTCGAACGAACGATAGGTGAAACGGGTACGCTGGGCCTCCTTGGCCACGGTCGCGCCTCCCGATACCCGCGAGCGCATCCTGCGCGCAACGGTTGAGCTGATCGGCCGCGAGGGCATCGCAGCCGTCACCAACCGTCGAGTTGCCGCCGAGGCCGGGGTGGCCCTCGGCTCGCTGACCTACCACTTCTCCAGCCAGACCGTCCTCCTGCGGGAGAGCCTGCTGCTCTTCGTCGGGGAGGAGGTGGCGCGCCAGCAGGAGATCGCGATCGATCTGCGTCGGCGTCAGCCGAGCCTCGAGGAAGTTGCGGCAGAAGTCGAACGGGTCGTCGAGGAGTCAGGCAACCGGATTCAACAGCTCGCAGAGATCGAGCTGCACCTTCGGGCTGCGCGCGACGAGGAGCTGCAGGAGGCCTCGTTGCGCTGCTTTGAGGCATACGAAGAGGTGGCGAGCACCGCATTGGAGATGCTCGACGTACCGGATCCGACGCAGCGTGCTCGCTCGGTCGTCGCCTTGATGTACGGAATGGGATTGCGCCGACTGGGGACCGGCGGCAGGGACGCCAAGGGCATTGCGGACGGTCTCCTGACGATTATCCGCGGGTCCCGAGAGTGATCCTCGCCATCGACCAGGGAACGACCGGCACGACCTGCCTGGTCTTCGACGAGGGCGGCAGGATCGCCGGTCGCGCCTACTCGGAGTTCGAGCAGCACTTCCCGCGGCCGGGCTGGGTCGAGCACGACGCCGCCGAGATCTGGCAGGTGACTTGCGCGGTTGCCGTGCGGGCGCTCGCCGACGCGGGCGTCGGCGGCGCCGACCTGGACGCGATCGGGATCGCCAACCAGCGCGAGACCGTCGTTGCCTGGGATCCGGTCGGCGGCGAGCCGGTCCACCGCGCGCTGGTCTGGCAGGACCGCCGGACCGCCGCGCGCTGCGAGGAGTTGCGTTCGGCTGGTCACCAGCCACTCGTGCGCGGGCGCACGGGCCTCATCCTCGACCCCTATTTCTCCGCTACCAAGATCGAGTGGCTGCGGCGCAACGTCGGCGGTGCTGACCGGGCGCTGTTCGGCACGATCGACTCCTGGCTGCTCTTCAAGCTGACCGGCGAGCATGCGACCGATTACACGAACGCTTCGCGAACGATGCTCTTCGATATCCGCACGCTCAAGTGGGACGAGGAGCTCTGCGCGCTGTTCGGCGTCGACCGTGGACAGCTTCCCAAGCCATTGCCCTCGGCCCACGTCTATGGCGTGACGACCGAGTTTGGTGGGGAGGTGCCGGTGGCCGGTATCGCCGGTGACCAGCAGGCGGCTCTCTTCGGTCAGGCTTGCCACGAGGCCGGTACGGCGAAGAACACTTACGGGACCGGCAGCTTCGTCCTGCTCAACACCGGCGCTGAGCCACCAGAACCCGCCGAAGGATTGCTGGCGACCGTTGCTTGCGGCGCTGACGGCCAGCCTGCTTATGCGCTGGAGGCCTCGATCTTCGTCACCGGCGCTGCCGTGCAGTGGCTGCGCGATGGGCTGGGTGTTATTGAGGCCGCCGAGGAGAGCGAGCCGCTGGCCGCCTCGCTTGAGTCCAATGACGGCGTTTACTTCGTCCCCGCGCTGACCGGGCTCGGCGCGCCACACTGGGACCCCTACGCCCGCGGCACGATCGTCGGACTCACCCGCGGCAGCGGCCGCGCCCACCTGGCGCGGGCGGCGCTCGAGGCGATCGCCTACCAGACGGTCGACGCGGTCCGCGCCCAGGAGGCGGCGAGCGGCGAGCGGCTTGCCGTGCTCAAGGCCGATGGCGGTGCGGTCGCCAACCACTGGCTGATGCAGTTCCAGGCCGACGTGCTCGGCGCTGAGGTCGTGGTGCCGCGAGTGGCCGAGACGACGGCGCTCGGCGCAGCCTACCTGGCGGGAATCGGGGCAGGGCACTGGACGTCCGAGCAGGTGGGGGAGATGTGGCACGAGGCCGCGCGCTACGAGCCGGCGATGGGCTCCGATGAGCGCGAGAGCTTGCTCGCCGAGTGGCGCCGGGCGCTGGAGCGGGCCAAGGGTTGGGCCGCTCCCGGCGGGGAACAGATCCCTGCGTAACCGTCCCTGTGGCCAGGGGTATCGCGTAGCGGCGGCCGGGGAGGCCGCGCCTATGCCAGACATGAAGCCACAGGTCTACAAGGACGAACGTCCGGCGGAGTACTTCGACCAGTTCCACGCTGCGGCGCGCAAGGGGGTCGGCTGGACCTACACCTTCGTTCGCCTGCTCCTCTCGCTGCCCACGCTGCTGATCTACCGGGTGCGCGCGATCGGGGTCGAGAACGTCCCAAAGGACGGCGCTCTGATTCTCGCCCCCAACCACTTCAGCCAGATGGATCACTTCTTCATCGGCCTCTACCTGCGGCGCAAGGTGCGCTTCATGGCCAAGTCGCAGATGTTCGGACCGCCCATCCTCACCTACGTCTACAAGCACGGCGGGGTCTTCCCGGTTCGCCGTGGGCACCACGACGAGGAGGCGATGAAGACCGCCTTCGCGATTCTTGCCCAAGACGGGATGCTGCTCGTCTACGCCGAGGGCGGACGTTCACGCAGCGGTGAGCTGGGCGAGGTCAAGCCGGGGATCGGACGCATCGCGCTCGAATCTGGAGCGCCGGTCGTCCCCGTCGCGATCCAGGGCTCCGAGAAGGTGCGCCGTTGGAAACGCCTCAGCTTTCCCAAGGTGACGGTGCAGTTCGGCGAGCCGCTCGGCTTCCCGACCGAGGAGGGGCCCAGCCGCGAGCGCCAGCTCGAGGTTGCCGAACAGATCTTCACCCCGGTGCGGGAGATGTACGGCGCGCTGGTTACTCGTAGCGGGCGCTGAGCCCGGCGAAGAACTCGGGGTCGTGACCGGGAGTGACGACCGCGTTGGGGTACTCGCGCTTGAAGAGGCGCAGCTCCTGCAGAGAGCGCCGGTAGTTATGGGCGTCGGCGGGCCGCGGTGCGAGCGGCGCGCTGCCCTCGAGCTGGGCGTGCATGTAGATCGCGTCGCCGCCGATCACGAAGTCGTGCTTGGCAAGGTGGGCGATCACCGACATGTGCCCGGCGCTGTGGCCCGGCGTGTATGCAAGGCGGATCGAGCCGTCGCCGAGGAGGTCGAAGGTGCGCCCGAAGGTCGCGTAGGAGTCGATCCCCCCGCGGTCGAAGTCAACCGTGCGGTAGTCGAAGGCGTAGTCGAAGTGTCGGCGGCGGTAGCCGTTGAGGAGGGGACGCGGGCCGCTGGCCGCGGCCTTCCACTCGGTCTCGCTGACGATGAAGGTCGAGTTCGGGAACTCGGAGATCGCCGAAGTGTGGTCGAGGTGCATGTGGGTCATCACCACAACCGGGATCTCGTTGGGATCGAGGTCGCGTTTGCGCAGCTGGGCAGGAACGTCCTCCCCGGGACCGAGATCGGGCTTGCCGATGCGGTTGCCCATGCCGCCGAAGTTCTCGCGCCCGTCGGTGGCGATCGAGGGGTGCAGGCCCGTGTCGACGAGGATCGCGCCGGCGGTCGGGTGGCGGATCAGGAAGGCAGGGACGGGAACGGTTGCCGCCGGGTCGCCGGTGATCAGGGCGCGCAGCAGCTTCAGCGTCTCGAAGCGACCCCCGGGCCGTTCCATCATCGTGCGCGGCCAGGTGACGCGGCCGGCGACGATCGGTTCAACCGCAACGCTTGCGCCCGGGGTGCCGCCGGCGAGCGGCTCGTGCAGCGGTTTCGGCTCTACGCGGACCTTCACCGCCGCTCAGGTTACGGTGGGCGGCCGTCTATAGGCTTGCCCGGCTATGGCTGAAAGCTCGCATTCGCGGATCTTCAAGGAGGGCCTGCTGGCCGGTCAGGTCTGTGTGGTCTCCGGCGCTGGCAGCGGCTTGGGGCGTGAGACGGCGCTCGAGCTGGCACGCCTCGGCGCTGCCGTGATTGGCTGCGGCCGGCGCGAGGAGCCGCTGGGAGAGACCGCGGAGCTCGCCGCCGGCGCCGCCGGCTCGTTCGAGCACGAGGCGCTCGACATTCGCGACGAGGAGGCGGTCGACCGCTTCTTCGACAGCCTGCTCGAGCGTCACGGGCGGCTCGACGTGCTCGTCAACAACGCCGGCGGCCAGTTCCTCGCCCCGGCCGAGACGATCACGCCGAAGGGCTTCCGCACTGTGATCGAGCTCAACGTGCAGGGCACCTGGCTGATGACCCACGCGGCGGCGACCAAGGCGTTCATCCCACAGGGGGGAGGCAAGGTGCTCAGCGTCACCCTCTCCCCCCACCACGGCATGCCGGGGATGGTCCACTCGGGAGCCGCACGCGCCGCGGTCGAGAACATGATGCGCACGCTGGCGGTGGAGTGGGCCCGCTTCGGGATCAAGACCTGCGCCTTGGCCGCCGGTCAGTTTGCGACCGAGACGCTGCTCACCAAGTATCCCCAGGTGGTTGTCGACAACCTCGAGCGCTCGATCCCGATCGGTCGCGCCGGCCGTGCCGAGGAGATGGCCTGGCTGGTCGCCTACCTTGCCTCGCCCGCCGGCGATTTCTTCTCCGGAACGACGATCACGATCGACGGCGCCCGCGACAACTGGGCCGGGCCCTGGCCGCCCGAAGCGATCGCCGGCGAGAGCGGAGACCCCGTCGCCGAGGAGCGCCGCCCGAAGCCCTAACGGGGCTCGAGGATGACGAGCGGGATCTCGCGACCCTTGCTGCGCACCGCGTAGTCCTCATACCCGCGGTAGGCCTTGACCGCCAGCGGCCAGAGGCGCTCGCGCTCCTCGGGGTTGGCGGTGCGGGCGTGGACGGCTGTGCGGTGGGAGCCGATCTGGATCGTGGTATCCGGATTGGCCATCAGGTTGTGGTACCAGGCAGGGTGTTTGGGAAAGCCGCCCTTGGAGGCGACGATGACGACGTCCTCGCCGTCCCTGATGTAGAGCAGGGGGGAGGTGCGTTCGGTGCCGCTCTTCGCCCCCTTGTGATCGAGCAGCAGCATCTTGCCCGGAACTCCGGGGAGCGTGTGCCCCAGGCGCCCGCCAGTCGCCTTGTAGAGCGCCGTGTGAACTCCCATGAAGCGACGGAGGGCAGGCCAGACCCGGTCCGCTACGTCGAGGTAGCGGGGCGGACGCCTGCCCTCTGTCGCAGAGGAGGTCAGGTGTACATCCCCCCAAACATGCCGCCGGTTACGTTGAGCACCTGGCCGTGGACGTAGTTGGCGAGCGGCGAGGCGAGGAAGAGCACCGGGCCCGATGCCTCCTCCGGAGTGGCCGGGCGGCCGAGCGGGATGATCGCCGAGGCCATCGCCCGCATCTGCTCGGGGATGCCGAGCTCGATCTTCTCGCCGCTCGGGGTGGTCATCTCTCCACCCTCCTCCTTGGCGGCGGTGAGGCGGGTTTCGACGAAGCCGAAGGCGACCGCGTTGACGTTGATCTTGAACTGGCCCCACTCCTTGGCCAGCGTTTTCGTCATGCCGACGACGGCCATCTTCGCCGCCGAGTAGTTGACCTGGCCGGCGTTGCCCATCGTCCCCGAGGTCGAGGAGATGTTGACCAGCTTGCGGAAGACCTCCTTGTCTTCACCGCGCTCGGCCTTGGCCGCCTCGCGCCAGTGGGGAGCAAGGGCCCGGGCGACGCGGAAAGGCACCACGGTGTGGATGTCGAGCATCGCCTGGAACTGCTCGTCGGTCATCCGGTGGGCGACGCCGTCCCAGGTGTAGCCGGCGTTGTTGACGACGATGTCGATCGCACCGAAGGCCTCGACGCCGGCCGCGACCAGCTTGTCGGCGGCATCGGGCTTGGTCAGGTCGCCGGCGTGGACAGCGGTCTCGCCGTCGATCTCCCCGGCAGCCTGTTCGGCGACGTCGGCGTCGAGGTCGTTGATCAGCACCTTGGCGCCCTCGCTGGCGAACAGCTCGGCGGTCGCCCGGCCGATTCCCCGCGCCGATCCGGTGACGATCGCCGCTTTCCCATCAAGAAGTCCCATCAGTTTGCGCTCTCCTTCTCGGATTCGTGAAATTCGGCTGCGGAGGCTATCTGGAATCGGCGCTGGCTGACTGGCCAGTCAGGTCTGGCGGTTTCAGGCAGCGATACTCAGGTGGAGTAGCTGCTCAGGGGGCAGGTGACATGAAGAGCCGGTAGTCGTAGACCGTCTCGTAGCCCATGCGCAGGTAGACCGGCTTGCCCATTGGTGAGGCCTGCAGCGAGGCGAGCTCGGCTCCGAGCTCAAAGCCTGCATTGGTGGCTGCGGCGGTGACCGCATGGCCAAGGCCCCTGCCGCGTGCCTGCTCGAGGCTGCCGACCCAGTAGACGCCCGCGACGCCGTGGCGGACGATTGTCATCGCGATGCTAACTGGCACGCCATCCAGGTAGGCGAGGAAAGCGACGACGTTTTCGGCGAGCAGGCCGGCGTGGTTGGTGTAGCCGGCGAAGACCTCCGGCGGGAAGCCGTTGCTCGCGTAGGCGGAGGCGGTGATCCGCCAGAAATCCTCGGCCTGCTCGGCCATGGTCAGCCTCTGCAGCTCCGCACCGTCCGGCAGGGATGGCTCCTCCACGGGCCTGGAGAGGACCATCTCCGGCATCTCGTAGACGAACTGCAGGCCCGCCACCTCGGCTGCAGCGACCAGGTCCCGGTCCTCGTCCCGGCCACCTCTGGTCCAGAGGCTGAATCGGCGCCCCCGGTCGCCAAAGAACTGCGTAGCGCGGTCGAGGAGATGGTTGGGATCGAGGTCGTCGTCCCGACGGAATGCGGCATTTGAGATCACCGGGTGGGAGCTGATGCCAGCGCCTAGGAGCCAGGCTTCCTTGGCCTCGACCCCAGCCGTGGGATCGAGTTCGAACAACTGCTTTGAGCTGTCGACCAGGTTGAGGTGGGCGCGCTGGACCGCGTCAGCCAAGTCTGACACTGCCGTCCTCGGTGAGCGTCCAGTGCGGGTTGTGGGCGACCTCCCATGGGTGACCGTCAGGGTCAACGAAGACGCCGCTATAGCCGCCCCAAAAGGTCTCGGCGGGCTCACGGCCGATGCTTGCGCCGGCTGCGCGAGCTTCCTTGATCACCGTGTCGACCTCTGCCGGAGAGCCGAGGTTGAGCGCCAGCGTGATGCCGCCCCAACCGCCGCTGTCCTCGACCGTGCTGTCCTCGGCGAGGCGGGCGCGGTCCCAGAGCGCGACGATCATCTCGCCGGCCTGGAAGAAGACGACGTCGTCACTCTCCTCGGCACCCGTCTCCCAGCCGAGGGACTCATAGAAAGAGCGCGCCCGCCCGAGGTCGCTCACGCCGAGCGTGATCAGGCTGACGCGCTGCTTCACGGATGGATCAGGGGGTTGGACCGGTCGGTGGGGGGCCGGCGGGCGGTTCGCGCGTCTCCTGCTGCTGCGGCAGCGGCGGCGGCATCTGGTCCGCCGGCGCCGGGGGAGCGAGCTGTCCCTCGACGGGGTCCGCCTCCGCCTGCCAGACGTTGTTCAGGGAGACCTGGATGTAGGCCCAGAAGGCGGGGGCCAGCAGCAGGTAGAGGATGATCGCGATCCAGCCGTTGGGCGGCTCCTGACCGGCGAGCCGCGATGCGCCCATTACCCGCTTGGTCCCGCGCCAGTAGGTGATCAGCGCCGGGATGACGATCAGGCCGCCCGGAAAGAGCGCCAGTACCGAGTTGGTCGGGTTTTGGCCGAGGTCGTAGCCCTTGGCTTTGCCGTAGTCGCGCAGCTCGCGGTTGATCCGGTACCACCAGACGAGGTGGTAGATCCCCAACGTGACGATCGGCAGCAGAGCCGCGGCCCAGGGGCTGCGGATCTTGACCCGGTCCTGGGTCTGCCGGATCTGCATTTCGTAGGCCATCCCTATCCTCGTTTCTCCCTGCCGTTACCGGTCGCAAAGACCCTAGCTCGCCCTACCGCATGGGGCTAGTCCATCGAACGTTCCTCGACCACCTCGAAGACGCCGTCGGCGCCGACCGACTCGACGAAGTCGTCGGCGGCTGCCCGTCGCTCGTCGTATTCGCTGCTGTCGCGCTGGCCGGCGCGCAGTTCCTCGAGCGTCCCGTCGAAGAAGCCGAAGGTGATCACCTCGTCCTCGTCGGCGACGTTCTGCAGCGCGTAGAACTTCTTCCAGCCGGCGGGCGCCTCGAGGTCGTCGCTGGGGATGAAGGCCTGTTTGAACTGCTCCATCGTGCCCGGCTTCAACTTCCTCACCGTCAGTGCGCAGAGCATTGGTTCTCCTTTCGTCTCCTGCCTCGGGGCGATCGTACGCCCGGACCGCGCCGATTGCCAGGGCCGGAATGGAGATCATCCACCCGCGGCGATCGCCGCGAGGTCCTTGGGTCTGAGCAGGGCGAGGAGCGTGCTGTCGTCGACGATCGCCAGGCCACCCTTGCGCAGCCTGACGTTCGCGCCGGTGAGGCGACCGATCTCCCCGGAGAAGTCGGGCTCGTGGCCGACGAGCAGGACGTTGCCGCGGCCCGCGGTGAGGGCGAGCGAGTCGAAGGGGCCGTCCCGCAGCTCCTCGGCGATCTCCGGCTCGACACCGACCGCCTCGCAGGCGAGTCGGGCCGTGTCGAGGGCTCGGACCTTGGGACTGGTCAGGCAGACGTCGATCTCAGTGCCCAGCACGGCCAGCGCTTGGCCGGCCGCCCTAGCCTGGCGCTCACCCTTCGGCGTCAGCCGGCGCGCGGCGTCGTCCCCCGTCCCTTCCTCTGCATCGCCGTGTCGTAGGAGGTAGATCACGGTGGCGTCTGACGGCGATGCCGCCTACAACCCCATCAACTTTCCGAGGATCTCCTTCATCACCTCGTCGGTGCCGCCACCGATCGGGCCGAGGCGGGCGTCGCGGACCGCTCGCTCGATGCCGTACTCCTTCATGTAGCCGTAGCCGCCGTGGATCTGGAGGGACTGGTCGGCGATCTCGAGCACGGCGCGCTGGGTCACCAGCTTGGCCATGGTCACCTCTTCGATGCAGTTGTGGCCCTCGTGGAAGAGGCGCAGGGCGTTGTAGGTGAGGGCGCGGGCGGCCTCGGCCTTGGTTGCCATCTCGGCGACGTGGTGGCGGATCGCCTGGAACTTGCCGATCGGGCGGCCGAAGGCTTCGCGCTCGAGGGCGTAGGAGACGGTGGTCTCTATCAGGCGCTGCATTGCGCCGACCGCGCCGATTGCCATCAGCAGGCGCTCCCAGGCGAAGTTGGCCATGATCAGCTTGAAGCCCTCGTTTTCGCCGCCGAGCAGGTTCTCGGCGGGCACCTCGACGTCGGTGAAGGAGAGCTCACCCGTGTCGGATGAGTGCCAGCCCATCTTCTCCAGCTTCTGCGCCACCTCGTAGCCGGGCATCTCGCGCTCCAGGACGAGGAAGGAGATGCCGCCGTGACCACCCTCCTTGGTCGTCTTAACTGCGCAGACGAGGAAATCGGCACGGACTCCATTGGTGATGAAGGTCTTCGATCCGTTGACGACGTAGCCACCGTCGACCTTCTCGGCGAAGGTCGAGATGCCGGCGACGTCGGAGCCGGCGCCGGGCTCGGTGATCCCCAGCGCGCCGATCTTCTCGCCGGCGATCCCGGGCGCCAGCCAGCGCTGCTTCTGCTCCTCGCTGCCGAAGTTGAAGATCGGCGGCATCGCGATCGAGGTATGGGCGTTGAGCCCGGCCGCGACCCCGCCGGAGCCGCCGCTGCGGGCCAGCTCCTCGACCCAGATCGCGTCGTGCAGGTGAGTGCCGCCCTGGCCGCCGTACTCCTCGGGGAACTTCAGCCCGAGGAAGCCGAGCTCGGCGCAGCGCGAGTAGAGCTCGCGGGGGAATTCACGTGCCTCCTCCCACTCGGCGACGTTGGGCGCGATCTCCTTGGAGACGAAGCGGCTGACCGTCTCGCGCAGCTCCTCGTGTTCCTCGCCGAAGGGCGGGAGGATGGCGCGCTGACCTGTGTCCTTGATGACCGCCATTTGTTACAGTCGAGGCGTATTGTCTGCGCAGCTGCCTGGTAGCGTCGCCGACATGGAGCGAACGATGTGGACCGACGAGCGACTCAGCGAACGATTCAACTCAGTCGACAGGAGATTCGACGAGCTTCGCGCCGACGTGCGAGAGCTGCGGACGCTCACGTTCCAGCTTTGGGGTACGAACATGCTCGCCATTCTCGTCACGATCGTGGCAGTCATAGCCACCCGCTCCTGACACGACGACCCTACAGCCCGTAGCTCCGCCCGATCACGTCGAGCATCACCTCGTCGGTGCCCGCCCCGATCCGGTTCAGCCGCACGTCGCGGAAGGCGCGCTCGATCTCGTACTCCTTCATGTAGCCGTAGCCGCCGAGGATCTGGACGCAGTCGTCGGCCACCTCGCAGGCGATGCGTGAGGCGTAGAGCTTCGCCATCGTGATCTCGCGCACCGGGTACTCGCCGTTGGCAAAGCGCCAGGCGGTGGCGTAGGTGAACTGCTTCGCCGCCTCGGTCTTGGTCGCCATCTCGGCGAACTTGTGGCGGATCGCCTGGAATTTGCCGATCGGGCGGCCGAAGGCCTCGCGCTCCTTGGCGTACTCGAGCGTCTTCTCGATCATCCGCTCGGCCCCCGCGTGACAGCCGGCGGCGGCGACCAGGCGCTCGCCCTGGAGCTCCCAGGCGATGTGGTAAAAGCCCTTGCCCTCCTCGCCGAGGATCGCGTCGGCCGGGACGCGGACGTCTTCGAATGACAGCTCGCCCGTGTCGGAGGCGTGCATGCCCATCTTCTCCAGCTCGGCGGAGACGGTAAAACCGGGCACGTGGTTGCCTTCCTCGTCGCGCAGGTCGAGCACGAAGAGCGTGATTCCCTCATGGCGGGCACTGGGATCTGTCTTGGTGACGAGCACGATGAAATCGGCGCGCGGGCCGTTGGTGATGAACGTCTTGGAGCCGTTGATGACGAATTCGTCGCCGTCGCGGATCGCGCTGGTGCGGATGCCGGCCACGTCGGAGCCGGCGCCGGGCTCGGTGATCGCGATACAGCCGATCTTCTCGCCCTTGAGACCCGGTTCGAGGTAGCGCCGCTTCTGCTCCTCGGTGCCGAGCAGGTGGATCGGCGGCAGAACCATGTCGCTCTGCACGGCGAAGCCCATGTTGGTGCCGCCCGAGCCGGAGTAGCTCATGCACTCGGCGCGGACCAGCGAGTAGAAGTAGTCGCCGCCCTGGCCGCCGTACTCCTCCGGGAAGCAGAGGCCGAGGAAGCCCAGCTCTCCGGCGCGCTTCATCGCCGCGGAGTCCCAGTAGGTGTCCTCCCACTCGTTGCGGTGCGGCCACAGCTCCTTCTTCACCCAGGACTGCATCGACTCGCGCAGGTCTTCGTGCTCCTGGCTGAAGATGAAGTGCTTGCGCCCCGCCTCGTGGTCGGGCTTGATGACTTTGGAGCCGTTGGTCGTCGTCGCGGTCGCCATCTGGTCTCTCCTCGTTCGAAGTTCTCGATCGGCGGCGCCCGCCGCCCAGGGGTGTCTGATCTAACCCACGGCATATCGTGGGAAAACTCAGACACGCCAGCGTTGTGGACAGTAGCACTTCTTACTTTCAACGCAATTCGGCTATCGTCCCTGACCGTGGACTACGAGGTCGTCAAGTACGAGGTCGCCGAGGGTGTCGCCACGGTGACGCTCAACAACCCGGAGAAGCGCAACATGCTCTCCGGGCAGATGCTGGTCGAGCTGGTCGACGCGATGAAGACCGCTCGCGATGCCGAGGACGTGCGGGCCGTAGTGCTCACCGGCGCCGGGGACAAGGTCTTCTGCGCCGGGGCGGACCTGGGTGGCTTCGCCGCCGACGCGCCGCTCGTCGCCAAACACTTCGCCACAGACCTCTTCCTCGAATTCTTCAGGTTGATGCCGCGGCTCGGCAAGCCGAGCCTCTGTGCGGCCAACGGCCACGTGCTGGCCGGGGGGATGGGCCTCGCCCTCTCCTGCGATTTGTTGATCGCCAAAGAGGGCGCTACCTTCGGCACGCCGGAGATCAACGTCGGCGCCTTTCCCTACATGATCATGGCGATCATCTATCGCAACGTGCCGCGCAAGAAGGTCAACGAGATGATGCTGCTTGGCGAGCGGCTTAGCGCTGAGCAGGCGGTCGAGTACGGGCTCGCCAACAAGGTCGTGCCGGCAGGCGAGTTCGACGCTGCCGTTGCCGATTGGGCGACCAAGCTCGCCTCGAAGAGCCCGGTGCTGATGCGGCTCGGCCACGACGCGATGTACCGCCAGCAGGACATGGCGGTCGACGACGCGCTCGAGTACCTGCGCTCGCAGCTCTCGCTCACCTTCTCGACCGAGGACATCGTCGAGGGCGTCAGCGCATTCTTCGAGAAACGCGATCCGCAGTGGAAGGGGAGGTAGGGATGGCCAGCACCGAGGAGCGACCGGCGGCGCGCGGCGAGGGGGAGGACCGTCACCTGCTGCCCGGCACCGCGCCCTTGGATGAGCTGACCGAGCAGTTGCACGAGCGGCGCGAGAAGGCGAAGCTCGGCGGCGGCGAGGAGAAGATCGCCAAGCAGCACGAGCGCGGCAAGCTGACCGCACGCGAGCGCATCGCGCTGCTGATCGACGAGGGAAGCTTCGTCGAGATGGGCATCCACGGCCGGCCCCATTTCGCCCAGCGTGCGATGGAGGGCAAGGAGGCGCCGGCAGACGGCGTGATCACCGGCTGGGGCGACGTCGACGGCCGCCCCTGCTGCATCGCCGCCTACGACTTCACCGTGATGGCCGGCTCGATGGGGATGACCGGCGAGCTCAAGGTCACCCGCCTGCGCGAGATGGCCCTCTCCAAGCGGATGCCCTTCATCTGGCTGCTCGACTCGGCTGGCGCCCGCATCCAGGAGGCGGCGGGCTCGCTCTTCGCTGGCTCCGGTCACCTCTTCCGCGAGGAGGTCGAGATGTCGGGCGTGATCCCGATGGTCGCGGCGATGATGGGCCCCTGCGCCGCTGGCACCGCCTACATCCCGGCGCTCGCCGACTTCGTGCCGATGGTCTCCGGTCAGGGCGCGATGGCGCTCGCCGGGCCGCACCTAACCAAAGCCGTCACCGGCGAGGACATCACGATGGAGGAGCTGGGCGGTGCAAAGGTCCACTGCCGCAAGTCGGGGGTGGGGGACCTCGAGGTCAAGGACGACGAGGAGTGCATCGAACGGGTCAAGCAGTACCTCTCCTACTTCCCGACCAACTGGGAGCAGAAGCCGCCGCTGATCGAGACCGCCGACCCCGACGAGCGCCAGTCGGAGAAGCTGATGGAGATCGTCCCCGACTCCTCGCGTCAGCCCTACGACATGTACGACGTGATCCGCGAGATCGTCGACGACGGCGAGTGGTTCGACCTGAAGCCGAAGTTCGCCAAGACCCTGATCACCTGCTTCGCCCGCTTCGGCGGCCAGCCGGTCGGGATCGTCGCCAACCAGCCCAAGCAGCTGGCCGGCATCCTCGACAACGACTCAGCCGACAAGGCGGCGCGCTTCATCAACCTCTGCGACGCCTTCAACATCCCGCTCGTCTTCCTCCAGGACGTGCCCGGCTTCATGGTCGGCGCCAAAGTCGAGCACGCTGGGATTATTCGCCACGGGGCGAAGATGCTCTACGCGGTCAGCCGCGCCACGGTGCCCAAGGTGACCGTGATCGTGCGCAAGGCCTACGGCGCCGGCTACTACGTGATGAACGGAAAGGCCTATGAGCCCGACCTGATCGTCGCCTGGCCGGGGGCGGAGATCTCGGTGATGGGCGCCGAGGGCGCGGTCGAAATCATCGGCCGCTCGGCGATCGAGGCCTCCGACGACCCGGAGGCGACCCGCGAGGCGATGCTGAACGCGGTCCGCCAGAACATCGATCCCTACATCGCCGCCGGCAACGCGGTGATCGACGACATCATCGATCCGCGCGAGACCCGGCCGACGATCGCCAAAGCCCTGCGGATGGCGCGCAACAAGCACGTCGAGAAGCCGAAGA
>DATNHC010000060.1:0-3224 GCA_035605155.1 Solirubrobacterales bacterium
GAAGACCTGCGGGTTGACGTCGAAGATGCGGATCAGCACCGGCCAAAGGACGAGGAGCACCAGGAGCGGCGCCAGAAACTTTGAGCTCGCGATGACGCGTCCGGCAGACCCCATACGGCGGATCATTATGTCGCCTGGCAGAATGGGACAAGCAAGGCGTCGCCGACCTGATCCCGAGCGACGGCCATGCCGCGAATCCGAGGGGCTCGAGCGTCATCCGTCTGACGGGAGGTCCGCAAGTGGCACGAGGCAGACCTATTCTTACTGAGTCAGAAGGCCGCGTGGTGCGGGCGCGGGAGCGAGGCATAGGCTCCGAGGGTTAATCGATTCGGAGCTTGTGATGGACGGCGACGGCGCGGACCGTTTCGGGGCTTTCGTGAACGCCTTGGCCGAGGTTGTCGGCCACGCGGATCGGGTAAGGCCGCTGAGGGATTACTGCATGGGACTCCTCACCCCGGCGGAGCGCAAGAGCGTCGAGCCGCTCGCGGCGGTGACCGCTCCCTCACGGGTCTCGGCCCAACACCAGTCGCTGTTGCATTTCGTGGCCCAGTCGGCCTGGTCCGACGCGAGGGTCCTCGCGAAGGTCCTGGAGCTGACGCTTCCCTCAATTACCGCCAGGGAGCCGATCGAGGCCTGGATCATCGACGACACGAGCTTTCCAAAGAAGGGCAAGCACTCGGTGGGCGTCGCTCGGCAGTACTCGGGACAGCTCGGCAAGCAGGACAACTGCCAGGTCGCAGTGTCCCTGTCGCTCGCGAACGCCGGTGCGAGCTTCCCGATCGCCTACAGGCTCTACCTGCCGAAGGACTGGGCCGCCGATCCGGCCCGCCGGAAAAAGGCGGGTGTGCCCGAGGAGGTGACGTTCAGGACGAAGCCCGAGATCGCACTCGACCAGATCCGGGCTGCGCTCGAGGCCGGCGCCCCGCCGGGCGTGGTCCTGATGGATGCCGGTTACGGCGCCGACACCAGCCTGCGTTCGGCGCTCGCGGGGCTTGGTCTTGCTTACGTCGCCGGCGTCCAGCCGCACACCTCCGTGTGGACGCGCGCCAACCCGTCGCCGGCGGTCAGGCCCTGGTCCGGGCGTGGGCGCCCGACGAGCCGCATGGTCCGCGACCCCGACCACCAGCCCCAGTCCGTCGAGGGTCTCGCGCTTTCGCTTCCGGCCGAGGCCTGGGAGATGATCTCCTGGCGCGAGGGGAGCGCCGACCTCTTGATCTCTCGCTTCGCGCGCGTCCGTGTTCGCGCCGCGCACCGGGACTTCGATCGAAGCGTTCCCCGTGACGAGGAATGGCTCCTCGTCGAATGGCCAACTGAGGAGGAGAAGCCCACGAAGTTCTGGCTTGCGACCCTTCCTGAAAACGTCGCCTTCGACCGCTTCGTCGCGCTCGCGAAGCTGCGCTGGCGCATCGAGCGGGACTACCAGGAACTCAAACAGGAGCTCGGGCTCGGGCACTTTGAGGGACGAGGTTGGCGAGGCTTCCATCACCATGCCACCCTTTGCATCGCCGCCTACGCCTTCCTGGTCGCCGAACGGGCGAGGATTCCCCCCTCAGAACCGACGCGTCTCCTCGCGGCGACTTCAGTTCCCGCCGGTCCGACCCGGAGATCGCCCGCCGATCCGACCGGAGCGTCACGTCGCGAACTCAATCTCCACCATGCGCCGAACCCTAATCGTGGACCTTGTCCGAAAGCTCGAGCGATGTCCGTGCTGCACGGCCGTAATACGCATACCGCTCACGTTGTGACGCAGTAAGACTAATTGCCCGGTCAGGACCTCGCACTAGGATAAGTGTGCGTCGTATGCCTGACCCTATGACTGGTTTCTACGAAGGCCCGCCACGCGCCGAGCGCGTTGAGGTGATCACGTCGGTGCAGCGGCGGCGCCGCTGGTCGACAGAGGAGAAGGTGCAGATCGTCGAAGAGACGTATCTGCCCGGCAACTCGGTCTCGCTCGTAGCCCGCCATCATGGCATTGCCGCCAACCAGCTCTTCACCTGGCGTCGGCTGATGGCGCAAGGCGCGCTGACGGCGGCTGGCGCCGGCGAGCAGGTGGTGCCTGCCTCTGAGCTGCGCGCCGCTCACCAGCAGATCCGCGAGCTGCAGCGGTTGCTCGGCAAGAAGACGCTCGAGAACGAGATCCTGCGCGAAGCGGTCGAGCGCGTGACCGCCCCCAAAAAGCTGCCCTCGCGCGTGACCTCGTGGCCGGGGGGCGGCCGGTGAGCGCGATCGCCGCAGCCCTGGGCGTCTCGCGCCCGCACCTCTCGTCCCGGCAGAGGACCGCCCCGCGTCGTCGAGGTCGCCCGCCTCTGCCTGATGCTGCGCTTCTCGCCGCGATCCAGACGCTCATCACCGTTCTGCCCACCTACGGTTATCGGCGGGTTCATGCTCTCTTGCGTCGACAAGCCGAGCAGGAGGGCCGGCCCGCCCCGAACGTGAAGCGGGTCTACAGGGTCATGAAGGTGCACGGGCTCCTGCTCCAGCGCCACGCCGGCGGCGAGGAGCGCCGGCACGAGGGGCGCATTGCCGTGGACGCGCGCAACACCCGCTGGTGCTCGGACGGCCTGGAGATCGGCTGCGACAACGGCGAGCGCGTGCGCGTGGCCTTCGCCCTCGACTGCTGCGACCGGGAGGCCATGAGCTTCGTGGCAACCACCAGCGGCATCACGGGCGAGGACGTGCGCGACCTCATGGTGGCCGCCGTCGAGCACAGGTTCGGACCGGTCAACCGCTTGCCCGTCGAGATCGAGTGGCTAACGGACAACGGCAGCTGCTACCTCGCCCGGGAGACCCGCCGCTTCGCCAGGGACGTCGGGCTGGTGCCCTGCACGACCCCGCTGGAGAGCCCACAATCGAACGGCATGGCTGAGGCGTTCGTGCGCACCCTAAAGCGCGACTACGTTCGCGTCTCCCCGGTTCCGGACGCCGAGACCGTGCTGCGCCAGCTTCCATCCTGGCTGGCGCACTACAACCAGGTTCACCCCCACCGCGCGTTGGGCTACCGTTCGCCCCGTGAGTTCATCGCCCGATCAACCCCAGAGGGCCTGTCCGGGAATTAAGGGGCAACAACAACATCATAGCCTACGCATTCTAAGTTATGGTGCCCGCCGCCACCGAAAACGGATGTGTGAGATCTAAACCGGGATGTTGGGTTTCGAGCTCAAGGGCAAGAACATTGGCGGCCAATTCATGGACACCGCTCGATGCAAAGCTTTCACGTGCGCAAT
>DATNHC010000061.1:0-4205 GCA_035605155.1 Solirubrobacterales bacterium
GCACCGGCGGTGCGCTCAGCTGGTTCCACTTCGGCGAGGGCGAGTACGCCGGCACCGAGGAGGCGATCCAGGCCGAGCTGCGCGAGCTCAACGCCCTGCGATCTCTGCCAGCGCCGATGGACCCATTGCGCCCCACTGACAGCCCGGGCGCCGAGGTAATGCCGCCAACCCCCGAGGTCTTTCCCGGCGGCTCGTGGGAGCAGCCCCTGCAGGGCGACGAGCTGAGGATCGAGTACGAAGCCGGCGGCGCCTTTGCGACCGTCGAGGGCGAAGGCACCCTCCGCCTGTCACTGGACGACGGCGAGCAGTACGAGCTCCACATCCAAGGCGCACGGCTCTACCGGCTGGCCGAGCACGACCGCCACGAGTCACACCAGCTCACCCTCGAGCCATCCGGCGCTCTGCGCATCTGGTCTGTGAGCTTTGCCGCAGGCGTTCCGTAGCGGGAGGGGCAGGGCCTCTCCGACGGGCGGATACTCAAAACGCCGGCCTTATTAGGCCGGCGTTTGTCCGGCGGAGAGGCCCTGCCCCTCCCGCCCCGCAATCTCCTCCCGAATCTCCTTGGGCAACATGAACCGCACGTCCTCGTGAACCGTGCGCAGCTCCGAAACCTCCTCGGCACCGCGCCCGCGAAATAGATCGACGAGCTGCTCGACCAGCTCCTCGGGGGCGCTGGCGCCGGAGGTGATGCCGACCGTCTCGACCCCCTCCAGCCACTGCTCGTCGACCTGGGTGTGATTGTCGATCAGAAAAGAGGCAGCGCCATGTTCGCGGGCGACCTCGACCAGGCGGTTGGAGTTGGACGAGTTGGTCGAGCCGATGACAAGCACCAGCTCGCATTCGCGGGCGAGCTGCTTGACCGCGATCTGGCGGTTGGTCGTCGCATAACAGATGTCGTCGGACTTGGAGCTGACGATCGCCGGGAACTTGGCACGCAGCGCGGCGATCACCCCAGCCGTCTCGTCTACCGAGAGGGTCGTTTGGGTGATGAAGGCGACTTTCTCGGGGTCTGAGACCTCGAGCGCCTCTACCTCGGCGGCGGTTTCGATCAGGACGATCGAGTCGGGCGCCTCGCCGGTCGTGCCTTCGACCTCCTCGTGCCCCTCGTGACCGACCATCACGATCGTGTAGCCCTCGGCAGCGAAGCGACGGGCGGAGACGTGGACCTTGGTCACCAGCGGGCAAGTTGCGTCGATCGTGCGCAACTGGCGGGCGGCGGCGTTCTCGTGCACCGCGGGGGCGACGCCGTGAGCCGAGAAGACCACCATCTCCCCCTCCGGCACCTCGGTCTCCTCCTCGACGAAGATCGCGCCGCGCTCGGAGAGCTCCTGCACGACGTGCTTGTTGTGGACGATCTCCTTGCGCACGTAGACGGGGGCGCCGTAGAGCTCCAGGGCACGCTCGACCGTCTGCACGGCGCGGTCGACGCCGGCGCAGTAGCCGCGTGGAGCGGCCAGCAGCACCCGTTTGGGAGCCGCAGTTGCAACGGGAGGCATGGCTGCAGAGTAGCGGTGGTGGGCTTGCGGCCGGAGTCGCGAGCAGACCCCGCAATGCGCGCCTGGCTAGCCTTGCACGATGGCAACTCGAGGACGCCACCTGGATCGTCTGACAGCGGTCGACGCCTCGTTCCTGACCAACGAGACCTCGGCCAGCCACATGCACATCGGCGCGATCCTCATCTTCGAGGGGCCCCCGCCCAAATACGTCGATCTGGTCGAGCACGTCCGAGGCCGGCTGAATCAGGTGCCGCGCTTCCGCCAACGCCTCGTCGTGCCCCCGCTGGAGGCCGGCCGACCACTCTGGGCCGACGACGTCAACTTCAACCTGACCTACCACATACGGCACACCGCGCTGCCCGATCCGGGCGGCGAACAACAGCTGAAGCGCCTCGCGGCCCGGGTCTTCTCGCAGCAGCTCGACCGCTCCAAGCCGCTTTGGGAGCTTTGGCTGGTCCAGGGCCTGGAGCGCGACCGCTTTGCCCTGCTGACCAAGACCCACCACGCGATGGTCGATGGCATCTCGGGCGTCGACATCGGCACCGTGCTTTTCGACCTCGAGCCGGTGCCTGAGCCCGCCTCGACCGAGGATGGCTGGGTGCCGGAGCCCGAGCCGAGCACCGCGGAGCTGGTCGCACGAGGGGCGACCGACGCGGCGACGGCGCCGGTGAAGCTGGTCGAGCGGGCGATCGAGGCGGTGCGCCATCCGGAGTATGCGGCCCGCCGGGTCGGTGAGGCGCTGGAGGGAGTCGGCGAGATCGTCGGCGCCTTCGCCGATCCCGCACCCGACGTGCCTTTGAATCAGCGGATCGGGCCGCACCGTCGCTTCACCTGGGCCGCTTCGGAGCTGGCCACCTTCAAACGCATCAAGGACACGTTCGGCGGCACCGTCAACGACGTCGTGCTCACAGTGGTCACCGGCGCGCTGCGCGATTGGCTGCACGGGCGCGGCGTTCGCACCGAGGGGCTGGAGCTACGCGCCCTGGTGCCGGTCTCGATCAGGACAGAGGACGATCAAGGCAACCTCGGCAACCGGATCGCGGCGATGCGCGGCCCGCTGCCCGTCTACGTCGAGGACCCGGTGCGGCGGCTGCGCGTGGTCAGCGAGCAGATGGAGGGCCTGAAGCGCTCCAAGCAGGCGCTGGGCGCCGAAGTGATCTCGCGCTTCAACGACTTCGCGCCCCCCACGCTGCTCGCCCAGGCCTCGCGAATCAACTTCTCTACGCGGCTCTTCAACCTGATCGTCACCAACGTTCCCGGCCCGCAGATCCCCCTCTACGTTCTCGGCCGTGAGCTGGAGGAAGTCTTCCCAATCGCCTTCCTGCCCCAGAACCACGCGCTGGCTGTAGCGATCATGAGCTACAACGGCAAGGTCGGCTTCGGCCTGCTCGCAGACTACGACGCGATGGAAGACGTCGAAACCTTCGCTGAGGGACTGAGCGACTCGCTGGCCGAGCTCGAGGAGGCGGCGAACGCCGCCGCAACCGCCTGAGCAGGCGGTCCGGCCCGGCGATCGTCCCCTCTAGGCTTGAAACATGGCCATCCTCCTTGCCGTCTTCATCGTCGTGCCAATCGTCGAGCTCTACGTGATCATCCAGATCGGCGGGCTGATCGGCCTCTGGCCGACGCTCGCCTTGCTGCTTGCCGACGCCGTACTCGGCTCGCTGCTCCTGCGCCACCAGGGTCGCGGTGCCTGGCGACGATTCAACCTGGCGCTCGCCGAGCGGCGTTTCCCAGGTCGCGAGGTGGCCGACGGCCTGCTGATCGCGATCGGCGGCACCCTGCTGCTCACACCCGGCTTCGTCACCGACATCGTCGGCCTGCTCTTCCTGATCCCGCCCACCCGGGCGATCGTCCGACGCCTCCTGCGCGGCTACGTCGGCCGGCGCTTCGTGGTCGTCGGCGGGCCGGCCGGCGGCGACTTCAGCGCACCCCCGTCGCGTCGCTCCTACGACTACGACAGCAGCGCCGAGGAGATCGACGCCGAGGACCCCCGGCTGCCTGGCGGCTGATTGGTGCGGGAAACGCATCGGCCGATGAATCGCCGCGATGTGCGGTGCAGGTCACGGCTCTTGGATGGGCAGGGCTTGGCTTCGTCAGCTCGTCAAGCCCTGCACCGCTTACGCCCCCGCCTCTCTTCTTTACTTAGCATTGCCGCAAGTTTGGCCGCACTAAAAATGCATAGTCAGGTTTTTCTGTCTAGCATCACGCCCGCACCGGGGCGTTTGGCCTTGGGAGCGGTCGTCAGCAAGAGGCTCCCCGCGCGCGGACGCTCTGGTGCTCGATGGATGGAGCACGGCGGTGCTCGCGGTGCTCCTGGCAGATCACGTCGTTCACCCGGCGATCCGTGCCTAGAAGCCGAGCGCGAACTTGGCGTCCTCGGTCATCATCTCCGGTGACCAAGGGGGGTCGAAGACCATCTTCGGGAAGACGTTGGCGACGCCGTCGAGGTCGCCGACGAACTCCTTCATCTGCTCGGAGACCTGGGGGCCGATCGGGCAGGCGGGGGTGGTGAGCGTGAACGTGACGTTCACGGTCGAGCCGTCGATCTCGACGCCGTAGACGAGCCCGAGCTCGACGAAGTCGAGCCCCAGCTCGGGGTCGATGACCTCCTCGAGGGCCTCGTAGACCTCTTCTTCGGTGATCTTCACGGTGTCGGGCATGGGTCCAATCTAGCGAACCGGCGAGCCCGGCCACGGGCAAGCATTC
>DATNHC010000062.1:0-10328 GCA_035605155.1 Solirubrobacterales bacterium
GACGAGTCGGCGATGCTGACCGGCTCGCTGGGAATGCTGCCCTCCGCCAGCCTCGGCGCCGACGGCGAGCCCGGCCTCTTCGAGCCGGTGCACGGCTCGGCCCCCGACATCGCCGGCCAGGGCGTCGCCAACCCGCTCGCCACCTTCCTCTCGGCAGCGATGATGCTGCGCCACGGCCTCGACCGCCCCGACGACGCGACCCGCATCGAGACCGCCGTCGACGCCGTGCTCGAGCAGGGCCTACGCACTCCCGACCTCGCTTCCGGGGACGAGCCGAGCATCGGTACCGAAGAGATGACCGACGCCGTCCTTTCACAGCTCGCCGCGTAGGGCATACTTGCGGGACCATGGAGCAGGCGGAGCTGATCTGGCACAACGGCGAGTTCGTGCCCTGGGAGGACGCCAAGGTGCACGTCCTCAGCCACGGGCTGCACTACGGGACCGGCGTCTTCGAGGGCGTGCGGGCTTATGAGACCGAGCGTGGCCCGGCCGTCTTCAGGCATGCCGATCACCTTGAGCGGCTCGCCAAGTCGGCTGAGCTCTACTACCTGGAGTTGCCCTACTCGACCGAGGAGATCGCTGCGGCGACGCGCGAGCTGATCCGCCGCAACGGTCTCGGTTCCTGTTACATCCGCCCGCTTGCCTTCCGCGGCTACGGCAACCTCGGCCTCTACGCCACCGACGCCCCGATCGATCTGGTCATCGCCGCCTTCCCCTGGGGCGCCTACCTCGGCGAGGAGGGGCAGAAGCACGGCATCCGGGCCAAGGTCTCGAGCTGGCGTCGGATCGGCCCCGGCGGCCTGATCCCGCATGCCAAGGCCTCCGGCCAGTACCTCAACTCGGTCCTCGCCAAGACCGAGTCGACCAAGGCAGGCTACGAGGAGGCGATCCTGCTCGACGAGCGCGGCTTCGTCTGCGAGGGCTCTGGCGAGAACATCTTCCTCGTCCGCGACGGCCAGATCGTCACGCCGCCGCACGTTGCCTCGATCCTCGACGGGATCAACCGCAAGTCGGTGATCCAGATCGCCCGCGACCTCGGCTACACCGTGGTCGAGCGCGACGTCGCTCGTGCCGAGCTCTACCTGGCCGAGGAGGTCTTCCTCACCGGGACCGCCGCCGAGCTGGTGCCCGTGCGCGAGATCGACGACCACCCGCTGGGCGAGCCCGGGGAGATCACCCGCCACGTGCAGGCCAAGTTCGTCGATGCCCTCCACGGCCGCGCCGAGGAGTACCTCGAGTGGCTGGACTTCGTCGAGGCGTCGAGCGGGGTCGACGAACCGAGTAAGGTCAGTTCCTGACAATGATGTCGCGCTGCGAGGCAATCGGGCGAATTACCGCAGCCGCCTAGCGGCTGGCGTGGCGATGCCACGTGCAAGGGCCAGCAGGCCCTCCCCCCGATCTCTCGAAGCGAAAGGCATCAGATGGAACAGGTAAGGCTCTACGACACCACCCTGCGGGACGGCATGGGCGGCCAGGGCATGTCGCTCTCAGTCGGCGAGAAGCTGAAGGTCGTGCAGGCCCTCGACGGGCTCGGCGTGCATTTCATCGAGGCGGGCTTTCCCAGCTCCAACCCGAAGGAGGCGGAACTCTTCGAGCGGCTCGCCGAGCTGGAGTTGGAGAACGCGACGATTGCCGCCTTCGGCATGACGAGGCGCGGAGGGGTGGCGGCGGCCGAAGATCCGGCGCTTGCCACTCTGGTCGGCTCGGTCGCACCCCTGGTCTGTCTGGTCGGCAAGAGCTGGAGGCTGCACCTGGAGAAGGTGATTCGCGTCCCCGAGGAGGAGAACCTGGCGATGATCCGTGACTCGGTCGCCTTCTGCCAGGGAAGCGGCAAGCGGGTGGTCTTCGACGCCGAGCACTTCTTCGACGGTTACCGGGACGACCCTGGCTTCGCGCTCGAGTGCGTGCGCGCCGCGGCCGAGGCCGGGGCCGAGAACGTCACCCTCTGCGACACCAACGGCGGCAGCCTGCCGCACTTCGTCGCCGAGGCGAGCGCCGCCGTGGTCGCTGACCTCGATGACGCGGTCGAGGTGGGCATCCACACGCACAACGATGCCGAGTGCGCGGTCGCCAACTCGCTCGCCGCGGTCGAGGCTGGGGCGCGCCTCGTACAGGGCTGCGTCAACGGCTACGGCGAGCGCTGCGGCAACGCCAACCTCGCCTCGATCCTGCCGGCGCTGCAGCTGAAGATGGGCTTCGAGGTCGTCAGCGACGAGCAGCTCGCCAGCCTCACCCAGACCTCGCACTACCTGGATGAGCTTTGCAACATGACCCCAAATCCCGACCGGGCCTACGTCGGCCGCAACGCCTTCGCTCACAAGGCGGGCATGCACGCCGCCGGGGTGGCCGCCGACGCCAGCACCTTCGAGCACCTCGATCCAGCCGCGGTCGGCAACGAGCGTGACATCCTCGCCTCCGAGCTGTCGGGCAAAGCGACGATCCGCAGCCAGGCAGAGCGCAGCGGCCTCGAGCTGGACGACGCGGCGGCGACCCGGGCGGTCGAGCATCTCAAGGAGCGTGAGCACCGCGGCTACCACTACGAGGCCGCCCAGGCCTCCTTCGAGCTGCTGTTGCGTCGCGAGGCAGACGTCTACAAGCCGCTCTTCGAGCTGGAGAGCTTCCGCGTCACGACCGAGAAGCGCGAGGGCGGCAAAGTCGAGACCGAGGCGACGATCAAGGTGATCGCCGACGGCAAGCGCTACGTCGAGGTCGCCGAGGGCAACGGCCCGGTCAACGCCCTCGACCGGGCTCTGCGGGCAGCGATCGGCGCCCGCTACCCGCATCTCGCCGACATCGAGCTGACCAACTACAAGGTGCGCATCCTCGACGAGGCGCACGGCACCGGCGCCGTCACTCGTGTGCTGCTCGACTCGACCGACGGCAAGCGCGAGTGGGGGACGATCGGCGTCTCGGAGAACATCATCGAGGCCTCCTGGGAGGCCCTGGTCGACTCGCTCGCCTACGCCTTCCAGCCGCGCGGCGACAGCGACCGCGGCGAGTAGGGTCCGCGCCACATGGCCGGTGCCACCGACATCGAGCCGATTCCCCTGGCAAAGCCGGAGATCGGCGCCCGCGAGGAGGAGCTCGTCGGCGAGGTGCTGCGCTCGGGAAGGCTCTCGCTGGGCCCGATGGGCGAGCGCTTCGAGCGCGAGCTCGCCGCCTGGCTCAGGGTCGAGGACGCGGTCGCCGTCTCCAGCGGCACGACCGCCCTGCACCTCTGTGTGCGGGCGCTCGGCTGGGGACCGGGCGACGAGGTGGTGACGAGCCCCTTCAGCTTCGTCGCCTCCGCCAACTGCCTGCTCTACGAGGGCGCCAAGCCGGTCTTCTGCGACGTCGATCCCGAGACGCTCAACCTCGACCCGGAGGCGGCCGCCGCAGCGGTGGGGGAGGGCACGGCAGGCATCCTGCCTATCCACATCTTCGGCTATCCGGCGGCGATGCCCGAGCTCGAGTCGCTCGCCGCCAAGCACGGCCTCGGCATCCTCGAGGACGCCTGCGAGGCACTCGGCGCGGTCGACTCCGAGGGACACAGGGTCGGCGCCCGCGGCAACCTCGCCGCCTTCGCCTTCTACGCCAACAAGCAGATGACTACGGGCGAGGGGGGGATGGTCGTCCCCAGCGGCCCCGAGGTTGCCGCTCGGTTGCGCAGCGAGCGCAACCAGGGTCGGGCCGCCGACATGGGTTGGCTCGACCACGGCGGCCTCGGGTTCAACTACCGGCTCTCCGACGTCGCCGCCGCGCTCGGCGTCGCTCAGCTGGAGCGGCTCGACGCGATGCTCGAAGCCCGTGCCCGCGTCGCCTCGCTCTACCAACAGGGGCTCGCCGGCATCGATGATCTGCGCACGCCGATCGCCGGCCGCGGCGCCGAGACCCGCAGCTGGTTCGTCTACACGGTTCAGCTGCCCGGGGGAATCGATCGCGACGCGACGGTCGCCCGTCTCACCGAACAGGGCATCGCCAGCAAGGCCTACCTGCCCTGCATCCACCTCTTCCCCCACCTGCGCGAGCTGGGCTACCGCGAAGGCCAGTTTCCGGTCGCCGAAGCGGCCTCTGCCCGCTCGCTGGCGCTTCCCTTCTACCCTGCGATGAGCGAGTCCCAGGTGGCCCGGGTGTGCGAGGCTCTCGCCGACGCGATCCGCTGATGTCTCGCTTCCGCAAAGACCCCGACCCGCGCTTCTGGCGGATCAACCGCTCGATCGAGTTCGATTGGCGGCTGGCGCCCTACGACATCGACCAATCCCGGGCCCACGCTCGGGCGCTGTGCCGGATCGGCGTCCTTGACGAGTCCGAGCTGGAGCAGATCGACACCGGGCTGGAACAAGTCCGCGCCCGTATCGGCGCGCACGGCTTCCAGTTCGAGGATTCCGACGAGGACATCCACATGGCCGTCGAGCGCCTGCTCGGCGAGGAGATCGGTCCGTTGGCGGGCAAGCTGCACACGGGCCGCTCGCGCAACGACCAGGTCGCCACCGACGTTGCGATGGTCGTCCAGGTCCACTCGCTGCAGGCGATCGAGCTCGCCGGCGAGGCGATGGAGACTCTGCTCCAGCTCGCCGAGCGCCACCGTGACTGGCCGATGCCCGGCTACACCCACCTGCAGCGTGCTCAGCCGGTCTATCTGGGTCACCACCTGCTGGCCTATTTCTGGATGCTGGCCCGCGACGTGCTGCGCTTCCAGTTCGCTTTGGACAGCGCCTCGGTGATGCCGCTCGGCTCCGGGGCGCTGGCCGGGGTCAACTGGGAGATCGACCGCCAAGCGGTCGCCGCCGACCTCGGCTTCGAGCACGTCACGCACAACTCAATCGATGGCGCTTCCAACCGCGACTTCGTCCTCGACTACCTGGCCGCCGCCTCGACCTGCGCGATGCACCTCTCGCGACTCGGTTCGGAGATCGTCATCTGGTCGAGCAGCGAGTTCGGCTTCTGCGAGCTCGACGAGTCCTTCTCCTCGGGCTCCTCGATCATGCCGCAGAAGGTGAACCCGGACTCGGCCGAGCTGCTGCGTGCGAAGAGCCCGCGCGTGGCGGCGAGCTACGCGACGCTGCTCGGCACACTGCACGCCCTGCCGCTGACTTACGGCAAGGACATGCAGGAGGACAAGGAGCCGCTCTTCGACGCGATCGACACAATCGAGTCCTGCCTTGGTGCAACCGCCGGCCTGCTGAGCGGGATCGAGTTCGACCGCCAGCGGCTCGAGGCTGCCTCGGGCGATGAGATGCTTGCCGCGACCGAGGTCGCGGACCTGCTCGTCCGCCGTGGCGTGCCATTCCGCGAGGCGCACGGGATTGTCGGCGGTCTGGTCCGCGACGCGGTCGAGGGGGACAGGACGCTCTCCGAGCTGACGCCGGAGGAGCTGCGCGAGCACTCTGAGCATTTCGATGAGTCCTTCTACGAGGTCCTCCAGCGCAGCAGCTGGCTCGAGTCGAAGCGGATCGCTGGTGGCACCTCTTCGAGCGCGCTCGGGGCGCAGATCGAGGAGGCGGGCGAGACGCTTGCCGCGGTCAAGGCGCGGACACACGAAGAGCGCCAGTGACCGCGGCTTCGTTGAAGGATTTTCCGGCCCCTGGCCCCCACGATCCTTCAACCGAGCGCCTGACGGCCGATTTCTTCGCTCGCTCCGTCCATCTCGTCGCCCGTGAGCTGATCGGTTGTCGGCTCTTCTTCGAGGGCTGCGGCGGGGTCGTCGTCGAGACCGAGAGCTACGAGCGCGACGACCCGGCCTGCCACGCCTACGTCGGCCTGACGCGGCGCACCGAGGTCCTCTTCGGGCCGCCCGGGCGCGCTTACGTCTACCTCTCCTACGGCATCCACAGCCTGCTCAATGCCGTCGCCGAACCCGAGGGAGAGGCCGCAGCGGTACTGATCCGGGCGCTGCAGCCCACGCACGGAATCGAGGCGATGGGGGCCCGGCGTGGCGAGCGGCCCACGCGCGAGCTCTGCTCGGGCCCCGGCAAGCTGACCGAGGCGCTCGGGATCGGGCTGGGGGCCAACGGCGCCGACCTCGGGCGCGACCCCTTCTTGCTGCTGCCGCCGGAGCCCGGCTGGAAAGGCGAGGTGCTGACCGGCCCTCGGATCGGCATCAACAAGGCGGTTGACCGCCCCTGGCGTTTCTGCGCCGCGGGCAATCCGCACGTCTCGCGCCCACAGCTCAACCGGCGGTGACGCCGCCGCCGCTTTCGGGCACAGCAGGTTCGCTCGGTTCGGGCACGGCTTCAGCCGGAGCGCCTTCTTCGGGCGCTTCCGGAGTCACCGGTTCCACCGGTTCGCTCGGTTCGGGCGCCGGCACGGATTCCGGTTCCCCCGACGATTCCGGCGGTGTGTACGTGGAATCCGAGTCGCTGGCCGAACCGGCGTCGCTGCTGCTGCGGCCTTGCTCGGCTTCGGCTGCCCGTTCAGCCTTGATCTCTTCCCACGCAGAGACGACGCTGGCCCAGATCAGCGCCGGGAAGGTGCCGCCCTGCACCGGGCCGCCGTTGTAGAGGGTTTCCATCGGCGTCACCGAGTCGGCGTACCCGACCCAGACGCAGGCGGTCACTTCTTCGGTCGCCCCGCAGAACCAGGCATCGCCGTTGTTCTCTGTCGTGCCCGTCTTCCCCCACTGGCCCGCGGCGCCGATGTCGGCGTTGACGCCGGTGCCGCTGCTGACCACGGTTTCGAGGATGCTCTTGGCTTCTTCGACGACGCCTTCCGGCATGACCTGGGTGTGGCGCGAGTCGTTGTCCCCGTCGGGGATCGTCTTGCCGTCCTGGTCGGTGACCTGCGTGTAAGCCACCGGGCTGTTGCCGGGATCCGCCGCCAGGGTGCCACTCACCCGGTCGCCGTCGTTGGCGATCGTCGTGTAGGCATAGGTCCAGCCGAGCGGCGTGACGCCGGGGTCGATGCCGCCGAGGACCATCGCGGGGTTGGTCGAGATCGGGTCGTCGTAGCCCAGCTTGTGGATCGTCCCGGCGATCGCCCGCGTGCGGTCCTGCACCGAGTTCCCCTGCAGGCCTTCCAGCGCCAACTGCGCGTAGACGGAGTTGTCGGAGTTGGTCGTCGCCGAGACGATGTCGCTGACCCCGGCATAGGCACCCTCGTCGTTGGTGACGACGAAGGTTTCCTGGCCCTTCTTGCCGTAGCTGAATTCCTGCTGCGCGGATTCATAGGTCGTGTAGGGGGAGATGCCCTGCTCGAGCGCGGTGAGCAGGATGAAGGGCTTGATCGAAGAGCCCGGTTGGCGGTAGCCCTGCGTGGCTAGGTTGAACGGCTTGGTCTCGAAGTTGGGACCCCCGACCATTGCCTTAACGCCGGCGTTCTGATTGTCGATGACAACCACTGAGGCGGTCGCCGGCGAGTAGCCGAGGTAGGAGTTGACCGCTTCTTCTGCCGCTCCCTGCAGGCGTAGGTCGAGCGTCGCCTTGACTTTGAGGCCACCGAAGAAAGACTTGGCGGCGCCGTAGCGTTCGACCAGTTGCTGGCGCAGCCAGGCGGTGAAGTAGGGCGCCTTCGAGTCGAGCTTGGGCGGTTCGATGTCGTCGGAGGAGGGCAGGGCCTGCTGGCGCCCTTCGGTGAACTGCTCGAGCGTGATGTAGCCCTGCTCGTACATCTTTTCGAGCACGACGTTGCGCCGGCCGAGGGCGTTTTCGGGGTAGTACTTGGGGTCGTAGGCAGAGGGCGAGGAGATGATCCCGGCCAGCATGGCGGCCTCCCAGGTCTCGAGCACCGAGGCGCATGGCTCGCTCGGCGTGCCGCAGCCGGGGTGCGCGTCCCCGAAGTAGGTGCGGGCAGCGGCCTCGATCCCGTAGGCGCCCTCGCCGAAGTAGATCGTGTTGAGGTACTCGGTGAGGATCTTGTCCTTGCTCCAGTGGCGCTCGAGCCGATAGGCGAGCGCCGCCTCGCGGAACTTCTGGAAGAGCGTGCGGCTGTCCTGCGCTGCGAGGGCGTTCTTGACGAACTGCTCGGTGATCGTCGAGCCGCCCTGGGCGGCGCTCTGGCTGAGGATGTCCTTGACCAGGGCCCGGCCGATTCCCTGGAAGTCGACGCCGCTGTGCTCGTAGAAGCGCGCGTCCTCGATCGAGACCACCGCGTTCTTGACGTTGGGGGAGATCTGCCCAGAGGTGAGCAGGATCTTGTTCTGGTCACTGGTCAAGGTGCCGATCGGTTCGCCGGCTGCGTCATAGACCTCGCTGTTCTTCGATGCCTTGTACTGGGCGAAGTTGTAGATCGCCGGCAGATCCTGGGAGACCGCCGCCATCATCCCGAAGACCATCGAGACCAAGCCGAGCACCGAGAGCCCGAGCAGCACGAAGAGGATGCGCAGCTTCTTCAGCCGCGGCTTGGTGCGCTTCTCGGGCGGAGTCGGCGGCGCTGGCGGCGTAACTGCGCCACCCCGCCGGCGGGGCTTTAGTCCTAGGGCCGCCATCTAAAGGTTCACGGCTCGGGGGGCTCGGCCCGCCGAGCGGAGGCGGCAGTCTAGCATTGGGAACCGTGGCGGACCTGACGCGCAACGCGGTCGACGTGCTGCCGGCGGGGATGCTCGAGGAGCAGCTGGCCGCCGGCAGGCCGCTGCGCGTCAAGCTCGGCATCGACCCGACCACCCCTGACATCCACCTCGGCCACACCGTCGTCCTCGAGAAGCTGCGTGAGTTCCAGGAAGCCGGCCATCAGGTCGTGCTGATCGTCGGCGATTTCACCGCCCGTGTCGGTGATCCAAGCGGGCGTTCTGCCCAGCGGCCGCTGCCCTCTCCCGAGGAGATCGAGGCCAACGCAGCGACCTACCAGGAGCAGGCTTTCAAGGTGCTGGACCGGGAGCGCACCGAGGTCCGCTTCAACAGCGAGTGGCTGCGAATGGCGCCAGAGGAGCTGCTCGGCCTGTTGGCGCAGACGACTGTCGCACGCCTGATCGAGCGCGACGACTTCCAGAAGCGACTGGCCGCCGGGATGCCGATCGCGGCACTGGAGCTGCTCTATCCGTTGTTGCAGGGCTATGACTCAGTCGCGGTCGAGGCCGATGTTGAGCTGGGGGGGACCGATCAGAAGTTCAATTTGCTCTTCGGCCGCGATATCCAGGCGGCCTACGGCCAGAAGCCGCAGTCGATCCTCACATTGCCGATCCTGGTCGGCACCGACGGCTCGCAGAAGATGAGCAAGTCGCTTGACAACTACATCGGCGTCACCGAGGCACCCGAGGAGATGTTCGGCAAGACGATGCGCGTGCCCGACGAGGCGATGCCGGACTACTTCCGGCTCGTGCTCGGCGCCGAGCCTCCCTCCGGCGCGCCGCCCAACGAGGCAAAGCGGACGTTGGCTCGCGCCGTCGTCGAGCGCTTTCATGACGCGGAGGCGGCCCAGGCTGCCGAGCAGCACTTCGACCGCCTCTTCGTCGAGCGGGGCGTTCCGGACGAGGTCGAGGATCTCGACCTGACGCCCTTCGTCGGCGACAACGGGGGCGACGTCCATTTGCCGGCTCTGATGGCAGGCGCCTTCGAGATCAGCTCGAGCGAGGCCCGGCGGCTGATCCGCCAAGGCGGCGCCAAGCTTGACGGCAAGCCGATTGCACCCGATACGCTGGATCTCGCAGCCACGGATCTCGACGGACGCGTGCTACAGGCCGGCAAGCGTCGCTTCCGCCGCCTGCGTGGCGGGGCCTAGGCAAAGCGGACGCGCGGCGCTATACTCCTTCGTCCCTCTGGGCTAGGCTCGGTGTCTGGCCCATGCGTGAAGAGTGGCGAGTCCCGCCACGGACGGCGCAGCGGTCTTTGAAAACTGAGCAGCGTGCACTCCGCAGGCCGGATTGGCCTGTGGATTGTTTGAGCCCGATCCACTCGGTGCGCCAGCGCGCCGGGTGGTCTGATTTACCCGTCATGCCGGTCGCCAAGTTTGTGTACCTGGCGATTTGCAATTTGCCAGGCATGACAGCTCTCTGTAAGAAGTACCTTCACGGAGAGTTTGATCCTGGCTCAGGACGAACGCTGGCGGCGTGCTTAACACATGCAAGTGGTGCGACGAACCAGGGCTTGCCCTGGGGCAAAGCCGCGAACGGGTGAGTAACACGTGAGTAACCTGCCCCGATGACCGGGACAACCCGAGGAAACTCGGGCTAATACCGGATGTGGCGCACAGGCATAAGCCTGTTCGCTAAAGGAAGCTTCGGCCTCCGCATTGGGAGGGGCTCGCGGCCCATTAGCTAGTTGGTGGGGTCAAGGCCTACCAAGGCAACGATGGGTAGCTGGTCTGAGAGGACGATCAGCCACACTGGGACTGAGACACGGCCCAGACTCCTACGGGAGGCAGCAGTGGGGAATCTTGCGCAATGCGCGAAAGCGTGACGCAGCAACGCCGCGTGGGGG
>DATNHC010000063.1:0-9801 GCA_035605155.1 Solirubrobacterales bacterium
ACATGCAGATGGTCTTCGCCCTGCCGAACGCCCTGCGCCGCGACCTCGGGCGGTTCAGCCCGTGGGGTCAGTTCCAGCGCCGGCTCAAGGCCGCCGACGCTCTGCTCTACGAGGAGATCGAGCGCCGCCGCGCCGCGCCGGACCTGGAGGAGCGCACCGATGTCCTCTCGTTGCTGCTGCGCGCCCGCGACGAGGAGGGCGAGCCGATGAGCGACCTGGAGCTGCGCGACGAGCTGATGACGATGCTGATGGCCGGTCACGAGACGACCGCCACCGGCCTTGCTTTCGCCTTCGACCTGTTGCCGCGAAACCCGCAGGTGCTGGCCCGCCTGCGTGACGAGCTAAGCGGCGAGGACGACACCTACTTGGATGCGGTGGTCACCGAGACGCTGCGCCTGCGGCCGGTGATCGACGCTGCCGAGCGGACCCTGACGAAACCGCGGACGATCGGCGGCTGGGAGCTGCCGGCGGGCATCCGGGTCTACCCCAACATTACGGTCGTCCAGCTACGCGAGGACCTCTATCCCGAGCCCTACGAGTTCCGTCCCGAGCGATTCATCGAGGAAGAGGCGCCGTCCTACGCTTGGCTCCCCTTCGGCGGCGGCATCCGCCGCTGCATCGGCGCGGCGCTGGCGCAGGCCGAGATGGCAGAGGTGATTCGCACCGTCGTCACCCGCGTCGACCTCAAACCGACGCGGCCCGATCCCGAACCCGTGGTGATGCGCGGCATCACCCTCGTCCCTCGCCACGGCACGCCGGTTCGGGTGCGCCGTCCGGCGGCGAACCTACGCAGCAACCGGGCGATGAGCACCCAGCGCGGCTAACTCACCGGCTCGCCCGCCTGCTGCCGGTGCAGCAGGCCATACATCAGCGAAGGCAAGCACCAGTTGGTGGTCGTGACGACCGCCGCCACCGCGAGCAGGGGTACGGCGAGAGCCCATGCCACCACCGTCAGGTCCACTAGGAAGGCGACAGCGATTGCCGCGATCCAGGGGGTCGCCAACTGGCAGGCGAAGCGGCGCGGCGCTGGACTCGGCGGCAGACTGGGGCCGCCGAGCAAAGGCCGCAGCGCCAGGTCGTAGATGTAGTCGAACGGATGCTTGGGCGTGAGGAACCCGCCGACAAAGGCGGTCGCCGCCATCGCCAGCAGCACCACCGGCGAGGCCAGAACGACGCCGATCGCGATCCCGGCGAAGCAGAGGGCGGGCGAAAATCGGATGCCGAGCCAGAGGCTCTTGCGCTCCTCGTTGGAGAGGGCTCCGTAGCCCTGCATCGTCAGGCAGCTTCGGGACCAGGACGCGAAGCGCTCGATCATCGCTCCTCCCCCCTTCGAGCCAGTATCGAGATGCTCGTCACGCCGTATTTCTGGGTTGCGTTGTCGGCGCGATCGGAGATGAAGCGGTAATCGTTCTCGCGGACCTCGGCGATCTCGAAGCCGGCGCGCTCGATCGCCTCCAAGTAGCGATCCCGCTGCATGGCGCCGCCGATGCACGCGGCCCACAGCGAGGCATCGCAAGTGATGCCTTCGGGGAGCTGCGTGGCGGAGACGATGTCGGCGATCGCCAGCCGCCCGCCGGGCCGCAGCGCCACCGCAGTGGCGGCGAAGACGGCCGGCTTGTCGGGGGAGAGGTTGATGACGCCGTTGGAGATCACGCAGTCGATCGAGCCGGGCTCGATCGGCGGCTCCTCGATCTGACCCTCGCGGAACTCGGCGTTGGCGATGCCGGCCTGCGCAGCGAGATCGGTCGCCTTTGCCAGCTGCTCGGCGGTCATATCGACGCCGATCACCGAGCCATCCTCACCCGCCGCAAGTGCGGCGAGGAAGGCATCGGTGCCCGAGCCGCTGCCGAGGTCGAGCACGGTCTCGCCCGGCTCGATCGCCGCCAGGTCGAGGAAGTAACCGACCCCAGCGAAGGAGTCGATCGCGGCGGCCGGGAGGCGGTCGAGGTCGGCGGCCGGATAGCCGAGCCGTTCGGCCAGTGGCCGCCCCGTCTCGAAGTGGAACTCGCGCTCGGGGTACAGGGCAACCTCCTGGTACATGCCCTTGACCCGCTCGGTGAGATCGGTGGTGTCGAGCTGGCCTTCGGTCGTTGCCATCCAGCTTCCTCCTCTATGCGTGCTGGGGGTCGGGAGTGTCTGCGAGGCGCCACTCGGGCCAGCCGCCCTCCAAGCGTCGGGCGCTGCGCCCAGCGTCGGAGAGTCGGCGGACCGCCTCATGCGCGTAAGCGCAGAACGGGCCGCGGCAGTAGGCGACAACCTCTTGGTCGGGGGGAAGCTCGGCCAGGCGACGCTCCAACTCCTCGAGCGGGATCGAGCGTGCGCCTTCGATGTGGCCGGCGGCGAACTCCTCCTCGGGCCGCACGTCGACCACGACTACGTCGCCCTCCCTCAACCGCTCCAGCAGCTCGTCGCGCCCGATCGTCTCGACGTCCTCGCCGAGATACTCGCGCGCGGCGCGCTCGACCTCGCCGAGGTGGGCGACCGAGGCATCGCGGAGGGAAAGCCAGAGGCCCAGCGCGTCCTCTCCGGCGAAGGCGTAGACGACCCGAGTGCCTTCGCGGGTGCGCGTCAAGAGCCCCGCCGCGTGCAACGCCTGCAGGTGCTGGGAGGTGTTGGCGGTCGATTGTTCGCTTGCGCGGGCCAGTTCCTCGACACTGCGCGGCGCCTGCGCCAGTAGGTCCAACAGCTCCAGCCGGCGAGGGCTGGAGAAAGCCTTGCCCATCACAGCGATCGCCTCGAATAGGGACTGCTTTGCCTCTTTGGAAGCCATGTTTTGTTATTCAATAGAACTCTTGATAACTTGTCAAGGGCAAGCAGCCCATCCCGACCTCCGGAGGCTCCCGATGTTCTTCCGCCAACTCCTCAACGACGAAACGGCCTGCGCCTCCTATCTGCTGGGCTGCAAGAGCAAGGGCGAGATGGCGGTCGTCGACCCCCACGTCGATCTCATCGACACCTACATCGAGCTCGCCGAGGCTCAGGGCGCGCGGATCGCCGCCGTGCTGGAGACCCATGTGCAGGCCGACCACTTCTCGGGCATGGCCGCGCTGGTCGAGCGCACCGGCGCAACTCCATATCTGCCGGCCGGGGCCGGGGTCGAGTTCGACCATCAGCCGCTCGCCGACGGCGATGTCGTCCGGGTCGGCAACACCGAGATCGAGGCGATCTCCACCCCGGGCCACGCCACCGCCCATCACGCATATCTCGTCACCGACCACGCCCGGGTTGACGATCCCTGGATGGTGCTGACGGGCGACGCGCTGCTCGTCGGCGACGCCGGCCGGCCGGACCTGCACGCCCACGGCGACCTCACTGCCGAGGAGATGGCGCGGACGCTTTACCGCTCGCTGACCGAGCGGCTCTTGACGCTTCCCGACCACCTGCTCATCTACCCGGCCCACTACGCCGGCTCGGTCTGCGGCCGCGGCCTCTCGGGGAATCCGGCCTCGACGGTCGGCTTCGAGCGCCGCCACAACGCCGCCTTGCAATACGCCTCCGAGGAGGAGTTCGTCGCGGCGTTGACCAACGACATCCCACCCGCGCCCGAGCAGCAGGCCGAGATCCTCGCCGCCAACCGCTCCGGTCGCCCGCTGGTCAGCGGCTGAGGCGCGCACCGATGTCGGCGGGGGGAGTGCGACTCGGGCTGCGCGAGAACCTCGCGCAGTTCTCGTTGCTGGTCGCGGTCAACGCCTTCGTCGGCGCGATGGTCGGGCTGGAGCGCTCGGCGCTGCCCCTGGTCGGACGCGAGGAGTTCGACCTCTCCTCCAGCACCTCCGTGCTCTCCTTCATCGTCGCCTTCGGGCTGGTCAAGGCGCTGACCAACCTCGGCGCCGGGGCGTTGGCTCAGCGGATCGGGCGGCGGCGGCTGCTGATCGCCGGCTGGGCCGTAGCGCTGCCGGTGCCGCTCCTGATCGCCACCGCGCCGAGCTGGGGCTGGGTGGTCGCCGCCAACGTCCTGCTCGGCGTCAACCAGGGCCTCGCCTGGTCAATGACCGTGGTGATGAAGATCGACCTCGTTGGCCCGAAGCGCCGTGGCTTCGCACTCGGGTTGAACGAGGCCGCCGGCTACGGCGGCCTCGCGCTCGCGGCCGGGTTGAGCGGCCTGCTCGCGGCCGAGTTCGCGGCGCGCGACGTGCTCGCCGTCGCCGGGGCGGCGATCGCAGTGACGGCATTCCTGCTCTCGCTGCTGTTCGTTCGCGACACCGGGGCGCACGTCGCCCTCGAGCAGGCCGAGCACCATCCCGACGCCGACGGCGATCCACCGCGGCTGCGCGAAGCCTTCGCCCAGGCCAGCTACCGCGTGCCCGCCCTGCGCTCCGCCTCGCAGGCGGGGCTCGTCAACAACCTCAACGACGGCCTCGCCTGGGGGCTGGTGCCGCTCTTCCTCGCTGCGAACGGCGCCGGGGTTGCCGCGGTCGGACTGGTCGCCGCGGTCTACCCCGGGGTCTGGAGCGTCGCGCAGATCGCCACGGGTGCCTGGTCGGATGCGATCGGCCGCAAGCCGCTGATCGTCGCCGGGATGCTGGTGCAGGCGGGTGCCCTTGTACTGCTCGCCCTCAGCGGCGGGGCGATCGGGCTCGCTGTGGGAGCCGCCGCCCTGCTCGGCATCGGGACCGCGCTCGTCTACCCGACGCTGATCGCGGCGATCTCCGACGCCGTCTCCCCCGTCGCCCGCGCGCCCGTCGTCGGCGTCTACCGCTTCTGGCGCGACATGGGCTACGCAGCGGGCGCTTTGATCGCGGGCGCAACCGCCGACGCGCTCGGCTACGGCGGCGCGATTGCGCTGGTCGCGGGCCTAACCGCCGGCTCGGGATTGTGGGTGTTGATCGACATGCCCGCTCGTCCCCACGTCGACCGCAACGCTTCGCCAGGCAGCGACCGCATCACCGAGAGAAGGAAGACGGCGGCCTAACTCTCGCTGGCGCATCGTGAGTTTGCCGGCGGCGACGTGCAGCAACCTCGATCGCCCTTCGCGGAGGGCGACGATAGGGAAGATGCTGACCCGCATCGCGAAGTTCGCGGACATAGGGCCCAACAGCCTCGGGCCTCAAGTCCAATGCCTCGGCAATCTCCCGTTCCGGTCGGCCTTCACGCCACAGACGCATGAGCACGACATCGCGCTCGGATTTGGTCGGCGGTCGATCCCCCGGCGCATATTCGGGAGCCGGAAGCGGCCGGACATACCAGTCCGCAACGCCCGAGAACAGCTCGGCAGCGTTCACTCCCAGGGCACCAGCGAGCCTGACCGCCGTGAACACTCGGAAGTTCCGATTGCCATTCTCGAAATCGACAACATCGCTACGGTCGATCGAGGCTCGGGAACCGAGAGCTTGCTGCGAAACGCCGACGCGCCTCCGCTCTCGAAGGGCGTTCTGCCCCAGGCGCTTCAAGGGAGAGTCTGTCTCTCCGTCCGCCTCAATGCGAAACGCACCGAAGCTCTGCTCCCAGAAAATGCCCGAAGTCAGACGCTCGCATCGCACGTTGAAACATGCCGCCAGCTTCACGATGAGACCGAGCCTCGGTAGGAGCTCTCCCTTCTCGATTCGGTTCAGATAGGAGCGATCAAGCTCGGCCGCTTCTCCCAGCTCCCTAAACGTGAGGCCGGCCGCCTGACGGTGGCGCGCCACGTTGTCGCCGAGCCGCGCCGCTATCTCGGCGTCGGAGACCTCCCTGCAATCGGCCAGGCTGATTGTCGCCGCTGTCTCTGGCTCGAGGACGACCCGATCATTCTCTGGAACCTGCGTCGCCCGTCGCCTACGCCGTGCCCCTTCATGTACGGCCCGCGTTGGGCGACGACGATACGGAAGGTCCTCGCCGTGCTCGCGAAGGCGATGGACGATGGCCGAGACCGACCCTCGCGGCACACCGAGGGCAGTAGCGATCTCGCCGCCGGTTTTGCCTTCGTTCCAGAGACTTTTGATCGGGCCGTCGAGGCTGTTCGCTTTGTGACCCTGGGCGCCGCCTCGCCTGGGAGGAGCGCAAGGCGGCAGGCGAGGCTCCCAGGCGATGCCGCCAAGCAAAACCTCGGGCGTCACTTGCAGGGCGCGGGCGATGGACAGCATGGTCTCGATCGTCGTCTCGTGGATTCCCCGCTCGATGTAGGACAGACCCTCCCTGCTCAACCCTGCGGCATGGGCGAGCGTCTTCTGAAATAAGTGGCGCCGCTCGCGAGCGCTGCGGACGTTCTCCCCGAATGCCTCGGCCAGCTCCTCGCGACTGGCGACCGAAGCACGCCGCGGAGGATCGAAGATCGGCACGTTGGCTGGCAGCACGAGGAAGAAACCCGAAAGCCGTTCCGATGGCGGGCGGCGGTCCTCAGGGCTGCGCGCCGTCTCCCCTGGATTCCAGTAGATGCGGTCGGCGAGGTCGTCGATCGACACACCGATCGAATGGACTAGTCGGAGAGCTCGCGTCACGCCGGGTTCCCTTGCAGCCTCACGCTCGGCCAGAGCGATCTCGTCGGCGCTCATCGCGGCCCGCCGGGCAAGCTCCTCTCTCTCGATACCCGCCTCGCTTCGGAGCTTGCGGAGATTGATCGTGACCTGATCTACGAGGCGACTGCCCTGTCCGGTTTCCGGGATGCAGTCCTCGCAGCTGGCGGGCGGGGGATCGTCACCAAAATGGAACAGCTCCCGCCCGCATCCCTCGCAGTGATACTGCTCCACGGCTGGGCTCCAAGCGGCCGCCGGGTCAGCAGGCGATCGTGACTTTCCGAGGGCCGGGGCAGGAAGCGGCGAACTCCCCAACAACCGCGGGAAGTTCATCCGCCCCTCCCTGTGGCCTGCGCCCCGGCCCTCGAAAAATCACCAGTCGCCCCCGTCCCTCAACGGTCCCCGACGACGAACAGACGTGGAAATGGCTCAACTGGTGCTGCTGGATTGACTGCGGCTGCGACGACCACGCCCCATTGGCTGCCGTCTCCGGTCGCCTCGCGATCGCTCAGTTGGCCCCATGCGAGCACCGGGACGCCAACGTGCAAGCTCGACACGCTTCGCCGGGCCAATGCAGCCGGCACTTCGACCTCGCAGCGCGCCAGGGTCCACAGGTCCTCGGGCCGCTCGGGGTCGCGCACCGGAAACCCAAGCCGGAGCATCGTGACCGCATCGCCTCGCGGGCTCCTCGCCTTATGAGGCTTCTCCAGCAGCGTTCCTGTCAGCACCAAGTGATTCAGGCCAGGCGGAATCTGCTCAGGAAACGGCGGCCTTCGAGAAGGACCGTTCCGTGCCGACCGGCATCGCCGCCCGCTCATCACGCCGTGCCCCTGTCAGGCGCGCTTCCTCGGGGGCCGAGGCACCGTGCAGTGCTGACCAGCTCCAGACCAGCCTGCACAGTCCCTGCGACCGCCCCGGCCCCCGAGAGCCCGCGACTCCTGACGATTGATCGTTCCCTGCTTGCCGCCCGCGCTTTCATGGGGTCTCCCCGTGCGGACACGTCGAGCGGCTTCGCCGGATGGCCCGACCGTTTCTGCGCGCCTCACGCGGGTCAAGCTCGGCCAACAGCTTGTTACAGACCTCGTAGCCGACCTGGAAGCGCTGATCGGTTTCGGCGTCTTCGCGGCTCGACTGAGCCTCGGCGCCCGACTCAACGAGGACTTTCACCGCTTCGCCCTGCAAGCGCTGGAGCAGTTCCATCAGGTCGTGCTCGGGCATGGTCAGATCGACGGTCTCGCGCTCGTCCGTCTCCCCCCAGCCGATGTCTTGCAGCAGCCGGAAGTCTTCGGCGAACTCCAGACCCAGCTCCTCTGCCTTCGCAAAGTCTTTGGTGCGCTCCAAGGCGACCCAGAAGTCCTCGATGCTGCCGAGGTGATTGCGGACCAGTTCGTAGAGCCCGTCACGCTGGTCGCTGTCGATGGTCGTGATGCTGGCGGGCACGGTGCCCCTCCTCTCAATAAGGCACCGAGGAGGACGAGCCCAGCGACGCGATCCAGAACGATCTACGTCGGTACCGTCTCTCTCGCATCGAAGGCTCGCCCTTCGGTGCCGGGCCCCGGGGCGTTACAGCGCCGCCGGGGCCACTTATTCGCGTTTCTCGCGGCCGAACGTAGGTGGATGGGAGCCGTCGCGCAAGGTCTAAATCGACCTCACTTTGACCTCACCTTGCCCCAGGGCTTGCCCCAGCGGCTTTTTTGGCCGATTTTGAGGTCTCCCAAAAACGCGAAAACCCGCTCTATAAGCGGGTTTCCGTCCTATAGCGGGGGCGGGATTCGAACCCGCGACCTTCGGGTTATGAGCCCGACGAGCTACCTGGCTGCTCCACCCCGCGGCGGTCTGGTCATGCTAGCAACGTGAGGATGGGATGCGGGGCGGCTGGTTTAGCTGTGCAGGTGCTCTTGCCGGGCGTCTCTCTAGAGTGCCGCCGGCATGTCTAGGGATTCCGACAGGGTTGCGGTGGTCGACATCGGCTCCAACTCGACTCGGCTGCTGGTTGCCGATGTCGACGGGCGTCGCGTCTCCGAGGTCGAGCGGCAGAGTCGGGTGACGAAGCTGGGGCGGGGCGTCGATCTTTCCGGGCAACTTTCGGCCGAGGCGATCGAGGCGGCCTGCGAGGCGATCGCCGACTACGCCGAGATCTGCCGCGAGGCCGAGGTCGAGCGAATCGAGTCGATCGCGACCAGCGCAGTTCGCGATGCCACCAATGGCAGCGCCTTCGTCGCCGAGCTGCGCGAGCGCTTCGCACTCTCTGCACGGGTGCTCGACGGCGAGGAGGAGGCGCGGCTCACCTACGTCGGCGCCACCTCCGAGCAGCCGCCAAGCGAGCCCACGCTTGTCGTCGACATAGGCGGCGGCTCAACCGAGCTGATCGTCGGCGTAGGCGACGAGATCTCCTTCCACGCATCGCTGCAGGCCGGCGTCGTGCGCCACAGCGAGCGCCATATCTCCACGGACCCGCCGACGACCTCGGAGCTCGAGGCGCTGGCGAGCGATGTTCGCTCACTTATCAAGAGCGCGATTGCCGATCAGCCCGGCACGGTCGCGCGCGCCGGGATCGCAGTCGCCGGCACTCCGACGTCCCTTGCCTCGATCGAGCTCGGCCTCGAGCCCTACGATCCTAAGCAAGTACACGGGCATACGCTGACGCTGACCGGCATCCAGCACCTGCTTTCGCAGCTTGCCTCTGCCCCACTGTCTAAACGGGTCGAGATCGCCGGGATGCACCCTGATCGCGCGCCTACGATCGTCGCCGGAGTGGTCATTCTGGTGGAGACGATGCGTGCCTTCGGCCTGGAGAGCATCGAGGTCTCTGAGCACGACATCCTCTATGGCGTAGCGATGGGGGCTGCATCCGCTTTGGACTGCGGATAACCCCGTATTCCCAATCAGGGGTAATTGCCTGTTCCCATATGGATAGCAGAGCATTACGCGCTCCTACAGATGGGTCAAGATAGCGTCCTAACCCCAAGAATTGGTAGTCAGGTCCTACCTAATTCCCAGTAATGGGAAAAGTGGCAAGTGGACGCAGCGGATAGCCGGCCGCATAATCACCTCATCGGGGAAAGAGGTGGGGCACTCCACCTAAAGACCCGATTTATAGGGCTCGGACGATTGCCGCATCATGGCGCCTCCCGCCGTCTGGGTCCATCAAATAAGAACTGGTCCCTGAAGACGTACCCCTGCCCGTCCTGAGGGACCATCTTGAATCGGCCGCCAGCGATGGCGGCCGATTCTCGTCTGGCCCCCTTGGCTGCCCGTCAGGCCAGGTTCGACTTGCGCGGGTAGACGACCTCGGGATCGGTGAGCACGTTGACCAGGGTCGGCCGGCCCGACTCGAAGGCCCGCTCTAGGGCCGGGCGCAGCTCGCCGG
>DATNHC010000064.1:0-30873 GCA_035605155.1 Solirubrobacterales bacterium
TGGCCTCGCCTACCCACTTCCACCGAAGCGCAAGCGCCACGTGACCGTGCAGCGGTAGCCGCTCGGCGCTGCTCACTCAGACACCGGGGTTGAGAGTTGAGTGGATCAGGCGGTACCGAGGCTGACCGTCGCCCGGTCCCAGGTGGCGGCGACCCGCCTGGCCGCCTCGCGCTCCTCGTCGACGATCTCGCTGGCGAGCGTCACCGTGCGCTCGTCGCCGGCGCGCTCGGCGACCCGTCTGAGCAGTTCGTAGGCGGCGATCTCGAGGTGCTCGAAGGCAAAGGCGAAGCCGGCGATCTTCGCGTTGACGTCGGGTTGTGAGCCGAGGAAGCCGCCGAGGTTGAGCCCGCCGAGGCGCAGCGCCGCGTCCTTCAGCGCCGAGCTGCTCGCGCCGCGTTCCTCGAGGCGCCCCGAGACTCTCTCCTCGTGGCGTCGGGTCTGCTCGAGGTGCTCGCGCAGCACCTCTTCGAGCTGCTCGTCGCCGACCAGCTTGGGAGCCGACTCGAGTAGCTGCAGCGCCTGCTGCTCGAGCGCGTGAGCGTCGGCCAGATAGGTGTCGAGCTGCGCGCCGAGATCGTCTGGCTCGACCTCGCGCAGCGACGCCTCGACCGCGACGTCGAAATGCTCCTCGATGCGATCGGCCATCCGCTGCTCCTCCCCGGCGATCTCGCGCGCCAGCTCCGCGGTCTGCTCGTCACCCATGGCTTCTGCCTCGCGACGGAGCAATTCGTAGGCGGCCAGCTCCATGTGCTCGTAGGAGAAGGCGTGCATGCTCAGCTTGCCCGGCGTATCGGGCTGGGTCTGGGCAAACGCCAGCATGCCCAGCCCGCCGGCCTTGCCGGCCAGATCCTTGAGCTTCGAGGTATCGGCGTCGTGCGCTTCGAGGCACTCGCGCACGCGCTGCTCATGCTCCTCGGTCTCGCTCAGGTGCTGGCGGAAGATCGCCGCCAGCCGCTCGTCGCCGGCGATCTCGGGGGCGGCACGCATCTGAGTCAGCGCCTGCTCCTCGATCGAGTGCACGTCGGCGAGATGCTTGACCAGCTGCTCCTCGGGCTGCTTCGCCCATTGACGACCGCCGACGCCGGTGCGCAGCTCGTCGACGCGGCCGGCCGGACCACCGCTCTGCAGCGGCGGTGTCGGGTGGCTCTCACCGGTGCGCATCCCGGCGAGCAGCTCGCGCAACGCCTCGATCCCGGAGACGTCCGGCGCCCACTCGAGCTCGCGTCGTGCCCGCTCGGTCGACATCAGTGGAACGCCCAGCGCCATGTCGAGCCAGCCCGGCGGGCTCGGCTGGAGGCGCAGGCGCCAGCTCAGGTCGGCGAGCCGCCGCGCGAGCGAAATCGGCACGGGAAAGGTGCGTGCCTCGAGCAGCTCGGCGAGGTCGTCGGAGTCGATCGGCGGCTCGGCGGCGACGTTGAAGGCGCCGCGCACGTCGCGCAGCACAGCCTGCGCGTAGGCGCGGCCCACGTCAGCCGAGTGAACCGCCTGGAACCGCAGGCCGGAGAGGCGCGGGACGAAGGGGATCCATCTCGAGTCGAGCAGGAAGTTGGGCAGGAACGGCCCGGCGAAGAGCCGGCGGATCTCGGTCGCCGCGTCGCCCTTGAAGATCAGCGCCGGGCGCAGGCGGACGACCTTCATCTCGGCGTGCTCCCCCTCGAACCGGTCGAGCAGGCGCTCCACGGCGACCTTGTGGCGCGAGTAGAAGGAGCTCGGCGTGCCCTCGGTCGGCCAACTCTCGCTGACCTCGCGGTCCTTGGGCCCCTTCGAGTAGACCCCGACCGAGGATGCGTAGACGAGCTTGGCGACGCCAGCGGCGGCGGCCGCCTCGAAGACGCGGCGGCTGCCCTCGACGTTGATCCGCTCGAGCGTCGCCTCGTCGTGCGACGGCTGGATCGCCCAGGCGAGGTGGATCACCGCGTCGGCTCCCTCGAAGATCTCGACGAGCCCCTCGCCCAGGACGTTGGCCTCGAGCCAGGTCAGTTTGCCGGGCGGCGGAGTCGCCGGACGACGGCGCGCCAGACCGACGATCTCCTCGACGTCCGGGGATTGCTGCAGCGCTTCGATGACGCTGGTGCCGGCGTTGCCGGTCGCTCCGGTGATCACGATCCGCATGGACTCTGCGGATACCCAGACAGGTAAGCGGGAAACGAGCGGCGGGCGGTGCTCTTCCTCAGGCGACGGCGCTCTTCGCGCGGTCATAGCCGACCAGCGCCAGGGTCTCGCCGAGCGCCTCCTGCATCGCCGCCTGCTCGGGTGGCGAGAGGTTCTCGCGCCAGGAGCCGGGAGTCGCCGCGCGGGCCTTGCGCAGCGGGCCGCGCGAGCTGACAGGCAAGCGCTCGAAGCGGTGGCGGAAGGCGACGTCCGGCGCCAGAGCGGCGTCGAGCCCCGTGATCTCGCAGAGCTCCTCGAGGCTGCGCTCGGGTCGGTCGCGCATCTGCTCGTAGCGGATCAGCAGCCGGTCGCCCGGCGCTCGCGCTTCGTAGGCCTCGAGCACGGCACGGGTCCGGTAGGCCCAGACCGTCGAGAGCCAGCGGATCAAGGCGATGCGCCCCTCGGGCGCAACCGGGAAGGCGCCGCCGCGGATCGCCCAGGATCCATCCTGGTGCGCGGCGAGCCAGGAGTCGACCACGTCGCGCCCGTCGCGCAGCAGGAAGATCAGCTTCGACCGCGGGAAGAGCTCGGCCAGCAGCGGCGCCACGTGAGAGCCCGGCTCCTTGACCACGTAGGTCGGCGGCCCGCAGAGCTCGCTGCCCGCCTCCTCGGCTTGGGCCTCGAAGCGGGCCTGGATCAGCGCCCGCAACGGCTGCCACCAGCTCTCGCGGTAGCGCTCCGCGAAGAAATATCCCGGCTGCTCGGACTTCAGCTCGAGCAGATGGGTCAGCTCCGGCGCCGGCTCGCTCGAGGCCGCCCAGGCGAGCGGAATCGGCCGCCAGACGCCGAGGTGATGACCGAGGTGGGGATCGTCGATCGGAACCACGCCGGCGAAGTCGGAGAGCATCCGCAGCAACCAGGTGCTGCCGCTGCGCGATGAGCCGAAGATCCAGACAAGCCGGTCCTCGTTGGACTCCAGGCTGCGCTGGTCGTCAGCCATCGGAACGCTCATGATGCAGCCAGCGTTACCCGCATCGCAGCGAGTGGAACCAGCTCAGCCGACCAGCTCGAGGACCGCCCGCTCGATCCTGCCCCTCGCCCGCTGAGTGAGGCGGCCGCTGGGCACCTCGATCGTCTTGCCGTCGCGAAAGCGATCGAGGACGCAGGGGTCGATATAGGAGCTGCGGCAGACCGCCGGTGTGTTGCCGAGCACCTCCGCGACCCGCTTCACCGCCTGCTTGATCTCCCGCTCGGCGCCAGCTCGCGAGCGCGGCCTCGGCGCCGCGGCCAGCTCGACTGCGGCCAGCACCGTGCCGTGCCAGGTGCGGAAGTCCTTGGCCGAGAAGCGCTCGCCGATCTGCTCCTGGATGTAGGCGTTGACGTCGTCGGAGCGCACGTCGTGCCAGCTGCCCGCTTCGCGGTAGACGAGCAGGTCCTCGGGACCGCTGCGACGCCTGCGCATCGCCTCGATCGCGCACAGGGTCGGCGCGTCGCGGACCGACTGGACCCGGCGCTGGCCGCTCTTCGCCGGGAAGTCGAAGAGCAGCTTGGCGCCGTCGCGGGTGACGTGGTCGCGGTGGATCGTGGCGACCCCGTAGCTGCCGTTGGCGTCGGCGTACTCCTCGCCGCCGACGCGGAAGAGGCCGAGGTCGATCAAGCGCACGGCGCAGGCCAGGGCCCGCGGCCTGGGCATGCCGTCGAGGCGGAGGTCGCGAGCAACGGCGCGCCGCAAGGTCGGCAGCGAGGCGGCGAACTCGCGCATCTCCGCGAACTTGCGCTGCGCTGCCCGGCGCTGCCAGCGCTCGTGGTAGAGGTACTGCTTGCGGCCGGCGGCATCGATCCCGGTCGCCTGGATGTGGCCGAGCGGATCGGGACAGATCCAGACCTCCTTCCAGGCGGGCGGGATCGCCAGCCCACGAATCCGCTCGAGGGTCTCCTCGTCCTCGATCCGCTCGCCGCCCATGTCCCGATAGGAGAAGCCGCGGCCGCTGCGATGGCGCTCGATCCCGACCCCGGCGCAATCCGACCGCCTCAGCCGGCCCGCCACGGGTTAGCGCCTCCCGAGCCGGGGTACGTGCCATCCCAAGCGGTGAGCGACGCCCCGACCAAGATCACTCCCTACCGCAACGGGCCCTACCTGGTGCGCGGGCCGCTGACGATCGTCGATCAGGACGGCAACGAGATCGAGCTGAGGCGCCGCGTGGTTGCGCTTTGCCGCTGCGGTCGCTCGCAGATCCGGCCTTTCTGCGACGGCACTCACAAGGCGATCGGCTTCCGCGCGGAGAGCGGCGTCGGTCCGGCAGCCTCGCCGCCGCCCCCGACCGTCGACGTCGATCCCGAGTAACGGCGACGGAGGACGCGCGGCGGGGTCGCCGCACGGCTGAGGCGCCCGTTCCCGTAGCGGACGCCGCCCCGCAGGCGCGCCCCGAGCGCTGCCCAGGAGCAGATCGAGCGCTCCGCCAGCCAGGCGGGCGCCAGCAGCGAGGCGCTCAGCGGAAAGCGCCGTGCGCCGCCGGCGCGGCGCCGGCCGAGCTCGGCCAGGACGATCGAGGCCAGCGCGCCAGTGGCGAGCTTGCGGCGGCGCCCGCGCCGCGCCGACGAAATGGCCAGCGGGCCGAGCGCGAGGAAGGTGGCGAGGCGAACCGGCATCGCGAAGTCGTCGTAGGCCTGCCGTAGGCGCTGCGAGACGAAGTGGGCGGTGCTGGGCGGGATCCGCGCCACGTAGAGATCAAGCGGCGTCAGCACGCGACCACCGACGGCGCGGACCGTGCGCATCAGCTCGAGGTTCTCGAAGAGCGCGTCGCCGTCGTAGCCCCCAGTGGCGAGGAAGACGCTGCGGCGCAGGGCCAAGCTGCCGGGAAAGTCGCCGACCGGGAACGCCGGGTCCCCGGTGAACACGCGGTTGAGCAGCGAGCGAGCCGTGTCCCAGCGGGCGTGCCAGGGCAGCGGGTCGAAGTAATTCTGCGGCCTGACCAGCTCCGCCTCCTCGAGCAAGGCCACAGTGCGGTGCAGCGCAGCGCTGTCGTAGCGCACGTCGTCATCGGCGAGCACCACCAGCTCCTGCGAGCACTCGCGCAGGCCGGTGATCACCCCGTTGACCTTGCCCATGCGGAAGCGGAGATCCGCGTGCGGCCGCAGGTGGCGCACGTTCGGAGGCAGCGCCCCCGCATGACGCTCGAACAGCGCCGGCGGCGAGCCGTCGACGACCAGCAGCTCGTCGACCTCGCTGGCGATCATGCCGAGGTAAGCGACGAGCTCCCCAATCGGGCCGGGCTCGCTCCAGCGCAAGGGCAGGACGTAGGAGACCCCCTCGGCCCGCTCAGCCATCCCCGGCGCCTCGCTCACAACGCGGCCTGCAGCGAGGTCTCCCCACGCTCCCAGGCGGCGAGCAGCCCGCGGGCGAAGCGATCCTCCAGATGCAAGAGGGCGCGAGCGCCGAAGACGATGTCGGCTGCCAGCCGCGGCTCTTGGCGAGCGAGCCCGCCAGCGAGGTCGTAGGCGGCGATGTTCTCGTGGACCGCATCGGCCTCCACGTGCTCGTCGTAGAAGTCGGTTGCCTCGGCGCCGAAGCCAAGCCGGCGCAGAGCGTTGCCATAGCGCCGGTTGGGCTGGGCCGAGGTCATCTCGAACATCGCCAGGTGGCCGACGATCGCCCCGCGGCGACTGCGGCGCAGGCCGAGCGCCGACATCAGGTTCACCGTGGCCAGCGTCTCGCCGGGGACGTGGGCGAGGTAGGCGTTCTCGCGATCGTCGAGCCCGAGCGCCCGCATGGTCTTGGCGAAGAGGGCGGAGTGCATGCGCTCGGCGCGGCCGCCGCCGTACTCATCGCCCTGCACCTCGAGCAGGGCCGTCTTCGCAGCACCCGCGATGCGCGGGATCGCCCAGCTGTGCGGATCGGCCTCCTTGAGCTGGTAGAGCGAGCGATGGACGACGAACTCACGGAATTCCTCCAGCCCGCCCTGGACCTCGAGGTAACGCGAAAGCGAGGCCCCCTCGTCCCCGGCCTCGAGCTCGAAGAGCAGGTCGCCAACCGTGCCGGGCTCGGCCGGCCCGCCAGGCCCGATTTGTGACTCGAGCGTCGCGAGAAACGTCCGCTCCAGGACGGCGCGCAGGGCCAGCAAGCCGGGACTCCACTCCCAGGCCGGATCGACGCCGGGAAAGGAGCGGTAATGCAGCTCGAAGCAGAGGTAGAGCGCCAGCTGCAGGTCGTCGTCGCCGAGCGGGTCCTCGATCGCAGCCGCCAGCGCCGCGACCTCCTCCTCGATCGCAGCTGCCCTGGCCGCCTCGCTGCCGGAGGTCGAGAGCAAGCCGGCGATCAGCTCGCTGAGCGGGCCGGCCGAAGGCAGCGACGCAGGCTTGGCCGCGGCATTCTTCTCCTCGACTCCGATCACGCTGCGTAGCTTCCCGGCGCCGCTGGGCAGCAAACTCCGCTCCGAACGGCGCGAGCTCAGCGAGTGGAGCGCGCCGGACGCTCGAGGGTCACCTCGTGCGCCGGCTTGTCCTCTCGCAGGCCCTTGAAGGAGCCGTGGCGGACCATTCCCTCTTTGGTCAGCTCGTGGAACTCGACCTCGGCGACCAGCTCGGGCTCGACGAAGCGCGCCTGCCGCGGCCCGCGCCGGCCGGCGAAGGGGTTGGTGTCCCGCTCGAGCGGCGCCAGGCGCTGGGCCAGCATCGTCAGGTCGGCCTCTGAGAAGCCGGTGCCGACCTTGCCTGCATAGCGCAGCTCGTCACCGTCGAAATAGCCGAGCAGGAGCGACCCGACACGGTTGCGGCGGCGGCCCTCGCCCGGCTGCCAGCCACCGATCACCAGCTCCTGGCGACCGACGTTCTTCAGCTTCAGCCAGGATCCGTTGCGCTTGCCGGGAGCGTAGGCGCTGTCGAGTCGCTTCATCACCACCCCCTCGAGGCCCTGCTCGGCGCTCGCCGCGAGCAGCTCCGCCGCCTGGCCGGCGACGTAGCCGGGCGTCTGCCAGCTCGGCCCATCGAGCTCGAGCTCCTCGAGCAGCTCGCGGCGGCGCGTATATGGCTCCGGCATCAGGTCCACGCCGTCGAGGTGGAGCAGGTCGAAGACCACGTAGGTGACCGGGTGACTTTTCATGCGCCGGCGAACGACGCTCTCGGAGGTTTGGTGGATGCGCTGCTGGAGACGCTCGAAGCTCGGTCGCCCGTCGGCGTCGAAAGCGACCAGCTCGCCGTCGAGGACCGCGTCGCGGGCGCCGAGCTGGCGCGAGAGGCGGCGCACCTCCGGGTACTGCCTGGTCACCTCGTTGAGGTTGCGGGTGCGCAGCTCGAGGCGGCCCGGCCGGCAGTAGGCGATCGCCCGCACGCCGTCCCACTTGACCTCGATCCCCCAGCCGGCGTCGCTCTTCGGCAGCGCGGCCAGCTTGGCCAGCATCGGCACGATCCCTTTCGGGAAGGGATCGCGAGCCTCCTGCGGAGGGTCCATGCGATGGATCATCCAGTCCTTCTCCGAGCCGGCACGGAAGAGCGCGTACTTGCCGCGCAAGCGCTCGCCGCTGAAGCTGAAGACGATCTTCCCCGGCTCCCATTTGTGCGCTTCGTAGGTGCCGCAGTCCCAGATCTGCACGCTGCCGGCCCCGTACTGACCGGCCGGGATCTCTCCCTCGAACTCGAGGTACTCCAACGGGTGGTCCTCGGTGTGGACGGCCTTGCGGTCCTCCCTCGGATCGTCGGGGATCCCGTTGGGGATCGCCCAGGAGACCGCTGTGCCGTCGTGCTCGAGCCGCAGGTCCCAGTGCAGGCGCCGGGCGCTGTGTTCCTGGACGACGAAACGCGGCGCGGGGCCCTTGCGCCTGCGGCGGCGCGGGCGCGGCTCCGGCGTCGACTTGAAGTCGCGCCTGCGCCCATACTCGCCGAGGCTGCCGGCTTTCTTCCTGCGCCTTGCGCTCACTGTCCAAGCATTACCCGAATCCCCAGGAGCGCCGCGCCAGGCCTCGTTTCCACCACCTGGCAGCGGGGTACCTGGCGGACGCAAAACGACAACCGGAGGAGGCCGAGATGGCGGAGTTGACGACCTTGGAGGAGAAGCTGGCGGAGGTTCTGGGCCTGGCGCAGGCGGCGCAGGGGGCCACCGAAAAGGTCGAGGGCCTGGTCGAGGACGGCGAGGTCACAGCCAGCCTGCGGCAGATGCGCGAGGAGGCCGAGGAGACCGAGCGGCGCTGCACGGAGCTGGCCGACAACCGCAACGGCAAGAAGACCGCGATCCTCGAAAAGGCGCAGGAGACCAAGGGTGAGGCGACGGAGATGATGTCGACCTACCTGGGTGGCGATGCCGACGGTCTCGACGGCTTCGAGTTCCTGACCATGGCGGAGGCGGGTGAGGTCGGCCACTGGGCGGTGCTCGGAAAGCTCAACGAGTCCGCCGGCGAGGCAGAGCTGCGCGAGCTAGTCGAGTGGGCGTTGCCGATCCAGGAACGTCACTTCAACGATGCGAAGCAGTGCTCGCTGAAGCTCGCCGGGGAAAAAGACCCCTACGAAGATTCCTGACCCGGCACCGGGCGATTGGCCGCAGCTGCGAGGCACTTCTTCCACTGCTGCTCGGCCGAGGCCGATCCGCAGCAGCTGCTCGATCCCGACCAGCAGCTGACGCGGCCTTGGGGCTCGGCCGATCACGGTTGCTGCGACAAGTGCGGGGGCGAGGGCGCCGTGCTCTACGAATGCCGTTCGTGCCTCGAGGCCGGGGCGGGCTCGGATTGCCCTTCGTGCCAAGGCCGGGTTCGCTACCGCGAGACCTGTCCCGTTTGCCTGGGCAGCGGCGAGGTCGACGACACGCGCCGCCGCGGCATCGCCGTCTTCCCCACCCGCGAGGGTCTTTACCGCTACCTGGCCGAGCGCAACGCTGAGGTACGCGGCAAGGTCATCGTCGAGCTGCAGGGAAGGCTCAGCGACGAGCGCGACCTCGATGCCGACACCGGCGCCCTGCTCGTTCACCCCGACCGGGTGGTCGAGGTGCTGCCGATCGACCGCGAGCTCGTCGCCGAGATTCGCGCCCGCCTTTGATTGCAGCCCGCCGAGGGGGGTAGCAGCGAGCACCCGATCGAGGAGCTCCGATGCCGACCGCGACTGATGCCGAACGCGTTCCCGACCTCATCGAAGGCTACGCGTCCCCGTCCAAACGACCGCCCCTGCTCGCCTATGCCGTAACCGTGGGCGTCTTCAACGCGCTCTTCGCCGCCGCTCTCTTGGTCGCAAGGCGCAGCGGGCGCGAGCTGCCCGAGCGCGTCGGTGGCGCCGACCTGCTGACGATCGGCGTCGCCTCCCACAAGCTCAGCCGGGTGATCGCCAAGGACAAGGTGACCAGTCCTCTGCGAGCCCCGTTCACCGAATTCGAAGAGGAGGGCGGACCGTCTGAGCTCTCCGAGAGCTCGCGGGGCAGCGGGGCGCGCAGAGCGATCGGCGAGCTGCTCGTCTGCCCTTACTGCCTCGACCTCTGGGTCGTCGCCGGCTTTTCGTTGGGCCTGCTCTTCGCGCCGCGGCTCACACGTTTCCTCGCCTCGGTCTTCTCGGCGCTGACGATCTCCGACTTCCTGCAGATCGCCTACAGGGCCGCCGAGGAGAAGGGCCTCGGCTAGTCACGCTGGCTCGCAACGACACTTGTATCGATTCAAAACCTAACTCAGACCTAGAAAGAGACGTAGTCGTACAAAGCCGCGATATGCTTTTTCTGCTCGAGTGCCCTGGCGGCGCCGAGCGTGAGCCAGGCGCAGCAGTCCACGGGGCTGTGGCGCAGGGTGCGACATATACGAAGCCAGGGCAAACGGCTCCGCGACGGTAAGCGGGCGCAAGAGCTTTGCGTACCCCTCGTCAGAAGAAATCCCTACAGGAGCCGTCGCTTGGATCGTCCGGAAGCCTCAGAAAGTCCTGCCCGTGGGGCACTCGTATCTCAGCTGTCGCGTGAGATCGTCCAGCTGCATGCACGCCTCTACGGTCGCGGACCGACCAAGGCCCGCAGCTACCTGCACAGCGACTACGCCTTCTGCGTGCTCGAGGAAATCTTCACCATCGCCGAGAAAACCCTGGTCGCCGCCGGCTCTGGAGAGCACGTGCGGGACACGCGACGCAAGTTCCAGGAGGCCGTCAAGGACGAGTTCATCGAGGTGGTCGAGCGGATCACCGGGCGGCGGGTGCGTGTCTTCCTCAGCCAGGTCGACGTCGAGTCGAACCTCGCGCTCGAGTTCTTCTTCTTCGGCGAGGCCGGCGAGGGTGACGTGGGCGAAGACCTTGATGTCGCCCAGCCCTGAGGCCGTCAAGGGACAAATCGCACGCGAGCTGGTCCGCGTGCACGAGGACTCCTACGGGGAGACGGCATACAACGTCGAAGTCGCGCTGCACGAGACCTTCGTCGCCGTGGTCATGGACCTCGAGCTGACGCCGGCAGAGGTGACCCTGATCGGCTCCGGCTACTCCGATTCGGTAAAGGAGAGCCGCGAGACATACCAGGCGGCAATTGGCGATACCTACATCGCGATCGTCGAGCGAGCCACCGGCCGCCGCGTCACCAGCTTCGCCAGCCGCAGCGTGATCGAGGGAGACAGGCCCTGGGCGATGGAGCTCTTCCGGCTCGAGGGGCGGGCGAACGATCGCTAGCTCTGCTGGCGCTCATCGCCGAGCAGGAAGAGCTCGATCGCAACGTCAGGGTCGACGTGGGCGACGCTGAGGAATGCCTCCACGGGCCGGCCCATGATCTCGGCGACGCTGGCCTTGTACTCGGCTTCGAGCGCCTCCTGGTGGAGGGCCCGTGTGCGCTTGACGTGCTCAGCCTGACCAGCGCGGATCAGGGTCCGCTCGACCGGCGTGTAGATGTCGCTGAGCACACAGACGATCATCTCGTCGGCGACATAGCTCTTTGCCGCCCCCGGCCCGCGACCGAAGTACTTGCGGTGCAAGGCAACCATCGCGTTTGACAGGTCGACCAGCGGGTGACCGCCTCTGGGATTGTCTTTGCCGACCATCGATGCTCCGTTCCGCGCCAGTCCCAGCGCCGGAGACAGGCGGTCAACGACGCGGGCTCAGTTCGAGTTGCCAACCTCAATCGCTCCTCGCGCGACTTCTGCACAGGCGGCGTTGGCTTGTTGTCCCTCGCCCCCCGGTCAGCTTTTTGAAAGTCGTGCGCGCTGGCCCGTGTGATCGGTCGGGCATCAGCCTACTAACTCAACGGCAACAGGATCATCGATGGTACCGTCTAGGAACGTTGGAAGGGCTCGCCGCAACTCTTCCCTTTCGGCGTCCACGGCCAAGAGGGGCGGAAAAGAAGGAGCTTGCTTGGAAGCGGAGCACTCCCAGGGTGAGGCGCTGGCGGCCATCTCAGATGGCCTCACTCATCTGCACATGCGCTTCTACGGGCGCGGCCCGACCAAGGCCAAGACGCACTTCGTCGACGACCTTGTGGTCTGCGTCCTTTGGAACGGCTTCACCACGGTCGAGGAGACGCTGGTTGAGCGGGGTGAGGGTGCGGCTGTCGAGGTCTTCCGCCGCACCTTTCAGGAGACGATGGAGGAGCAGTTCACCGCGGTGGTCGAAAAGGCGACCGGCCGCGAGGTGCGCGCTTACATGAGCCAGGTCCACGTCAACCCCCCGGTCGCCGTGGAGCTCTTCATGCTCGACCCCAACGGCTCGGCTCCGAGCTCGCGCTGACCGCCAGGGCTGGCACGCAGCGCGGGGACACCGGATAACTTGGTTCAGGATGGAGGATGTCCGCCACTTCGCACAGGTCGTCAAGAGCACCCAGGACGCGGTCCTGAGCAAGGACCTCAAGGGGATACTGACCTCGTGGAACCCGGCCGCCGCTCGCCTCTATGGCTACAGCGAGGAGGAAGCCGTGGGGCGGCACATCTCGATGCTGATCCCCGCCGACCACAAAAACGAGGAGCAGGAGATCCTGGCCCGGATCCGGCGGGGCGAACGGGTCGAGACCTACGAGACCGAGCGGATCCGCAAGGACGGGGTGCGGATCGACGTCTCGCTGACGGTCTCGCCGATCGAGCATCCCGAGCAGGGCATCGTCGGCGCCTCGGTGATCGCCCGCGACATCACCGCCGAGAAGCGCCGCCGCCGGGCTCGCGAGTTCCTCCTGGTGGCGACCCGCGGGCTCGATGCCTCGCTTGACTTCAGCCGCACAGCGCGAAACATCGTCGAGGCCGCCACTCCGGAGCTGGCCGAGGTCTGCGTGCTCGACTTCATCCGGCCCGACGGCTGGATCGGCGACAGCATCGTCGGCTCCGCCGAGCCGACCGTCGCGTCGCTGCTCGAGCAGATCCGCCACGAGGCGCCGCTCGACCCGCGCGGCGAGCACCCGGTTGCCCAGGTCCTGCGCGCCGGCGAACCGATCGTCTGGCGTGACCTCACCTCGCCTGCCGTGATGAAGACCATCGTGCAGAGCGAGGCCCATCGTAAGCTGATTGAGGAGACGCGTTACCGCTCTGCCGCGGTGGCGCCGCTGGTGGCGCGCGGCTCGGCGATCGGGGCGCTCTCCCTGCTGCACGCCAATACCGACCTGCGCTACGAGGAGGGCGACATGGAACTGCTCGGCGAGCTCGCCGACCGTGCCGCGATCGCCCTCGACAACGCCCGGCTCTACGAGGAGCGTGACCGGATCGCCCAGAACCTGCAGCGTGGACTGCGGCCGCCCGAGCCTCCCTACATCGCTGGCCTCGACATCTCGGTCGTCTTCGACGCTTTCGGCGAGGGAATGGAGATCGGTGGCGACCTCTACGACATCCAGCCCTGCGCTAACGGCTGCTGGATCCTGATCGGCGACGTCACCGGCAAGGGCAGCGTCGCCGCGGCCGTCTCCGTCGCCCTACGACACTCGGCCCGGGCGCTCGTCCGCCATGTCGACAGCCCGCAAGAGCTGCTTTCCCACCTCAACGAGATGCTGCTCGAGGGCAAAGGCCGCAACGACTTCGCCACCGCGCTCGTGCTGCGCCTACAGCGCGACGACGGTGAGTGGGAGTTGACTCTTGCCGCGGCGGGGCACCCGCCGGCGATCCATGTGACCGAGAACGGGCCAGTGAAGCTCGGCGGCGGAGCGCTGCTCGGCGGCTGGGCCGATCCTCCCCTTCCCCACCACGAGGCGCGCCTGCGGCAGGGGGAGACAATCGTCCTCGCCACCGATGGCTGGTTCGAGGCAGGTCCGCCCGAGACCCACGTCGGACCGGACGAGCTCGCCGAGCTCGCCCACTCGCTGGCCGACCTCGACCTGTCTGAGATGACCAAGCAGCTGCGCCAGGACGCGATCGCCCGCAGCGGTGGGCCGCTGCGGGATGACCTCGTGTTGCTCGCCCTGCGGCCCGCCGGCTAGCCCGGGCGTACCGCTGCCCCCGCATGGCGCGGACAGGCGTTCGGCCAGCTCAGTCGGCGGAGCTGGAGCGGCCGAAGACCTGGACGTAGTAGCGCCCATAGGGGCCGCCGCGAGCGAAGCCGGCGCCGATTGTCGTGTACTGCGTGCCGAGGATGTTGGCCCGGTGGCCGGAGCTGTTCATCCAGCCGCGGCAGGCAACACCCGCCGAGGGATAGCCGGCGGCGATGTTCTCACCGATGAAGGTGAAGGCGTTTTCGCGGTCGAATATCGCGACCCGCTCCGCCGGACCGCGGCCACGCGGATCGGTGTGATCGAAGAAGCCCTCGACCGCCATGTTGCGGGCGTGCAGGCGCGCCGCCTTGCCGAGCACGCCGCTTGCCCGCAGCGGTGGCAGGCCGGCCGCGCGGCGATTGCGATTCGCGCAGCCGCGGATCGCGCGCTCGATGGCAACCGGTCCGGTGGCTTTGCTGCCGATCGCCCGTCGCCCACTCGCGGCCTGGGCAGGAAGCAGCAACGCCCAGCCGCCGAACAGGCAAACGACGGTTGCGGCCAGGGTTCGGCGCTGTAGAGGCGCGGCGCTCAGTACCAGCGACCCTTGACGAAGCCCCCGAAGGCGATCAGGCCGATCAGGGTGACGATCAGGCCGACCCAGAAGCTCACAAAGATCATCAGCACGATGCCGATGATGACGATGATGCCGCCGAGCGTCAGACCGCCGCTCGAGCTTCTCTCCGTTGCCATCTGCTCTCCTCTCCGAGGTTGCTGGCCGCCATCGGCCACCTCGGCGGTGGCTACCCGGAAAGCGTCCACGTGAACCGTGGAATCCCCAATCAGGTTTCCGGCACGGCCGGCCAGCGGACGGGCTCGCGTCATTGCTTGATGATTTTTGTTTGATCAACTAGCCTGGCCGGAATGGCGGGAGGCGAGGCAAACGACAGGATCACAGTAATAACGCTCGGCCCCGAGGGAACCTGCCACGAGCGTGCCGTCAAGCGCTATCTGGCTTTCCAGGGAGTCGAGGATTACGAGATCGTCCTGATCACCGACTTCTTCGACGGGCTCGAGATGCTGCGCGAGCGAGCCGGCAAGACCTTCCTCGTTCAGTGCAGCGCCCATCCCAAGGTCCACGAGATCACCGAGAAGTACTGGACCGAGGTCTTCGTCGTCGACACTTTCATCTACCCGACCAAGCACCTGGTGCTGCTCAGTCGCAAGGACGTCGAAAAACCCCGCTCACTGGGCATCGTGCCGGCGACGAAGGGCTACGTCGACCTCTCGCAGTGGGAGGAGATCGTCGACGTCGCCTCGAAGCCGATCGTCGCCGAAGGCCTCTTGCGCGGCGAGTATGACTCCGGCCTGACTCATATGGAGCACGTCACCGAGCACGCCGACGACCTCCGACTCGACCTCGACATCGGCGAAATCGATACGACGTGGGTCGTCTACGGCCACGAGAAGCGCTTCAAAGGCGCGGTGATCGGCATTCCCTCGGCTGAGCTTTTCGAGCCTCGCGCAGTCGCGGTGTAAGCGGATTGGCCCCTTCGCCCAGGTCTGTATAGGATCCGGGCGCGATGCACAGGTTCTTTGTAATGCTCATCGTCTTTAGCATTTTCGCTCTGCCTTCGAGCGCTGCCGCCGCCGCTCCGTTTGAGCCCAACGACGCGTTTAACACCGCCTACGGGCCGCTGGTTGCAGGCACTGCGTATACCGGCGCCTTCGAGACTCAGAACGATTCCGACTACTTCTACTTCTATCTCCCGACCCTCACCCAGGTGCAGTACCAGCTGGTCAGCCCAGCCTCAAACGGCTTCTCTTACAACTCCGTGTGGATCTACCACGCGGCTCTCGACGGCTCGACCAGTCTCAAGAGCAACCTCGAGGTGAGAAAAGGCAGCACCGGCACGGGTGCGGTGACGCTCGACAGGGGGAAGTACTTTGCTCTCCTCTGCTCCGGAGAAGACTGCGACGACGCCGAAATCGGTGATGGTTATTCGTTCATGCTCCTCCCGGCTGGCATTACGTCGACCTACGAGCCGTTCGCCGCCGAATGTGCGGCGGCCCACGCGCCGGTGACGACCGCTGGCGGCGCGTTGACGCTGGCCAAGCAGAAGCTCGCTCTAGCGAGTCAGAAGCTGCGACTCGCGAGGAGCCGGGGCGCCAAACGGAAAGCGATTCGCAAGTTGCGCGGCAAAGTGCGCGGGCGCACCGCCAGCGTAGCCGCGAAGAAAGCTGCCTTCGAACAAGCTGCCGCAGTCGAGGTCGCCGCCTGCTCGGTCCCCCAGTAGGAAACCGAGCTCGGCGAACGCCCCGCCTGGGCGCAACGCAGCGCTATTTGACAGCCGCAACGAGCACTGCCGCCGCGCCTTTCATGCCCGCCAGGTTGGGATGGATCGGCGCCGAGGGGTTGTTGGGGACCAATGGCTCGACCCAGCGCACGAAGGGGCTCTTGCAGGCGTCGTGGCCGATGCTCGCCTGGTACCAGGGGACCAGGGTGGCGTCATTGGCGGCGGCCTGGTTGGCGAGCATCGAGTTCAGCTGCAGCTGCTTGTCGCGGAGGTAGGGAACGTCGCCGTAGCCGATCGGCATCTGTGGCCAGCAGCCGAACCCGGTCGGCGGGAAGATCGCCGGGTAGTCGAGCAGGTAGACCCGCGCCTCGGGAGAGCGGGCATGGATGCCCTGCAGGACCGCCGCCACCTTGGGCGCCGTCGCCGCGATTCGTTCGGCGATCTGGTCCTTGCCCCCCGCTGTGTATTTGTCGCGGCACGGCGTCTGGAACGGGTTGAGCGTGACGCAGCTCTGGGCAATCTCGGAGAAGCCGATGTCGTTGCCGCCGATCGATAGCGAGACCACTTCGGTTCCAGCTTCCAGCGAGTCGAACTGCGGCGGGTTCGGTCCGTCGATCTCGACGTTCTGGGGTTGGGTCATGTGGTCGGTGCGGGCGCCGCTGCAGCTCGGGTCGCGCAGCGGCCCGCCGATCGCCGGCGCCGCCAGGTGCGGGTAGTTGTGGTCGGACTTGAGGCAGCCGAAGGGCGGGATCGGGCTGGGGATGAAGGGACCGGCGGCATAGGAGTCGCCGAGTGAGACGTAGCTGGCGGCGCGGGCGCCGGTGACCAGCAGGCCGAGGGCGGCGATCAGCACGACGGTGAAGAGCAGTCTCCGCATCCGGCCTTACCTTACCCAATATTTAGTAATCCATAACCCCCCGGTCGATCTGACCGGCGCTGGTTCGTCGTTAGGGTGAGAGCGGCGATTGGCGCTGCTCATGAAACAGGAGGAACCGAGATGCAGTTCATGCTTTCGCTGATCGCCGAGGAGCGGGCCTGGGAGGACGTCACACCCGAGGAGGTCAAGCGCAACCTCGCCGAGATGGGCAAGTTCAACGCCGAGCTGACCGAGGCAGGCGCCTTCGTCACCGGCGGCGGCCTGCAGGAGCGCGCCATGGGCACCACCGTCCACTACGGCGAGGACAGCGAGCCAGTTGTCACCGATGGCCCCTTCGCCGAGACCAAGGAGCAGCTCGCCGGCTTCTGGCTGGTCGAGTGCGAGAGCCTCGACGAGGCGCTCGCCTGGGCGAAGAAGGTTCCGCTGCGCAGCGGACACATCGAAATTCGGCCGATGGTGAGCAGCGGCGAGGAACTGCTGAGCAAGGCGGGCGGCTCGTAGCGGCGGATCGCGAGAGCGTCGTCGACCGCACCTTCCGGCACGAGTCCGGGCGGGCGGTCGCGACGCTGATCCGCGTCACCGGCGACTTCGACGTCGCCGAAGAGGCTGTGCAAGAGGCTTTCGTCATCGCCATGGAACGCTGGCCGGCGGAAGGCGTGCCGGGCAACCCGGGCGCCTGGATCACCCAGGTTGCCCGCAACCGGGCGATCGACCGGCTGCGTCGCGAGGGAGTGCTGCGCGACAAGCTGGCGGCGCTGGAGCGACTCGAAGCGATGCGCGCCGAGCCAGAGGCTGGACCCGGCGAGCGGCTCGGCGAGATCGCCGACGATCGCCTGCGGCTGATCTTCACCTGCTGCCATCCCGCCCTGGCGATCGAGGCGCGGGTGGCGCTCACCTTGCGCAGTCTCGGCGGCCTCGGCACCGCCGAGATCGCTCGCGCGTTCCTCAGCAGCGAGAGTGCGATGGCCCAGCGCCTGGTCCGCGCCAAGCGCAAGATTGCCGCCAACGCGATCCCCTACGAGGTTCCCGGGGCCGAGCAGATGCCCGAGCGGCTGCCAGCGGTCCTGGCGACGCTCTACTTGATCTTCAACGAGGGCTACCTGGCCTCGAGCGGCGAGGAGCTGGTGCGGGCTGAGCTGAGCGGCGAAGCGATCCGCCTCGGCCGCGTCCTGGTGGCGATGCTTCCGCACGAGGCCGAGGCGCACGGCCTGCTGGCGCTGATGCTGCTCACCGACTCGCGGCGCGCCGCACGGGTCGATGCAGCGGGCGACCTCGTGCTGCTCTCCGAGCAGGACCGCTCGCTCTGGGACCGCGAGCGGATCGCCGAGGGCCTGCAGCTCTCGCGCGAGGCGGCGGCACGGGGGCCGGCCGGCCCCTACACGATCCAGGCGCGAATCGCGGCGGTGCACGCCGAAGCGGCGAACGCTGAGCAGACCGAGTGGGGGCGCATCGCCCGTCTCTATGAGTGGCACCTGGAGGTGGCGCCGAGCCCGGTGATCGAGCTCAACCGGGCGGTCGCCGTGGCGATGGCCGAGGGCCCAGAGCGCGGCCTGAAGCTGATCGCGGCGATCGAGAGTCTCGACAGCTACCAGCCGCTGCACACGGCCCGCGCCGATCTGCTGCGTCGCCTCAACCGCGAAGCCGAGGCAACGGAGTCCTACCGCCGGGCACTCGAGCTGACCCCGAATCCGGTCGAGCGCCGCTTCATCGAACGGCGGCTCGACGCCGCAAAGCCCTGACGAATCGCTCCGGTGCGCCTTATGCCGGCTATAGCGACGTAAAGCGCACCGGAACGCCGTCGCTCACCTTCAGACCTCAGAGTAGGCCGGCTCCTCCGCGCGCTTGCGCTCTTGCTCGGCTGCCATCGCCTCGGGCGAGGGCAGCGGCGCTTCGCGCAGCACGGTGACCGCGAGCACGGCGGCGATGGCAACCAAGATCGCGCCGATGACGTAGGCGAGGTGGTAGCCGGAGTTGAGCGCCGCCAGCTGCGAGGCTCCCGCGTCGAGCTGGCCGTTGGTGCGCTCGCTGGAGAGCGTTGCCAGCACGGCGAGGCCGATCGCGCCGCCCACCTGCATGCTGGTGTTGACCAGGCCGGAGGCGAGGCCCGAGTCTTCGGGAGTCGCTCCTGACATCGCCAGCGTCATCAGGGCCGGGAAGGCGGTGCCGACCCCGGCCCCGACCAGCAACATCGGCGCCAACAGGTCGGTGACGAACTGGCCGTCGAGCGGCGTGCGGGCGAAGAGCAGCAGGCCGCCGCCGATCATCAGCACGCCCGGGATCAGCGTCGAGCGCGGGCCGAAGCGCATGATCAGCTTTTCCGAGAAGCCGAGCGAGAGCGTCCCCATGACGATCGTCGCCGGCAGGAAGGCAAGGCCGACCTCGAGCGCGTCGTACTCGAGGACCCGTTGCAGGTACAGCGCGCCGAGGAAGAACATGCCGAACATGCCGGCGACCAGCAGCGACTGGATCGCGTTGGCGCCGGCGACGTTGCGCGAGCGGAAGAGGCGCAGTGGCATCAGCGGGTTCTCGATCCGCGCCTGGCGCAGGATGAAGACGGCGCCGAGGACGAACGAGACCAGGCCGAGGACGATCGTCTGGGTCGAGCCCCAGCCGTGCTCGGTGATGCCGAGAATCGTGTAGACGCCGATCATCAGCGAAGCGGTGATCAGGGCGGCGCCGGGGACGTCGGCGCCGGCTTTGAGACCGATGCCCTCGCGGCCCTCGACCAGGCGCAGGGCGCCGTAGGCGGTGGCGATGCCGATCGGCAGGTTGATCAGGAAGATCCAGTGCCAGCTGATCGCCTGGGTGAGGGCGCCGCCGGCGAGCAGGCCGATCGAGCCGCCGGCCGAGGCGACGAAGCCGTAGACACCGATAGCCTTGGCCTGCTCGGCGGGCTCCGGGAACATCGTCACGATCATCCCGAGGATCACGGCTGAGGCCAGCGCCCCGCCGATGCCCTGCACGAAGCGAGCCCCGATCAGCATCTCCTGGCTCGCCGAGGCGGCGCAGACCAGCGAGGCGACGGTGAAGATCGCCAGCCCGGCGAGGAAGACACGGCGCTGGCCGAGCAGGTCGCCCATGCGGCCGGCGAGCAGCAGCAGGCCGCCGAAGGGGATCAGGTAGGCGTTTATGACCCAGGCCAGATTGCTCTGCGAGAAGTCGAGGCTGTCCTGGATCGAGGGCAGGGCGACGTTGACGATCGTCGCGTCGAGGACGATCATCAGCATCCCCGCGCAGAGCACGTAGAGCGCCAGCCAGCGGCGGTCGTCGGGCGCCGCCTCTCGGGTCCTTGCGTCTGTCGGTGCTGCTTCGGCGGTCATCGGCTCGACCTCCTTCGTCGTCGTTGCCTCGTGGTGGGCACCCTAGCAAATAGTTCAGAAAAACAACGACCCGGTTGCAATTTTGCATCAAGATGCATAGAATTCCCCTTGGCAATGCCAAGCAAGCGCACATACGGGGACGCGTGCCGCTTCGCCCACGCTCTGGACCTGGTGGGCGAGCGCTGGGCGCTGCTCATCGTTCGCGAGCTGCTGCTCGGCCCGAAGCGCTTCACGGACCTACGCGCCGGCCTACCGCACGCCAGCCCCAACATCCTTGCAGAGCGCCTCCGCGACCTCGAAGGAGGCGCAGTGGTGCGCAAGCGCAAGCTGCCACCACCGGCGGCGTCCTCGGTCTATGAGCTGACCGAGTGGGGTCGCGAGCTGGAGCCGATCGTGACCAAGCTCGGCGCCTGGGGCGCTCGCTCGCCGATCCCGCCATCCTCGCGCGAGATCGGCACCGACTCGATCGTCCTCGCCCTCGGCTCGCTCTTCGACCGCGAGGCAGCCGGCGATCTCGAGGCAAGCTACGAGCTGCGCATCGGCGCGGAGTGCTTCGGCGTCGAGATCGCCGGGGGCGAGTTGAAGCTCAGCCGCGGCGCGGCCGCCGACCCCAGCGCCACGATCGCCCTTCCCGACGCTCCCACCCTGGCCGCGATCCTCACCGGCCAGCTTCCCTTTGACGAGGCACTGGCCGCGGGCGCCGCCGAGATCGAGGGCGGCAAGCGAGTCGCCAAGCGCTTCCTGCGCCTCTTTCCGATGCCCGAGCCGTGCGTGCGCGAGACCGAGCCGGCCGCCCCTGCGCAACTCTCCTAGAGAAAGTCGGCAAGCGGATGGTGGCGACGAATGTAGTCGCCGAAGAGCGGCGCGGTGAAATCGACCAACCCCCGCTGAGGGCTATAGAGCAGGCCCTTGGCATCGATCAGGTTCTGGCGCTGAACGGCCGTTCGCTGCTGTGTCATGCCCAATCGCCCGCTGACTTCCGCGGTCGATTGAGGTCCATCGCCCAGATCGGCGAGCGCGGCAAGGTAGCGGCGCTCTGCGGTTGTCGCCCGACTCCAGCGGCTGCGATGGAATCCGCTGTCGAGCTGATCTTGTGCGACGGCGTTGGCGGACTGTGCGGCGGCGAGATCGACTGGCGAATGCTGAGCCACATCCCATGCGTACTTCCCATAGGTCTGGATGAAGAACGGGTACCGCCCGGTCCGCTCCAGGAGGAAGTCCAAGGCGTCTGACGCGAATGAGACGCCCTCTCTTTCCGCCGGGACCACCAGTGCAGCCTCTGCAGCATCCGCCTCGAGGGCACCGACCTCGTGATAGCTGAAGAGCCGCTCGGCATAGCTGCTGGCCTCGACGAGCCGGGAGGCAAGCTGAGGGAGGCCTGCGCAGACTGCCACTATAGGGAGCCCAGTTTGACCCGCCCGGTGGAGCGCGGCCAAGACGGCGCCAAGCTCATCGGATTCGGCGAACTGCATCTCGTCGAAGAACAGAGCCGCCCCAACGCCCGCCTCTCGCGCCACCTCGCCAAGCTCCAGCAGAACCTCGTAGAGGTCCACATCGAGCTGCCCACTGTCCCCCCGACCTCGGTCGGGCTCTACATCCAGGGAAAACATAACTCCGGCCGGCATTGCGGTGATCGAGAAGGAGCTGACAACCCGTAGAGCCGCTCGTGCGCGCTCAGTAATTCCAGGTTGGCGGGCGAGGCCCTGGGCTACCTGCGCAGCGATCGTCGCGAGGGCAGGTCGCAGCGGGCCGCGACTGCCGAGCTCTACGTATCCGGTTCCCCACTTTTTCGACTGCGCGTGCCTCGCCATCTCGTTGAGCAGCACCGTCTTGCCGACCCCACGCAATCCCCACAAGACCATTCCCTGCTCCGGGCGTCCAGCTGCCAGCCTCTGCAGGATGACCTCGAATGCCCTGCGCTCTCGGTCACGGCCCGCCAGCTCAGGAGGAGGCGTTCCCGCTCCAGGCGAATATGGGTTGAGAACAGGGTCCAGACAGCGGAGGCTAGCAAAATATTCCCATGTATATGAAGCTCATATACACCTATATACAGTCTTAGCCTCGGCGCCGCCCGAAGCTGTGGCCGGCCGGTGCGACGGCGCGCAGCTCGGCGACGGCGCGCTCGCGGACACCCCCCGGCCTCCGTGCCGACGGGCCTGAAAGTGGAGATATAGATCGCTTTGAGTCCCGTCGGCGGGGATTCTTGGGGCCCTCCAGCTCGACCACCTCGCCGACGACGACGTTGGTGGCGCCTTCGTGGCGCTCGAGCCTGCCCTTGGCGCGGATCAGGGGTGCGGCGCGGACAGCGGCGCGGCAGCGCTCGTAGACCGTGGGCGGGACGATCAGGTTGACTGTGCCGCGCTCGTCCTCGAGCAGCATGAAGACGATCCCTCTGGCGGTCTCGGGGCGCTGGCGGGCGACGACCAGGCCGGCAACCTCGACGATCTCGCCGCTCTCGGCCTTCTCCAGGTCGGAGCTGCGCAGGATCCCTGCGTCGAGCTCCTCGCGCAGCAGGCCCATGGGATGCTCATCGAGAGTCATCCCGATCGAGCGGTAGTCGGCGATCGTCCGCTGCCACTCGTCGAGCGGCTCGAGCTGCGGCGGGGCGCTCGGTGGCTCGAGCGGCAGCGCCATCTGCACCTCCTCGCCGTGGCGCACGCCGGTACCGGCGGCACCCGCTTCCCAGAGCGCTTTTCGGCGATCCCCCGAAGATGTGTCCGCACTCCTCGCCCGGCCAAGTGCCGGTCCAATTGGACCGGCACTTTGAGTATCCGCCCGTTCGGGGAGTGCGGACACATCTTCGGACCGTGCGTCTCCTACCAGAGCATCGAGGGCGCCGGCCCAGGCGAGGCGCTCGAGGCCGTCGCGGCCCGCTCCCGAGCGCGAGGCGATATCGGCGATCCCCTGATAGGCACCGTCGCGCTCGCGCTCGGCGACCAGGCTCTCCATCTCCTCCTTGCGCACTCCCTTCACGTAGCCGAGACCGATCCGCACGAGGAGGTCGCCGCGCTCGCGCTCGACGTGGCAGAGCACGCGGCTGCGGTTGGCGTCGGGGCCGGCGAGGCGGATGCCGCGACGCTGAGCCTCGTGGACGAGGGCATCGGGCGGGTAGAAGCCCATCGGCTGCTCGTTGAGCAACGCGCAGAGGAACTCGGGGGCGCGGTGGATGCGCAGCCAGGCCGACTGGTAGGCGAGCAGGCCGAAGGCGGCCGAGTGGGCCTTGGGAAAGCCGAAGCCGGAGAAGCCCTGGATCTGCCCCCAGACCCGCTCGGCCGTCTGGAGTGGCACACCCTTTCCCAGTGCGCCGGCGATGAAGCGGTCGTGGTGATCGCGCATCGCCTGCTCGGATCGCTTGCGACTCATCGCCCGCCGCAGGCTCTCCGCCTGCGCAGCGCTGAAGCCAGCCAGGTGGGTCGCCACCTCGATCACCTGCTCTTGGAAGACGATCGTGCCCAGGGTGTCTTTCAACACCGGCTCCAGCAACGGGTGCTCGTAGGGGATCTCGCAGCCCGGATCCTCGTGCTGCCGCTTGCGGCGCTCTATATATGGATGGACGGCGCCGCCCTGGATCGGGCCGGGGCGGACAAGGGCCACCTGCACGGTGAGGTCGTCGAGGTTCTGGGGCAGGGTGCGGGGCAACATCTGCATCTGGGCGCGGCTCTCGATCTGGAAGACGCCGGTGGTCTCGGCGGCGCGGATCGACTCGAAGGTCTCGGCATCGTCAACCGGGATGCGCGAGAGATCGAGTGGCTTGCCCCGCGTCCGCCCCACTTCCTCAACGCAGCGCTCGACCGCGGAGAGCATCCCCAGCCCGAGCAGGTCGATCTTGAGGAATCCAGCGTCGCCGCAGGAGTCCTTGTCCCACTGGACGATCTGCCGCCCCTCCATAGCCGCCGGCACAACCGGGCAGACGTCGATCAGTGGGCGGGTCGAGATCACCATGCCACCGGGGTGTTGGGAGGCGTGGCGGGGAAGGCCCATCGCCTCCGGACAGAGCCGCAGCAGCGCCTGCCAGCGTGGCGAGGCGGCGCGCTCGGCACCGATCGCGGCGGTGACGTCTTTGGCGATTTCACCGCTGCGCTCGTGGAAGCCGACCATCTTCGCCACTCGCTCGATCTCCTCCGGCGGCAGTCCCAGTACCTTGCCGAGATCGCGAACTACGCCGCGCGGCCGGTAGGTGGGAAACGCGGCAACGAGGGCCGAACGCTCGGCCCCGTAACGCTCATGCACGCGCGGGATCAGCTTCTCGCGGATGTCGCGCGGGAAGTCGAGGTCAATGTCGGGCATCGTCTGTGCGAACTCCTTGCCCACTTCCTCATTGAGGAAGCGACCGGAGAAGAGCTTGTTCTTCACAGGGTCGATGTGGGAGAGGCCCGTGAGGTAGCAAACGATCGAGCTGACGCTGGAGCCGCGGCCGCGGCCGGGGGGCAGGACGGAACGCGCCGAGTCGGGGCCGCGCACCTCGAGTGCCACCTCGCGCGCAAGCTCGAGCAGGTCACGGTGCAGGAGGAAGAAGCCGGAGAGGCCGAGAGCGCGAATCGTCCGCAACTCCTCCTCGAGTTTCCCTTCTGCTTCGCGGCGGTGCTCCAACCCGGCGTAGCGCTCGGCCAGCAGCGAGCGGCAGATTCCCGCCAGCTCCCGATCGGCGTCGGGGTCCCCTTCGCGCGGATAGCGGTAGCCGAGCTCGGTGCCGAGGTCGAACCGCAGGCGCTCGGCAAGGCGCAGGGTCTCGGCAACGGCGTCGGGATGCTCGGCGAAGCGCGTCGCCATCGCTTGCGGGGAAGTCAGGGCCGAGGTCGGGTTGCCGCGACGATGCGGCTCGGCCTCCTCCAACGTCATCCCCAGCCGCACGGCGACCAAGGCATCCTGGAGATGAGCGCGGCTGCGAGCGTGCGAGTGGACGTTGCCGGTGGCCACACAGGGCACCCCGAGTCGCTCGGCGAGCCCGACGAGCCAGCGGTTGCGGCTGCGGTCCCGCCGCCAGTAGGGCCGCTGCAGCTCGACCCGGAAGCGATCGCGCCCGAAGGCTGAGAGCAAGCGATGCGCCAACTCGGCCCCTCTGGCGATCTCCCCCCGCTCAAAGGCCCCGCCGACAGCTCCCTCCGCGGCGCAGCCCGACAAGCACACCAGCCCCTCCGCACGCTCTTCGAGAGCCTCCAAGCTCACCCAAGGCTGCCCGGCTGTCCGCCCCGTGTTGTCCCGAGTGTGTGAATGAGCAGCTGTGAGCAGCAGGCACAGGTTCCGGTAGCCAGTCGCGTCCTGGACCAGGAGTGTCACGTGGACGTACCTGCCGGCGGGTGGCGCCGCAGGGGGGACCGCCCCCGAGGAAGCTTCAGCTACCGCAGGGGGCGGTGGGTCCCCTGCGGCGGCAGGACCCGCCGGCCCGACCCCCACCGTCAACTCCGTCCCAGTGATTCCCTTGATCCCGAATCCTCTGCATGCGTGGACGAACTCCATAGACCCCCACACCCCGTCATGGTCGGTCAGCGCGAATGCCGGATACCCCAGCTCGGCCGCCGCAGCCGCCAACTCCATCGGCGTCGAGGCCCCGTCGAGGAAGGAGAAGGCAGAGTGCGCGTGCAGCTCTATATATGGAGGCGTGGTTGCCATCAAGCCCGCTGCCTGTACCAGCGACCGCTGGTCGCGCGAAATACGACCACGTCGCGGCCATCTGTGAGCACCAGCTCGTAGTAGTGCCGGCGCAGCGGCCTCGGCGTCCACCAACGGTCCTCGATCAGCCACTCCTCGCGCACCGCCTCGACCGCGATCCCCTCGACGGCCCGGGGCTCCCCCTTGGCCCCCATCTCGACCGCAACCCGTCGCGGCACGTACAGCCGTCGCAGTCCGGGGCTCATCGGAATGCGCCTTTTGCGCGACTGAGGGGTCGAAGGCGTGGCCTTGGCAGGCCCCACGCGCGCCTTGTCTCCATAGCGTCGTCGCAATGGGATGGCCCCCGGAAGCCGGTGACTCTTTCCCCCGCGCGAAAGATGCTTGGTACACATGGGACAAGGTCGAGGACTGGATCCTTGGAGACAGGGGACACGGTCCGGAATGGGCCCGTGTCTTCCAGATTGGACTCGACGACTGGGGCTATCTCTGGCAAGAGATCCTTGGAGCGACGATTGGCGCCACGATTCAAAGCGTTCGCGATCGATCTCCATATGGGATCGCTTGCGAAGCCCAGGTTCGAATCTCCATTGGAGACCGAAATGCCCTGGTGAAGCTCTCGTGGCATTACGTCAACGAGGGCGACGCGCCAAGACTGGTCACGGCCTATCCGACGACCCTCTAGCATGGAGACGCGATGGCGATAACGCGCGAGATCACCGACTTCGACATCGTCGAGCTGACCGAGTCGGTAGACGATGCCCCTACCGGCGCCAAAGGTGGTGTTCTGGAGATCTATCGGGAGGGGATTGCGATGGTCGAGATCCTGGAGCCAGAACTTGGGGCTGCCGAGCGGATCGTCTTCGTCCCCCTCGACAAGCTGCGTCACACCACTCGTCCCCCTCATCACTAGCCACTTCATCGATCCGTGGTGGGCGTGAGCACCGCGCGGCGCTCGGGGAAGCGGGAGGTGGAGTCGAGGGGGAGCACCCCGAGCAGGGAGTCGGCACCCTGGACGGTGCGGACCTCGCGGATCGCCTCGCCGAGGCGATCCCGGCGGTGCTCCTCTCCGCGGACCGAGAGCTCCAGCTGGTCGCCGACGCGCGGCCCGAGGCAGAGTGCGCGCAGGCGCAGGGCGGAGACCGGGCCCGGTAGCGCCTCCAGCCGTGGTGTCAGCACCGATCGCAGCGTGCGGGCCGAGGCGGTCGGCCGACCGAGACCCTGCTCGACGCTCCAGCTGCCGCCGCCGCTGAGCAGGGCGCCGAGACGCAGGCCGAGCACGGTCCGGCCGCGCCGCTCAGGCGCCGCGAGCAGACGGTCGACGAGCATCTCCAGGGCGCGCTCGAGCTGGCCGCCGGCCACTCCCTCGAGCAGCTCGAGCTGCTCGACCAGGTCCTCGTGCGGGTGGCGCGGGCGCAACGGTGGCTCCTCACCGCGGGCGAGGCGATGGGCCGCGAGGCCCGGCGGCCCGAAGCGATCGGCAACCCGGTCGGCGGGCAGCGCCGCGAGCTGGTCCAGGGTGCCGATCCCCAGTCGCTCGAGCGTCTCGAGCACGGCTCGGGCCTGCCGCTCCGGCAGCCCGACCCACCCGCTCAGGGTCGAGACGGGGGCTGGCAAGCGGCAACCGCCGGCTGCGAGCCAGGCCCGGAAACGGGTCCTACCAGTTCCGATCCGAGCCTCCTGACCTGCCGCGGCACGCGCCGCCGCCAGCACCCCATCCCTCTCTCCCTCATAGAGACCGCAGAGCCCGTCGAGCGCGAAGAAGGCCATCCCCACGCGCTCGGACTCGACTGCCGCCCCGATCCCCTCCAGCCCCCGCAAAAGCCGCTCGGTCAGCTCGGCGGCCTCGACTGGGTCGGCGAGAGCGGAATCGGGGATCAGGACACAGGCGACCTCCATACGAACATATGTTCGTATAGGACCTCTCTCGATTCAAGTCGAATTTCAGAGCCCGCAGATCGCCTCGATCTCGGCGGCCTCGATAGCCTCTTCTGCAGCAACTCGCTTCACCACCAAGGCGACGATCGCGGCGACCGCAGCCCACTCGCGATCGGGAAAGATCGGTGGCTCCTCCACGTCGAGTCCGCGCGCCGCGCGCAGCCGCTGCGCCAGCCGCTCGATCGCCTTGTGCTGGAGGCGCACTCCCTCCGGCCCGACCGCCGCGATCTCGATCGTCAGCAGCCGTGCCGTGGGCAGGTCGCCGTCGAGCAGGGCGGACGCCGTGCGGACCCCCCTCCGCAGCTTTGCCTTCGGCTCAGCTCCCTCAGCGCAAGCGCCCTCGATGCCCCCAAGCAGCCGCCCAAACAACTCCTCGAAGCTGGCCAGCATGCACTCGCGCTTGTCTCTGAACTGGCGATAGAAGCTGGCGGTCGAGACCCCCGCCCCGCGGGCCACGTCGGCAACCGACGTCGCGCCGTAGCCCTTCTCCGCGCTCACCTCCGCCATCGCCGCGATCAGACGTTCGCGCTGGTTGCGCTCGACCAGCTCGGGCGGCAGGCCGTGGGGGCCCGGAGGGAGGCGTCGCATTTGTGCCGTCTCCACCTCATCCACGCATCCAGGATACGAGGGGGCCTCGCTATCCCCGCACCCGACAGTCCCCCACCACGGTCGAGGCCAGCTCTTTGCCGCCGTTGAAGGCGAACTCTGTCCGCGCCAGCTTGAAGGAGGCAAGACCCACGCCTTTGGGTGCAGGGCAGCCGGCCGAGATGTAGGAGCGCCGCTTGCCCTTGAAGCCGTACTTGCGAGACAGGCGCATCTCGATGCCGGTCAGGTTGCCCCAGCTGCGCAGGGTCTTGGGCAGCGTCGCGCTCAGCACCGTGCCGTAGGCGCCCTTGCCGAGCTCGGCGACCTCGAAGGGGATCACGAAGGAGGTGGCAAAGGGACGCGGGGAGTAGATCTGGCCGAAGAGCACGGGCTTGCCCTTGACTTCGCCGTTGAAGACCAGGAGCTGTCCTCGTGCCTCATAAGATTCGCCTTCCTGTCCTTTGAGGGCGATTTCGGCAGAGAAGCTTCCCCTCCCGACCAGGGCCGCCCTGCAGTTGGCGAGCGCCCTTTGCGTGGTGGCGGGCTGGATCTTCGCGTAGGCGCAGGTGGGCAGCCCAGCGCGCTCGAAGCGCCCGTGGCGGTTGATCTGGATCGAAAGGCCCTTGAGGCGCGGCGGCGGGCTACCGTCGGTGGTGGCGATCTGCCAGCCGACCGCGACCGCGATCGGCGCGGCGCCATCTCGGGGCAATCTCTTCGGCGAGAGGTTGGCGTTGACCGCGACGCGCAGGCTGCCCTCCTGGGTGATGACCGAGGCGGCGGCGCTGGCGGGGCCCGCGCTGCGGCTTTGCGCTGGCTGGAGGTTCATGGCTGCGCTCGAGGCGGCCGCGCCGGCAACGCCGCTGGCGCTGCTTCCCCCCGGTGCTGGCAGACCGGAGCCCAGCGGCGGCAGCGGCGTTGCGGTTGTCGCCGAGCCCGGGCCGTAGGCGTAGATGCTGGCAGCCGTGGTGTTGCCCGAGGTGACGTAGACGCGGCCCTGGGTCGCCGAGCTGATGGTGTTGTCGACCGCGATGCCCACCGGCCTCGCCGTGATCACGTTGTATTTGAGGTGGCCTTTGTAGAGATTGGTGGGGCCGTAGACGTAGATCAGGGCCTGGGGGCGCTCCGTGTAGGTGGGCTGCAGGTCATCGGCGAAGTAGACCTCGCCGGTGACGCGGTCGACCGCGACCGCGGAGTCCCTCAGGGAGACGAAGGGTTTGTTGAAGGGGTCTTTGATCTCGGCCACCGGCGTCGTTTTGCTCACCAGAGGGTCATAGACCTTGACCGTGCGCGAGGCGGCGTCGGGAACGTAGACGCGGCCCAAGGTCGCCGGGAACCCCGAGACGGCGAGGCCGTAGCCGTCGCCGAGCGAACCCAGGCCGATTTTCAGCGGTTCGCCGCCGTCAAGAACGGGGTTGCCGGCGGAATCGAAGGCAGAGACGTAGGTGCGGTGGTTGACGTAGACGCGGTTGCTCGAAGGGTCGACGGCGACGCCGGTGGGCAGGTGGTGCTCTGTGTCTTCGGTGGGCAGGGGGAAGACGGTTGCGGCTCCGAATGCGGGATAGGCGTTGAACTTCACTACGTCCTTGTGGAGGTTGTTGACGTAGAGCTGGTTGGTCGAGTTCAAGGCGAGCCCGCACGGCCCATCTTCAGGGTCCTCGTTTGCCAGCTGGCCCTGGTAGCCCGGAGCGGAGCTGAAGACATCGATTGCGTGGTGGTAGTAGTCCGCCACGTAGATGCGGCCGCTGGAGTCCACGGCAAGCCCGCAGGGACCGTAGAGGTAGCCGGTGGGGGGCGGGACGATCGGTTTGGGCGGTGCAGAGGGCGGCGGTGGGGCCGGCGTGAAGACGAAGATCGGCTCCGTGGCGCCCTGGGCGGCGGGGACGATCAGCGCCAGTGAGGCGAGCCCCGCGCACAGCGCTCCAACCAGCCTGAAGGCGCCGCGCCCTGCGCTCCTCTCCCCGATCGCCGTCCTCGCTCTCATTTGCCCTTCCCCCCTCCTTTGCACTGCCCGCGCAGCACGGTGGTGAATTTCGCCCCGAGGTTGGTCTGCCCGAGCGCCTGCACCGTCGCTTCGGGGGGCACCTTGCAGATGTCGGCGGAGTTGGTCAGAAGCCCTCTTCGTCCACCGTTCAGCACCATCACGAAGCGATCGACGGGCTGGTCGGGCAGGTCGCGGAAGAGGGCTGAGATGCCGCCCTGCTTGGTCGGCCCGATCTTGCCCTCGACCACGATCCGCACCTCCCCCGATCGCAGCGAGGCGACCAGGTCAGGCAGCTTGTTGGCCGAGGAGCGCAGGTAGACGTTGCCGATCAGGGGCTCGTCGAAGAGCGGCGTGTAGGCGGCTGCTCTGCCGTAGGCAGAGGCCGGCGGGCACTGCTCGCGGGCGAACTGGGCTCTGGTGCAGATCGCGCGGATGTGGTTTTGGGCGAGGAACTCCGAGCGGGGCAGGGAGACCTTGATTTCCTTCAGGTTGGTGTCGCCCTGGCCTCTTGCCGCGAAGGTCGCCCGCAGTTCGGGGTAGGCGCCCCGCCTCGTCGGGCCTCTCAGCCTGATGCCCAGTTTCGGCTTGAAGCCCAGGGTGAGGCAGTTCAAGAGCTGGAAGTGGCGCTGGGAGGTAGAAGAGCTGTCATCGGCCTCCGACGTGAAGTCGAGGCCCGCGCCGGTGATCGTCGAGACCAATTTGCCTGGCGCGCAAGAGGAGGGGTTATGGGTGAACTGATAGCGGTCGAGGTAGATGCGGATGTCACGCAGGTGCAGCGGGATACCGCTCAAGATGTGGGGGATGCGATCGGATGCCGAGCGGTCGATCTGTAGCTGGGCGGTGCGCTGATTAACCGAGAAGGCCGAGCG
>DATNHC010000065.1:0-7311 GCA_035605155.1 Solirubrobacterales bacterium
CTGTCCCGCTCTGCGGGGCGATCTCGGGCTCGTGCTCCGAGAGCTGGAGCTCGTAGAGCCGCGCGTAGAGCCCGCCCTGGCGCAGGAGCGCGTCGTGGGTCCCCTCCTCGAGGATGCGGCCCTTGTGAACGACGATGATCCGGTCGGCCGACCGAATCGTCGAAAGCCGATGGGCGATGACGATCGCCGTGCGCCCCGCCAGCAGGCGCTCCAAGCCCTGCTCGATCGTCTTCTCGGTGCGCACGTCGACGTTCGAGGTCGCCTCGTCGAGGATCAGGATGCGTGGCTCGGCCAGCAGCGCGCGGGCGAAGGCGACCAGCTGACGCTGACCGGAGGAGAGCTGCACGCCGCGCTCCCCCACCTCGGTCTCGATCCCCTCGGGAAGCGCGGCGACGAACTCGCTCGCCCCAACCGCGGCGGCGGCGTCCTCGATCTCCTCCAGCGTCGCCTCCGGGCGACCGAAGGCGATGTTCTCGCGCACGCTGCCCGAGAAGAGGAAGCCCTCCTGGGGGACGATTCCCAGCTGGCGCCGCAGCGCCTGTTGACGCAACTCACCCAGGTCGTGACCGTCGACGAGCACCCGGCCACGCTGCGGGTCATAGAAGCGCGCGACCAGCTTGGCGAGAGTCGACTTGCCGGCGCCGGTTGCGCCGACGAGCGCCAACGTCTGACCCGGCGGGACCTGCAGATCGACGTCCTGCAGGGCCCAGTCCTCGCCGACGTAGGCGAACGAGACGCCTTGCATCTCGATCTCGCCACGCAGGGTCCCGGGGTCGAGCGCCCCCGGCGCATCGACCATGTCGGGCTCGGTGTCGAGCAGCTCGAAGATCTTGTCGAGCGCCGCCATCCCCTGCTGGTAGGTGGTGTAGAGCTGAGAGAGCTGCTGAATCGGATCGAAGAAGAGCTGCAGGTAGCCGATGAAGGCAACGATCGTGCCGATCTGGATCGCGTTGTCGATCGCCTGCGTGCCGCCGTAGAGGATGATCGCCGCCGTGCCCACCGCAGAGAGCAGTTCGACGCCCGGGAAGTAGGTCGCGTTGAGGTAGACGGTCTTCATGTTGGCCTCGCGATTGGCCTCGTTGAGCTCGTCCATCGCCGTCGCGTGGCGCGCCTCCTGACCGAAGCTGCGCACGACGCGCACGCCGCTCAAGGTCTCCTGCAGGTAGGCGGTGACGGCGGCGATCCGCTCGCGTGTCGCCCGGTAGGCGCCGTGCGAGACGATCCGGAAGACGAGGCTGGCGATCGCCAGCAGGGGGAAGGTGAGGAAGGTGACCAGGGCGAGCTTCAGGTCGAGCAGGAGCATGATCGTGACCACGCCGACCAGCGTCAGCCCACTGGAGAGCAGCGTCACCACGCCACTGGTGACCAGCTGGTTGAGCGCCTCGATGTCGTTGGTCATGCGGCTGATCAGGACGCCGGGGCTGCGCCGCGTGAAGAAGCCGATCGACATCGATTGCAGGTGGGCGAAGACGCGCTCGCGCAGATCCTGCAGCGCCCGGGTGCCCACCCAGCCCACCAGGTAGGTCTGGGCGTAGGTGGCCGCCGCGTAGAGGACCGATACGCCCAGCAGGGCGATCACGATCAGGGTCAGGGCGTCGGTGTCGCCGGTGACGATGCCGGCGTCGATCGCCTGGCCGGCAAGGTACGGCGGCGCCAGGCCCGCGGCCGTCGCGGCGAGGATTGCGAGCACGGTCAGCGCAACTCGGCCTCGATAGGGCCGCAGCAGCCCTGTCATCCAGCGCAGCTTGCGGCCCCGCTGATCGTCGCCACGGAGCACCTGCCAGAGCTTCCCGAGCGCGCTCATAGCCGCGCCAGCTCCTCGCGCTGCTCCAGGTCGTGCTGCAGGAAGACACTGTCGGCGAGCCCGTGCTCCGCGATCTCCCGGTAGAAGCCACAGTCCTCGAGCAGCTCCTCGTGGGTGCCACGGTCGACGATCCGCCCGGCGTCCATCACCACCACCTCGTCGGCAAGCGCCACGGTCGAGAGGCGGTGGGCGATGATGAAGGTCGTACGGCCGGCCATCGCCTCGCGCAGGCCGGCCTTGATCGCAGCCTCGGTCGTCGCGTCGACCGCCGAGGTGGCGTCGTCGAGGATCAGGATGCGCGGGTCGGCGAGCAGGGCGCGGGCGATCGCCACGCGCTGGCGCTGGCCTCCGGAGAGGGTGAGGCCGCGCTCGCCGACCACGGTGTCGTACCCGGCAGGCAGCTCGCGGATGAACTCCTCGGCCTGGGCGCGGCGAGCGGCGAGCTCGATCTCCCCGCGCTTGGCGTCGGGGCGCGCATAGGCGATGTTCTCGACGACGCTGGCGCTGAAGAGGAAGCTGTCGTCGGCGACGAAGGCAACCTGCGAGCGCAGCGAGGCGACGTCGACGGTCCGCACGTCGGCGCCATCGACCAGCACCGAGCCCTCGCTCGGCTCGTAGAGCCGAGCGATCAGCGCCACCAGGCTGGTCTTGCCAGATCCCGAGGGGCCGACGAGCGCCACCGTGCGCCCGGCCGCAACGTCCAAGTCTACGTCGGTCAGCGCCGATGCGAGAGTTGACCCCACCCCAGTGTGGTCAACTCTCGCATCGTTGGCTCGCGAGCCGTCGTAGCGCAGGGTCACGCCGCGCAGCTCGATGCGGCCGCCGCCGGCCGGCAGTGGCGGCGCGCCAGCCGGGCTCTCGATCCGCGGCTCGCGATCGAGCACCTCGAAGAGCCGGTTGCCCGAGGCAATCGCCCGCTGCGCCATGCCGAGGGCCATGCCCAGCATGCGCATCGGCGAAGCCAGCATCACCACGTAGGTGTAGAAGGCGGTGAAGGCGCCAAGGCTGAGATTGCCGGCGATCGCCTGGCGGCCGCCGACGAGCAGGACCAAGGCAATGCCGAACTGAGGAAGCAGGCCGAGCAGCGGCGAGAAGAAGGCCTGTAGACGGGTCGAGTAGATGCTCTGATCGAAGACGCGGGCCACAGCGCGCCGGAAGCGCTGCAGCTGGTGCTCCTCGCGGGCGAAGGCCTTGACGATGCGGATGCCCGAGACGTTCTCCTCGGCTTCGGCGGTCAGCTCGGCGATCCGCTGCTGGACCTCCTGCACAGCCGGACGCGAGACCCGGTTGTAGCGCGAGGCGGTGTAGACGAGCAGCGGAGCGGGCGCCAAGGCGATCAGCGCCAGCCACGGCTCGAGCGCGAACATCACCGCGCTGGCGAGGACGATCGTCAGCAGGTTCTGGGTGATGAAGATCAGGCCATAGCCGAGGAAGAAGCGGATCGATTGCAGATCGACGGTCGCGCGCGACATCAGCTGCCCCGTCTGCTGGCCGTCGAAGAAACCAAGCTCGAGGCGCTGCAGGTGAGCGTAAAAACGCTGGCGCAGGTCGAACTCGACCGCCAGCGACACCTTGCCGGCAACCACCCGGCGCACGAGCGTCAGCCCCAGCCGCAGGATCCCGGCGGCGACGATCGCCAGCGCCAGGGGCAGCAGGTCGGGCTGTTCTCCCGCCTGGATCGCGTTGACCGCGCGGCCGATCAGCCAGGGGATCAGCACGGTCATCCCCATCGCCAGCCAGGCAAATACCAACGAGCCCCAGAGTTGGCGGCGGTAGGGGCGTAGGAACCCCATCAGGCGGCGGTAGGTCCCCATCAGGAACCTTCACTATACAAAGTGAAGTATTGGATCGGTCGGCGCGCGCCGCTTGCTCAGCCGGGACCGATGCCGCCCGATTCGCCGCCGCCCGAACCACCCGATTCGCCGCCGCCGCCAGTTCCCCCACCTTCCGCCGTACCGCCGGCGCCACCGGTTTCCGGGGCTGCTTCGGGAGCGACTTCACCTTCGGGCGCGGCTTCTTCGGGCGCAGCTTCTTCCGGGGCGGCTTCTTCGGATTCCGCTTCGCCGGCTTCGGGCGCAGCCGTGACCGACGGGGCGCTGGGCCCTTCGCTGCACTCTTCAAAGCCGTATTCCGCGGCCGCGGACTGGAAGCTTGCAAGGGTCGAGGCGGCATTGGCTTCGGCCGTTTCGAGGGCTCCAGCATCGCCGTTCTCAGCCGCGGACTGGACTTCGTCCTCGGCGTTGGCGAGCTCTTCGGCAGCGCTGGAGAACTCGGCGTAGCCCACCGATTCGGCCGGCGGACCGAGGTTGTTGAGGCTGGCGACCATGCCGTTGTAAAGCTCTGCGGCCTGGACCGCCGGACTGTCGGTCTCGGTGCTGCTCGCGCCGACCGTGCCGACCGCCGCGTTGACCTCGGCGCAGATCCCGTCGCCCTGCTCGAGCAGCTCTTCCTTGGTCAGCGCCGTGGTCGTCTCAGCCGTCGTCGCCGGAGACGCTTCGGTCGAGTCGTCGTCTCCGCCACCCCCGCAACCGGCAACCAGCAGCGCGGCAAGGGGCAGCAAGGCGATCCATATCTGGCGGCGACTCACAGGAGGGGCGAAGGTAGCAGAGCGATTAGACGCCCAAGCAGGGGTTTGTGCTCTGCGGAAGCTGCGGCCCAGGGACTCGAACCCCGACTACCTCGTCCAGAGCGAGGCGTGCTGCCATTACACCAGGCCGCAAAGGCGAGACCTGAGGATATCCGCTCGTCGCATCCGACATTTACCCCACTGGAGTGGGGTCGAAGTCGGCAGCGCCGTCAAACGATCGAAGATAGGTCGCTGTCGAGGTCGGCGATCTGTGCTTTCGCGGCAGAGACGTCGACGCCCTCGGCAAGCAGGCGGCGGGCCTCGGCGAGGTCTTCGGAGCGCTCGACGCTGAGGGCCCCGGCGACGCGACCGTCCACCAGGTACCAGACGGAGAACTCGCCGCTCTCGGGATCGCCGCGCCAGATCTCCTCCTCCCATTCGGAGGCCGGGCCGACGTACTCGAGGCCGGCCCAGTCGGCGAGATCGCTGAAGAAATAGGGCACCACCTCGTAGTCGGCGCTCTCGCCGAGCATGTTGCGAGCGGCATGCATTCCCTGCTGCATGGCCACGTCCCAGTGCTCGACCCGCAGCCGCCGGCCGTGAACGACGCTGTCGTAGGAGCAGCAGTCGCCGGCGGCGTAGATCCCCTCGACCGAGCTCTGCAGCTTCGAGTCGCAGACGATCCCGTCGCCGACCTCGAGCCCCGCTCGCTGGGCGAGCATCGCATCGGGGCGCACCCCGGCGCCGACGACCACCGCATCGCACTCGATCGCCTGGCCGCCCTTCGTCACCACGGCGCTGACCCGGCCGTCGCCCTCGTAGGCCTCGAGCTCCTCGCCGCCGTGGATCGTCACCCCCTTCGACTCGAGCAGCTCGTGGAACCAGCGGCCCGCGCGCTCGCCGAAGTTGCGCGAGAGCACGACGTCCTCCAGCATGACGATCGTGCACTTGGTGCCTTTCGCGGTCAACGAGGCGGCGACCTCGGCGCCGATGTAGCTGCCGCCGATCAGCACGACATGCTCGGCCGCCTCGGCGTCGGCACGGATCGCATCGGAGTTGCCGTAGGCACGCAGGTAGTGGATCCCCTCGTTCTCGGCGCCCTCGACGCGCAAGATGTTGACCATCGCCCCGGTGGCAATCAGCGCCTGGCCGAAGCTCACCCCTTCGCCACCCTGCAGCTTTGCCGTGCGCGCCGCGGGGTCAAGCGACATCACGTTCGTCCCGGTAAGCAGCTCAACCCCGTTCTCCTCATACCACGCGGCTGGGTTGACGTAGGCGTCCTCGCGGCCCGCCTCGCCGCGCAGGTACTCCTTGGAGAGCGGCGGCCGTTCGTAAGGTGGCTCCGGCTCGCGGCCAACCAGCAAGATCGAGCCGTCGGCGCCGCGCTTGCGCAGCTCGGCTGCGCAGTGGGCGGCGGCGAGGCCTCCGCCGACCAGCAGAAAGTCCGCCTGGCGATCAGCGCCCATGCGAAGACTCCGCAAGACCCTCAACCACCGGCGCCATTTCCCTTGCCGTTTCCGGCCGGGCCGAAGAGCTCCTTCAGCTGCTCCTCGTGACCGGGATCGAGTACGGCGAGCACCTCGTCCCCCACCTCGAGCACCGTGTCGGGGCCGGGCACAAAACCCTTGCCATTGCGCAGCACCGAGATCAGCAGGCTGCCTTCGGGCATCTCGAGGTCGCCGACCCGGCGGCCGGTGACGCCACAGTCCTTGCCGAGCAGCATCTCGATGATCTCGAGCTGCTCCTCCTGCAGGTCGAGCAGGTGGACGAGCCCGTACTCGGGCACCTCGTGCTCGAGCAGGCGCAAGATCAGGTCCGTGGCCGAGACCGAGGGCTTGATCCCCAGCAGGTCGAAATGGGGCTTGTTGCGCGGATTGTTGACGCGGGCGATGATCCGCTCGACTTCGTACTTCTCGCGAGCGACCTGGCAGATCAGCATGTTGTCCTCGTCGTCGCCGGTGACGGCGATCACCATGTCCGCCCGTTGGATCCCCGCCCGCTCCAGGACCCAGAGCTCAGAGGCATCGCCGTAGGAGACGTTGTGCTCGAGCTCCTGCTCAACCGTCAGATAGCGGCGCCGATCGCTCTCGATCACGGTCACCTCGTGCTCCTTTTCGAGCAGCTCGCGGGCCAGGTTCCAACCCACCTTGCCGGCGCCGATGACGATGATGTACACGTCTCTCCTCCCCCACCTAGGCGGTCTCGACCGCACCGTCTGAGGGACCGGAGCCACGGGGCGCGCCTTCGCGCACGGCGCTCTCGAGCATGTCGATCGCCACCCGCGTGGGGCAGACCGTGTGCACGCCCTGGCGCTCGTACCATTCCGCCCGCAGGGGGTCGAGGATGCGGGCGATCACGGTCGGCACTTCGTAGCGGCGCTGGGCGATCTGAGCGATGATGATGTTCGTGTTGTCGCCGTCGGTCGAGGCAATGAAGGCGTCGGCCTTCTCGATCCCAGCAGCAACGAGAGCGTCGGTCTCCAGTCCGGCGCCCACGGTGAACTGGCCGCCAAGGTCCTCCCAGCCCCTGTCGAGGCCGACCTCGAGCCGCGCGTGGGACTCCGGGTCCTCATCGAGGCAGGACACCTGGTGCCCCTCGCGCAGCATCGCCCGGGCAACCGAGGACCCGACGCGGCCACAACCGACGATCAAGATGAACATGCGTCGGATACTAGATGTCTTCGAGGGCGCGCAGGGCCAAGCGAATCAAGGACGCAGGGAGCGCCTAAGCGCGCAGCGAGCAAGCGTGCATATCTGATTCTTCGCGCAGCAAGCGGAGCGCGGTCGTTATGGCGTGCTCCGCACGCGAGACGCCCTGTGTCAACCCCCTGCAGCTTGCAGGCCGCGCAAATTTCCATGGAGAGAGGGGTCATAAGGCACTTTGTCTTGCCAGCAACGCCAAAGGACCCTGATCCAAGCGCGGCCAAGGGTGCGGATCGCGC
>DATNHC010000066.1:0-9564 GCA_035605155.1 Solirubrobacterales bacterium
CCGAGGGCCGCGCGACGCTCTCGATGCGGCTCAGCGAACCGGTCGAGCTGCTGCGCGAGCTCGAGGCCCACTCACCGCTCGACTTCCGCGTGCGCCGCACGGCCGAGGACAACCTGATCCTCGACGTCGACGACGATCCCGAGCAGCGCGCCGCTTAGCGCTCAGCCGCTGGGGGCGACCCCGCCGCCGCTACCCTTAGTCCGCCTGGCGCCCTGGCGGAGTGGCTACGCAGCGGCCTGCAAAGCCGTTTACACCGGTTCGATTCCGGTGGGCGCCTCTGGCTTGAACAGCGGGAATCCGTCTTGCCGGTGCGGGATGCGGCGGCTGACGCTCGACCGGCTGAAACCGGCTGTATCCGGTTGTCAACGGGCGCGACTGGCACCCGACTGGCACCCGAATCGAGCCGGTCGCGAGGACAGTATGCCCGCATGGCGCACCTTCCGGCACTCGCTCCTCTGAGGAATAGACGGCCGCCCAGAAACCCGGTCGCCGTGCGCTACGGTCGCGACAGGGCCTTGGTCCGTCCTTCCATCTCTTTGTTGGACGCAAAGGATCGAAATGAAAGTCCGAGAGATGGAAACGCCCGAACCCCGGCGTGGTGTTCGGAAGCCGCCGAAGTACCCGACCGTTGCCGAGGAAGTTGTGGAGACCGACGCGCTCCGCTCCGAGCACGCGGTCATCCAAGCGCCAGGAGGGCTGTTGAGGTTTACCGCGAGTGCGGCGAAGCCCGGCGCGGACACCGAGCAGATCGAGGCCGACTGGCAGGCGGCCCGCGCCCGCACCGCTGCCCTGGCCGAGAGCTATCGCCGCCCGCTGGAGCGGAGGGCCGCGCCGAAGATCGCAGCGCCGCGGAGCCGCGCGCCGCGCCCGGCCGCCCCGCATCGCCGCGGGTCGCGCCGCTCGGCGGACAAGGACGACGACCCCGACGACGGGACGTGAGCCGAGTCGAAATCTTTCCGCCGGTCTCGGTTTTAGCCTGGGGGTGTCTATGTTCGAGATCGACTTTCTACCCGTGGGCGAGGAGGCAGCGCATGGGGACGCGATCGCGCTGCGGTACACCCAGCCAAGCGGGGAATGGGTCCACGGTGTCATCGACGCTGGATACCGCGGCGATGGAGAGCGGCTGTTGGAGCACGTTCAGACCTACTACGAAACTGAACTGCTCGACTTCGTCCTCCTGACGCATCCAGACGCCGATCACGTCAATGGCATGGGTGAAGTCATGCGGGGAATCAAGGTCGTCAATCTCCTCCTGCACAGGCCCGAACAGCACGGGTTCCCCAATAACAGCGGAGCCAAGCCCGCCTCGGAACTCGTAGAACTCGCTGAAAAACAGGGGACCAAGGTGGTCGAACCCTTCGCGGGCACGGGTGGATTCGACGGGACGTTCATGGTTGCCGGACCCAGCGTGGATTACTACCGGGAGCTGTTGAAGGAGCAAGAGACGACGACAAAGGCCGCGCCGAAGCCCGCGGCGGTCCGTCTGGCAGAGGCTCTTGCGGTTGAACCTCAACCGGAACTGCCTGATTTTCCGATGGAGGTTCCCTTTGATGATGATGGCGGGACGAACCCGCGAAACAACTCCAGCGCGATCCTCCAAATACTCAATGGGGATGAGCGCTTGCTATTCACGGGGGACGCAGGGGTTCCCGCTATCGACAGAGCGATGGACCAGCTTGAAGGGAACGGTCAGGTCGGCCCTCTCAAGCTTTTCCAGGTTCCACACCACGGCAGTCGGCACAACCTCGACAGCGAGACTCTGGATCGGGTGCTGGGTCCAATCGGGCAAGACGGAGATGGGGTCGGCATAGTCAGCGTTGCACCAAAAGATCCGAAGAAACCATCGCCACGCATCACAAACGCTTGCGGTCGGAGGGGCTATCGCGTATGGGCGACCGCAGATACCACGGGGTGGCTGAGGTATGCGTCCGACGACGCCCCGCATCGTGACGGTAGCCCCGTTGACCCGATTCCGCCCAAGGCGGAGCCGCCCGACTCTTAGCGGTCGATATGCGGCTCGATAGTTACGCGATCCGGGCTAGGCAGATGCCGGTTGTGATCGTCGTACTTCCCGTGGTGGTCCTTCTTGCCGTGAGCGTTCTCAGCGCGTCCACCTTCGGGGTTGCAACCGGCGTCATCGTCGGTGCTCTGTCGATTTTGGGAGCACAGCTGGGACGTGATCGCGGTCGCAATCTCCAAGACAGGCTTTGGTCGGATTGGGGCGGTGCGCCAACGACTCAATCGCTGCGTCTCGGTGCCAGCCAACCATCCGCCTACGTATCGCAATGCCGCGCAGAAACTGAGCGGCTCTTGACCGATGCCCTGCCGTCGCGGGAGGAGGAGAAGAACGATCCCGCGGCGGCAGATGAACGATACGTGGCGGCGGTTCGGTCGCTCATCGCGCGCACTCGCGATCGAAAGCGATTCCCGCTTCTATTTGAGGAGAACGTCAACTACGGCTTTCGTCGGAACTGCCTTGGCCTCCGTCGTTACGGGATCGGCGTGTGCGTCGCTGTCGGTATCGCGGCCGTGGCGCTGCTGATCTTCGGATCGGGGGCCTTCGGCAGTCGGCTGACGCATTGGTCCTGGCCACTGGTCACTGCCCTTGGGCTCGGAGTTTTCTGGCTCAAGGTCGTCAGTCCAGATTGGGTCCGGCTGCCTGCTGACGCCTATGCGTGCTGTCTGTTTGAGGCGGTCATGACGCTCTAGCCTGCTGGGCGCTGGCACTCGGGCTGGCACCTGAGGTAGCTAAACCGCTTGAATAAGCCAATCGGGGCCGAACGGTCTCGCCTGCAAAGCCGTTTACACCGGTTCGATTCCGGTGGGCGCCTTCCCTCGGCGGGAGCTTTGGCTTGACAGGGCGGTTGCAAAGACCCTGAATTTGCGGGAGAAGTACCCAAGTCAAGGGCTCGGTTTGACTTCCGACATACGTTGTATGTACAGTCTTGACATGCCGACTCCAAAGACCCAAAGGCTCAATCTCCGTATTGAGAAGGATGACGAGGCTCTCTTCAAGCAGGCCGCGCTGGTCCATCGGGAGTCCCTGACGCAGTTTCTTGTCGAGAGCGGTCGTGAGCGAGCCGAGCGCCTGCTCGCCGATCGAACCAGCTTCAGCATCAATTCGGATGCCTGGCAGGAGATCGCTGCCGCGATGGACCAGCCGGCAAAGGACCGACCCGAGCTCTCCAAGCTTTTCTCGCGCCCCCGCCCTGAATAGGCCGAGTGCCGCGCTTTCTGGACCCTCAGCCGCTTGGCAACGAGCATCGGATCGACGGATTCAATTGCGGGGTCGGGTCGCTGGACATCTGGCTCGTCAAGCACGCTCGGGCAGCTGCAGGAGCAGGGTCCGCCCGCACCTACGTCATTGTGGACACCGGGCAAGTTCGGGTTGTCGGCTATCACGCGCTATCGCTTGCGTCCATTGAGCACGCTGATGCAACCGAGCGGGGCCGAAAGGGCATGCCGCAGCACCCGATCCCGGCCATGTTGCTCGCGCGACTGGCGGTAGACAAGGCGGTCCAAGGTCAGGGGATCGGAGCTTTTCTCCTGAGAGATGCGATGAGCCGTGCACTCTCGGTGGCCGAGCAGGCGGGCATGCGTCTACTACTTGTTCACGCCCTGAATGACGAGGCACGTGCTTTCTACGAACACTTTGGCTTCGAGCCCTCGCCTAGCGATGCCATGAACTTGCAGCTCGTGGTCAAGGACATAAGGCTCGCGCTCAACAGCGCGGACTGATCAGGGTGACACGGTTCCGCGAAACCGTTTGAACAAGCCAAGTGCGACGGGCCGCTCAGCTCGTCGAAATTGGCAGGGCCGGCTCGGCGCGCCAGGGATCGTTCATCTCCTGGCGCCTCTTCTTCGAGCGCTTGAACAGGTAGCAGCCGATGGTTCCGTGTCGCGTCTGGGTCTGGATGAACTTGCCGGTGATCAGCTTCCAGCCCTCGACGGTTACCGAGTTGAGGATGTCCACAGGGTCGGTGGTCTCCCGCGCCGGGGAGCCGAGCGGGCCGGGGATGAGCGTCGGCGCAAGCCGGTCGATCTCGAGCTCGTACTGAAAGAGGCGGTGCCCCTTTTGGTATGCAAGTCGCGCTTGTCCGGCTGGCGTACGGCGGAACGCCTCTATCGCTGCTTCCATCGAGAGCAACCGCTTCTGCTGCTCCCTCTCTCGCGCGCGCTGTTCCCGGGCGGCTCTACCAAGTGGGGGCATCAGGGCCGCCGGCAAGCGGAAGTCCCACCGCCTCTCCTGCGCGCCGTCATCACTCGCGGCGCCGGGCAATCTCAATCCCTGCTGGCTTTCCATGTCTACGTGGGTGAACGCACGTCGAGCGGCCACCCTTTTCGGACGCTCACTCAAACATTCGGCTACGAAGAGCGGCCGCAAAGCGGCCGTGCCTGGGCGGGCGGGTCAGGTAGCTTGGACGGATGGAGGTTCAGAGCGGCGCGCTGCGTTACTCGACCCAGGGCGACGGCGACACCGTCGACCTCACCGCGGACGTTCAACGGGTCATTGACGAGGCTGGGATCGCCGAGGGGCAGGCGGTGGCGTTCGTGCGCGGATCGACTGCCGCGATCACGACCATGGAGTACGAGCCGGGCGGGGTCCACGACCTGCGGGAGATGCTCGAGCGACTGATCCCGAGCAGCGGTGCTTACGAGCACAACCGGCTCAATCACGACACCAACTCGCACGCGCACCAGCGAGCTTCGGTGATCGGTCCGTCGCTCTCGGTTCCGGTGATCGATGGGCGGCTGGCATTGGGGACCTGGCAGCAGATCGTGCTGATCGACTTCGACGATCGGCCGCGAGAGCGGACCGTCGTCGTCCAGGTGCTGAGCTAAAGCAGCTGGCCGGCAGGACAACGGAAAAGGGCCCCGCCCGGGGCCCTTTGTTTCCGAAGGACGTGCCACCAAAGAAAGCTCGGTCTCCCTGGCTCGTCGGTCCTAGCTGCCTCGATAAACACCGCGTTCGACGAAAAGTTGCACCCCCTGCATCGGCTCTTGCAGCGGAGGACTTGAGTCCGCGCCGCCGGCCCCCTCGCCGCTGCTAGATTCAGGTGCCCGGGGCGCTTAGCTCAGTTGGGAGAGCGCCAGCTCGACAAGCTGGAGGTCACTGGTTCGAGCCCAGTAGCGCCCATCGGATTCGCTCGCGAGGTCAGGCCACTCGCTGACTAGATCGGAGTTGACTCGGCCGACTCTCCCTGGCCGTGGCCGACCTGAGGCTCTCCTTCGGCCGTGCGGATGTCGGCCGAGATGCGGACCGCGGCGGAAAGCAGGGTCGCCGCCAGGACCAGCCCAACGACGCCGAAGAGGCAGCCGCCGGCGATGGTCGCGATCAGGACGACGAGGGGATGCAGTTGCAGGGCGGCGCCGTAGGCGATCGGCTGGACCATCTGCTGCAGGACGCCGTTGGCCAGCAGGACGATGACCGCAAGGGCCAGCGCCGTCTCCGGGCCCTGATCTCCGAGGGCGATCAAAACCGCGAAGGCGCCCGCCGTCCAGGCGCCCAGGTAGGGAACGAAACCGCCGACGAAGGTGACCACGGCAATCGTCCCAGCCAGGGGAACGCCGAGCAGCAGCGCGCCAGCCCCAACTATCAGCGAGCTCCAGATGGAGACGACCGTGACGCCGAGGAAGTAGCCCCGCAGGCTGCCGGCCACCCGACCCATCATCGAGCGGGCGAGCGGCACGGGGACGCCGAGGTGGCGCTCGATGAAGCCGCCGATCGTCGGCATGTCCTTGAGCATGAAGAAGAGGCTGAGGGCGGTGAATGAGAGGAACACAGCAAGGGACGCGAGCTTGTCGACCCCACCGAGAAGCCCCTGGGTCAGCGCCTGGAAGGCGTCGCCGATCGAGGCGCTGGCCCCGGCGTTCGCGTCGGCGGCGGTCGGCGCCTTGACGCCCAGGTCGCGTGCCAACGACTCGATCTCGTTCGCCCCTTCGTGCAGCCGCTCGGAGAGACTGTCCGCCTGGCTGGCGATTCCGGTCAGGAGGGTCAGGCCGACGGCGGCCCCGACGGCGACAATCAGGAGGAAGACAAGCGCCGCCCCCAGGCCTCGCGGAATGCCGTGCCGGCGAAGCCAGTCGACCAGGGGCGAAGCGACCGAGGCGATGATTCCCGCCGTGATCACCGGCATCACGATCGTCTGCGTCTGGGAGAGGAGCCAGATCGCACCGATCAGCGCGGCGCCAAAGCCGACGAGAAGCCAGGACGAGAAGCCCAGGTCGCGCATCCACTTGGGAGCGGCGAAGATCCCGCTCAATGCACCCGGCTCGATCTCGATGACTTCGTCTTCCTCCTCAGCGCTCTCGCGCCCAGGCCGGCGCAGGCGCCCACGGAAGATGGCTCGCCGTTCGCTCATCGGCCCGGGGGACCATACGTGGCGCTTCCGACGCAGCGAACGGGCGGAGTGAGATGACGCCACTCGAGAAGGTCACCTACGTTGGCCACGCGACCATCCTCGTGGAGCTCGGCGGCACCCGGTTGCTCACCGATCCCGTGCTGCGCGGCCGGGTCGGACCGCTGCGCCGCCAGGGCGCAGCCCCGCCGCCGGGGCTGACGGACGGCCTCGATGCCGTGCTGATCTCCCACCTTCACCACGACCACGCCGATCTGCCCTCCTTGCGCGGGATCGGCCGCGACGTGCCGGTGCTCGGGTCGCCAGGTGTGGGCGAGTTCCTTGGGCGCCACGGTTTCACAGCGGTGACGGAGCTGGCTCCCGGGGAGTCCGCCCGGGTCGGCGAGGTCACGGTCACCGCCACCGAGGCGTGGCATCCGGGTGGCGGGCGGTTCGAGCGAGGCTCGGAGGCGGGCGGCTTCCTGCTGGGCAACAGTCGTCGCCGGATCTACTTTGCCGGCGACACCGATCTCTTCGACGGGATGAAGGTGCTGGCGAGCGAGTTGGACCTCGCGCTGCTGCCGGTCTGGGGCTGGGGCCCGACCCTGGGCCCGGGGCACCTCGATCCCGAGCGCGCCGCCCGCGCGACGGCCCTGCTCTCGCCGCGGATCGCGGTTCCGATCCACTGGGGGACGCTCTACCCGCTCGGCCTGGCGCGAGTCCGCCCCGGCCCGCTGCGCACGCCGCCGCACGAGTTCGCCGCTCGGGCGCGCGAGCTCGCGCCTCAGGTGGAGGTGCGGGTGCTGGCGCCGGGGGAGGCGACCTCGCTCGCGTAGCTCGAGTGCCCGAGCCCGGCGAGCCAGCTGCGGAAGATCCGGTGTACTCGCTCCGCGCCGACCACCTCCTCTTCGGGCCAGGCCAGCTCGCTGGGATGGAGGACGAAGGGGAAGCTCTGCGTTCCTCCGAGCCCGCCGTGCGAGCCGACCAGCTCCTCGAACGCCGCCACTTCCCCGAACTGCGGCCAGAAGCTGCTGTTGACCATCAGGTCGGCGCAGTGGGGGAAGCCGTCGGTGCGCCGCAGGTGGTCGGCGGCATTGGGGCCGAAGGGCGCGAGCGGGTCCTCGCCGTCGACCCGGTCCTCGTCGAGGAACGCCGTTCCACCCTTGCCGACCGCGATCGCGCCGCAGCGCTCGGAGCGCACTAGGACGAACCCGATGCCGGAGTGATCCCGGAGCGCCGGCATCAGCCGCGGGTAGAGCGCCTCGATCCGCTCCAGGGTCACCCGGCCGGGCTCGCGCGGGAAGCTGATCAGCCCAAGGCACCCCGAGGCCATCACCGACAGCTCGGGGATCTCCTTCCCGTGCGTCTGCTCGATGTCACTCCGGGTGTCCGGGTCGAGGGCGACCGCGCCGTCGACGCTGCGATCTCGTGTCGCGATCCGCACCGTGCGGCCGACCGCAGTCTCGTCGCGCGCGATCTCGGTCAGGCCGGCGCTGAGATAGGCGAGCGCATCGTCGTCGCCTCCTTCGACCGCGATCGCGCTCTGCGGCTCGCAGGCGGAGCGGACCACGTCCTCGAGCGTCTCGCCGTAGCGATCGCGGAAGGTCTCGCCCTGCGACTGGCCGTGGTCGGAGAGCACGACGAGGCGGTAGGGCCGCGGCGCCTCGGGGCAGGCGACGGCGATCCTCGCGATCTGGCGGTCGAGATCGCGCAGCACGGCGAGCGCGTCATGCCGTTCGATCCCGGAGTGGTGGGCGACCTCGTCGTAGGCGAGGAAGGTGGTGTAGACCGCGGGGCGGCCGGCGAGGATGTCGCCGACCACGGCGGCAACTTGGAGGTCGCGCTGGACGATCGTGCCCCAGGCGCGCACCAACGCGTAGGAGCGGCTGCGGGCGATGCGGGGGCGGACGTCGTCGCGGACCTGGGCGCGAGCGGCGCGGCGCTCGCGCGCCACCTCGGCCAGGACGAGGACCAGCGTGCGGGCGACCGCGGAGGGGCGGGCGAAGTACGCGGCGTAGTCGCGGCCGATCGGCCGCCGCCGATGCAGCGCCGTGCTCATCGTCAGCATCGAGTGGGGGGCGTCGCCGGAGAGGATGTTGGCGCGGCTGGCGCCGTCGGCGTGCAGGAGGCCACGCCCGTCCGAGTGGCGCCGCTCGAGCTCTTCCGCGTCGCGCGGGTGGTTGGTGACGATCGCCGCGTCGCGGTCCTTCTCCCACCAGCGAAAAGCCGGCATGTCGTCGTTGTCGCCGTGCAGGAGACCGGCCTGGCAGGCGCCGGTCTGCGAGGACCAGTCGGTCTCCCACCTGTCCAGCTGGTGGGAACCGCTGCGCAGCCAGGCGGCAAGGTTCGGCGCGCTGCCGTCGCTCAGTGCCCGGTGCAGCACGTCGTGTGCCAGCCCGTCGATCTCCAGGAAGACGATGCCCGGGACCTCGCTGCGGACCATCTGTCTGCGCCGCCGCAGTTGCCGCTGCACGACGTGTCGGTACCAGGAGTCGTCTTCATCGATGGCGAGCAGGGCGTAGACCAGCGCGGTGAGGGCCGTCATCGCGATCGTCACCACGACCCCCTCCAGCACGCCGTCGATCCGCGCGCCCGGCAGGAGCTCGATCGCGAAGGTCACGAGCACCCCGTTCAGCACCAGCGCTGCCCCGCCCAGGGTGAGGACGGTCAGTGGCAGCGCGAAGCGCGCCAGCAGCGGCCAAACCAGGGCGTTGAGGAGGCCGATCAGCGCCGCTGCAGCGAGCGCGGTCGCAGCGCCATCCAAGACGAAGCCGGCCAGCACCTCGGAGAGCAGCAGCAGGGTGAGCGCGTCGAGCAGGACGACGAGCGTTCCCCGTCGCACGACGCGGAGGCTCATGCTCTGCGCAGCTGTAGGCGGACGCTTCCCTCTGCCATCGGGCATGAGTCTAAGTCGGGTGGGGATAGCCTTTCTTCATGTACCTGCCGGACGAGCGAGCGGCGCAGGGCAAGGCGGCGCGGGCCAAGGTCCCGCGATCCGCTCATCGCGCCTGGCAGGCGGGAGACCGGCGCGACCCGCTCGCGCTGCTGCAGGCGCAGGATGAGACGAGGGTTCCAGAGCTCGTTCCGATCCGCTACGGCCGCATGTTGCGCTCGCCCTTCGCGTTCTACCGGGGCGCCGCGGCGGTCATGGCGGCCGACCTCGCCGGCGCTCCGATCCCCGGATTGAGGGTGCAGCTCTGCGGCGACGCCCACCTGGCGAACTTCG
>DATNHC010000067.1:0-11232 GCA_035605155.1 Solirubrobacterales bacterium
CGCGACCGGCGCAACCGCAAGCGCGAGTTCCGCCGGCTCTGGATCACCCGCATCAACGCCGCCGCGCGGCTCGAGGGCATGATCGACAGGCCAGATGAACTGCCCTGAGCCGTAGCGGATCGGTCCGGCGGGCAGTGGCGCCGAGGCCATTTCCCCGAGCCGTGCCGCCAGCTCCGCCTGGATCTCGGTGACCTCACCGTGCAGCTCCTGCTCGGCCTCCTCGATCCTCTCGAGCGCGGCGACTCGCGCGCCCCGCACGGAGACCAGGGCAGACTGGCGCTGCTGCACGGCGGCGCGAGCCGTGGCAAGCGCCTGCTCTTCGGCGGCGATCGCGTCGCGTGCGGCCTCGATCTGGTCTTTGACGGCGCGCAACCGGGCGACGGTGCGCTTGACCTGATTGCGCAGGTCGCGAACCCGGGTGACGACGGCTTCGTCCATCCCACGAATGTGGTTGATGTATTCGGTGCGATCGATCAGATCGTCGTAGCCATCGGCGCCGACGATGACGCTGAGCACGTCGGGGGTGCCGGTCTCATAGATCGCGACCAGGCGCTCGCGCAGGGCGACGAGCGCCCGTTTCAGCCGCGCCCTCATCACGGCAAGGTGCCGCTTTGCGGTGTTGAGCTCGGCGACTGCGTGGTCGAGCTCGGCCTGCTTGGCGCTGAGGCGAACCTCGACCGCAGCCTCACGGCCGCGCAGCACGGCCACCTCCGTGGTCAGCCGCTCGATCCGCTCGCCATAACGGGAAATGGTCGTCGTCAGCACGCCCTTGCGCTCGCGCACCTCGGAGAGCTTCGATTCCTTGGCGTCGAGCTTCGATTCGAGATCGTCGGCGGAGGCGATCGTGCCGGCAGCGAGCAGCACGATCAGCGCCGCCGCGGCGGCAAGAAGAGCCGCCAGGGCAGGGCGAGTCTTGAGCATCGCCAGTCAGGCTAGCCAAGTCGAGAATCCGCCCATTGCAGGGCATTAGCCATGCAACCGGGCTTGCGGGCGGTCTTCTCAGCGGGCGTTCTCCACGTGCAGGAGCCCCTCCGGGGCCTGCTCCTCCATCTGCAGCGTCGTGTGATCGATGCCGAAGCGCTCGTGCAGCAGCAGCTCGATCCGGCGCCGAACCAGGTCCCGGTCGGACTCCGGCGAGACGACGACGTGAGCGGCAAGCGCACCGAAGCCCGAGGTGACGGTCCAGATGTGCAGGTCGTGGACCGAGCGGACGCCAGGCTCAGCGCAGATCGCGTTGCCGGCCGCCTCGACGTCGACGCCCGCCGGCGCTGCCTCCATCAGAACACCGAGCGGCTCGGTGATCAGGCGCCAGGACGAGGCAAGGATCAGCATGGCAATCGCCAGGCCGACGAGCGGGTCGACGATCGTCGAGCCGCCGAGGAGCACGACGACCCCGGCGAGCACCACCCCGAGCGACCCCAGTGCATCGGCGACGCTGTGGCGCAGCACGCCCTCGAGGTTGACGTCCGCCCGCTCACCGCGCGCCAGCACAACCGTAGCGGCGGCGTTGCCGAGCAGGCCGAAGAGGCCGAGCCCGAGCACGCCGAGGCCATCGACCTCGGGTGGGTCGGCAAAGCGGCCAATAGCGGCGACCGCAATGACGCCCGCGACGGCGACCAGCAGCAGCCCATTGATCAGCGCGACGAGGATCTCGGAGCGCTGGTAGCCGAAGGTCATGCGGCGCGTTGCGGGGCGCGCGGCGAGCGCCGCGGCAAAGAGAGCGAGGACAATCGCGCCGACGTCGGAGAGCACATGCCCGGCGTCGGCGAGCACCGCCAGCGAACCGGTGAGCAACCCGCCGACGACGCCGACGAAGAGCATCGCCACATTGATCCAAAGCGCAACCCACATCCGCCGCCGACTGTCCCCCCGGCGCGCGTCGAGAGCGTGCGAATGAGTGTGCGAGTGCACGCCCGGAGCTTAAAGAGCCGTCAGGGGTCCCTTCTCAGGAACTCCCGCGAAGCGGCCTGAGAAGGGACCCCCTGACGGCTCTCCGACCTTACGCAGGAACTGCCTCTTTCTCAGCCGGCTTCTCGGCAATCTTCTGCTCGGCGACTTCGGCGGCGTAGCCCAGACGCTCGGCGTACTCGCGGGCCTGCATGCGGGAGATGACCATGCGCTGGATCTCCGCCGTGCCCTCGAACAGCTGGTAGATCTTCGCGTCGCGGAACCACTTCTCCAGCGGGCACTCGGTGCTCCAGGCGTAGGGGCCGACCAGGTCCATCAGGGTCGTCGTCGCCCACATCGTCACGTCGCCACCCTTGAGCTTTGAGATCGAGCCCTGGCCGCCGGTCATCGGGATGCCGTTGCGACCCATCCAGGCGGCGCGCTGGACAAGCAGGCGGGCCGCTTCGATCTCGGTGGCGACGTCGGCGAGCACCTGCTGGATGCGCTGCTCCCCCAGGGCCGGCTTGCCGCCCTCTGTCTGGCCGTCGAGGTACTCGAGCGTCCACTCGTAGGAAGCCTGGGCGATGCCGAGCGCCGAGGCGCCGACCAGCGGCCTCGTCATCTCGAAGGTCGCCAGGGCGTCGGCGCCGCGCGACTTCTTGCCTTCGCGGCCGCGCTGCAGCTTGCGCTCCAGCTTCTCCTCGCCGCCGAGCAGGTTCTCAGCCGGGATGCGGCAGTCCTCGAGCACGATCTCGGCCGTGTGCGAGGCGCGGATGCCGAGCTTGGACTCCTTCTTGCCCTGGCTCAGGCCGGGGGTGTCCTTGCCGACGACGAAGGAGGCCTGGCCGCGGGTGCCGAGCGAGGGGTCGACGGTGGCAACGACGACGTGGACGTCGGCGATGCCGCCGTTGGTGATGAAGACCTTGGTGCCGTTGAGGACCCACTCGTCGCCCTCGCGCTTGGCGGTCGTCTTGAGGCTCTTGACGTCGGAGCCGGCCTGTGGCTCGGTGACCGCGTAGGCACCGAGCTTGATCTCCTCGCCGCTGCCGAAGCACTCGGGAACCCATTGGGAGATCTGCTCGGGCGTGCCGGAGGAGGCGATGCCGGCGGCGGCAAGTCCGGAACCGGAGATCGCCAGGGCGGTGCCGGCGCAGCCCCAGTGGAACTCTTCGGCCGAGATCACCTGCATCTGGCCCTCGCCGTCGGAAGCCGAGCGCTGGATCGCCTCGAGGCCGCCAAAGCCCTGCGCCCGCGCCTCTTTTATTACATCCCAGGGAGTGCTCTCCTCTTCGTCGTGCTTGCGGGCCGCAGGCCGGATCACCTCGCGGGCAAAGGTCCGGCAGCGCTCCTTGTATTCCTGCTGCTCCTCGTTCAGTGCGAAATTCATCGAAGTCCTCTCTGCTCGGCGGCCGGCGGTCGTTGATTGACTGGTCAGTCAATCAGTCGAGAGAAGGTTAGCTGACCAGCCAGCCATGGCCGCGCGTGTAGCTTTCGGCCCTGTGGCCGGGAAGCGACCAATCAACGCGGACCTGCCGGTTCCCGATTCCGCAGCACAGCCAAAGCCGGCGGACACATCTCCCTCTCCTTCGTTGGGGAAGGTCGATCCCGGACCGGAGACGCCAAAGCCTCAGCCGACGTCGGCGAAGCGACGCCGCAGGCCGATCCCGGCAGCGCTGAAGGCGATTGCCGGGCTGGTGGTCGTCGCCATCGTCTTTCTCGTCGCCGCCGTCCTCGGCGGCGACAGCCCGAACAGGAGCGAGACCGACTCGACGCCGGCGCCGGCACAGGCCCCGCCGGCTGAGGTACCCGGACCAGAGGAGACACCTGCCGCGGAGGCCGCCGGGGAGCTCGGCTACCCCTCCTTCGCCACCAACAACACGACCCGAGTTGGCGGCTCGGATCCGGCGAGCACCGCGGCGGGAGTGGCGTTGGCGGTCTTCCCGTCGGCGAGCCCGGCGCAGCGCCCGGCAGCGGTCACGCTCATCGACGAAGCGGACTGGCAGGGCGCGGTGGCAGCTGCGGTGCTGATGGCCGAACCGGTTCGATCGCCTTTGCTCGTCTCCACGGGAGGAGATCTGCCCGAGGCAACCGAGCAAGCGCTGTCTGCACTGGCCCCGCAGGGCAACGGGGACACCGCCAAGGCACAGGCCTTCGTGATCGGCAAGGCAGCTTCACCCGATGACCTGGCGAGGGTCCCAATCGTGGGAAGCGATCCGGCGACGCTCGCCGCCGCAATCGCCGCGCAGCGGGACAGGCTCTTCGATGGCCCGCCCGCCCACATCGTCCTCGCTCCTGAATCGCGACCGGAGTTCGCTGCGCCGGCGGCTGCCTGGGCGGCGCGCTCCGGCGACCCGGTGCTCTTCAGCGAGAGCGAGAAACTGCCAACCGCGACCGCACGAGCGCTCGAGCGCCATCCCAAAGCCCCGATCTACGTCCTGGGCCCGTCAGCGGCGATCTCATCCGGTGTCCTTCGCGAAGCCGCCAAGGCCGGCGGTCGGGTGCGCCGAGTCTCCGGCGAGGACGCGGTCGAGAACGCAATCGCCCTGGCCCGCTACGCAAACGGCGATTTCGGCTGGAACGTCAACGATCCCGGGCACGGCTTCGTCGTCGCCCGCAGCGATGCACCGCTGGAGGCGGCGATCGCCTCGCCACTGTCCGCATCCGGCACCTGGGGACCGCTGCTGCTCACCGACAGCGCCGATACGCTGCCCACGGCGCTGCGCGACTACTTGCTCGACGTCAAGCCCGGCTACACGAGCGACCCGACGCGCGCCTTCTACAACCACGTTTGGGTGATCGGAGACCAAGAGGCCATCGACGTGAAGCAACAAGCTGACATCAACCAGCTGGCAGAGCTTGCCAGGATCGGCGGGGAACCGTGAGCGAGGCAGAGAACCCCGACCTGCTCGGCAACGCTCACCGAGTAACGGCCGAGGAGATCCGCGCGCTCGCCGGCGCCTCCACGCCCCACTTCGCCCTGCAGGTTCGTAACCGCATCCGCCGCCTGATCGAGCCGCTGCCAGCCGACGATCCCGCCCGGCTCGAAGGCGAACGCAAGATCGCCGAGCTTGAAGAGCTCGCGGATCACAGCGGCGATCCGCGGGGCACGATGGGAATCGCTCACCAGTGAAACCGCTCGCCCCCGGTGTTTGGCGCCTGAAGCAGTTCCCCGCGCCCAGCGTCAACGTCTACATGGCCGGTGACGTCCTGATCGACGCTGGCACGCGCTGGGATCGGCGGCGGATCTTCGCCGAGATCGAGGGTCGCGAGCTTTCCCTGCTCGCCCTCACCCATGTCCACCCCGACCACCAGGGGGTCGCCAAGGACGTCTGCGAAGCGCGCGGCATTCCGCTCGCTTGCCACGCCGACGACGTCAACGCGATGGAGGGCAGGCGGCCGGTCCAGGAGGCGGCACCGGCCAACCCCTTCAACCGGATCATCAAGCGCGTCTGGCAGGGCCCGCCGCACGAGGTCGGACGGGTACTCGAGGAGGGCGACGACGTCGCCGGCTTCCGCGTCGTCCACGCCCCAGGTCACGCGCGCGGCGAGGTGATCTTCTTTCGCGATTCCGACCGCGTGGCGATCTGCGGCGACGTGATCCGCAACATGAGCTACGCCACCGGGCGCCCGATGCTCGCCGAGCCGCCGACGATCTTCACCTACGACCCGGCCGAGAACCGTCGCTCGATCCGCAAGCTCGCTGATCTGGAGCCCGCACTGATCCTTCCCGGCCACGGTCCGGTGGTCACCGACATGGCCAAGTTCCGGCGTTTCGTCGCCGGGCTGCAGGGGTAGCGGGCCGACAGGCCCCAAGCGCGGGGCGGATCTCGGGAAGGAGTCTCGATGAAGACGCTGAGGAACCGCAGGCCCTCACCGGCAATGATCGTCGCAATCACCGCGCTGGTCGTCGCCCTGGCGGGCACCGCCTACGCGGCTCAAACGATCAACGGCGGCGCGATCAAAAAACAGACGATCGGCGGCGGCAAGCTGAAGAAGAAGACTTTGACCGGCTTCCAGATCAACACCAACAAGCTCGGCGTCGTGCCGGCCGCGAAGCGCGCTGCGCACACCTACTGGGCGGTCGTCAACAACCCGCCCGGGGCCGGCAACGCGACCCTCGCACGGGCCAGCGACCAGGGAATCAGCGCCGCCGAGGGCGGCGGCGCGGTGGCGGTCGTCTTCCCAGCCAACGTGAGTGGCTGTGCCAACGTCTCAAGCCGCAACAACGCGGGCACCACGGTGCCGGGGGCGGGATACGCGCAGACCAACGTCGCGGCGACGAACCCGAACGCGATCGAAGTGAGGACTCGGGACGAGAAAGGCGCCGACGCGGATGCCGATTTCCACCTGATCGTCGTCTGTCCATAAACGATCGACTCGCGGCGCAACGTCTTTCCCCGGCATAGGAGAAACGACGTTGCAGCCGCGGATGCAACGACTAGTGTTGGTCGGGTGAGCGACGCGCCACACGGGTTCAAAGAGGGCGACAAGGTCTGGGTCGAGGACGGCGAAGGCCGCCACCATCCCGGGATCTTCGTCGCCGACAACGAGAGCGCGGGTTGGTTCGGTGGCGGCCCCAGCGCCTATGTCGTCCACCCCGAGGCTCAGCAAGCCGAGGTCGTCTCGACCTATCGCATCACGCCGCGCGACGAGTAGGCGGCGTGCTGGCGTATCTCTTCTGGCACCGTCCCAAAACCGGTGTGAGAATAGATGCATACGAGGAGGCCCAGCGGGCGTTCCACCGCGCGCTAGCAGTCGACTCGGCCTGCTTCGCGGTCACCGAGCTGCCTTTCTCCTCCGAGCCCGGCTACGAGGACTGGTACCTGGTCGACGACTGGGCAGATCTCGCCACGCTGAACAGAATGGCTGTCGACGCACTCCGCCGGGACCCACACGATCGGGCAGCCGCGATGGCGGGAAGTGGCTGGGGCGGCGTGTACTCCCTCGCGCGCGGCTCGCCGGCGATTCCCCAAGGGATCGAATGGCTCGGCAAGAGTCGCGGTGTGCCCTACGAGGCGTTCATCGCCTCGCTGGCCGAGGGCCCACTCTGGCAAAGGCAGATGGTTCTCGGTCCCAGCCCGGAGTTTGCGCTCGCCACTGGCCCCTCACCGACACGGAGGCGGCTCTAGGCGCATTCCGTCGTCAGGACGGCAACCTTGCGACGTCCATGTCAACGCGGTTTCCGCGAAAGGGAACGCCCTCCACCGCGAGACGGTCCCGCTGCCGAGCCCCCTTGGCCAGCGAGCCATCGGCGCGCACGACCCGCCACCAGGGCAGGTCGGGCTCGTCGCACTCGAAGAGCACGGCGCCGGCGAAGCGGGGCGCTCCCGGTGAGACGTCCCCATAGGTGCGCACGAAGCCCGGAGGGATCTCGCGCACACGATCGAGCACCTCGAAGGTTTGCGTTCGCTGTTTGTCAGGCATAGTGCAACAAACATCGAACGGACCCTGAAGCTCAGGCCGCCGCCGGCCCGAAGGCGTCGATAATGCGGTTCTGGTACTCGGAGAGCTCTTCGGGCGAGATGAAGTAGGTGGGCGGCGTGAGGAAGAGGCCATCGGCGCGCTCGGCCGTCGCCTCGACCCGGGCGCGGACCTTGTCGAGCGGGCCGGCGGCGCAGTAGGCGTCGACCATCTCGTCGCTGATCGCGGCGGGCACGGCGGCGAGGTCGCCGCGGCGAAATGCCTCGCCGGCGGCGACGGCGTTCTCGGCGAAGCCGTGCAGCTCCCAGAGCGGCATGTAGGTCCTGACCGTCGCGTAGAAGGAGATCGTGCGGCGGGCCATCTCGAACGCCCGCGCCTCGTCGTCGTCGATCGCACAACAGACCGTAGGCAGGTAGTCGAACGAGGAGCGCTCGCGACCTGAGCGGCTCAGCCCCTCCTCGAAGGAGGCGACGACGATCTCGTCGATCCAGCGCAGGCTCTGGATCGGATGGCCGATCAAGCCGTCGGCAACATCGCCTGCCATGCGACACATGCCGCCTTGCACGCCGGCGGTGTAGATCGGCACCGACTCGCGCGCCGCGGGGTGGGGCCGGATCCAGCCCTTGATGTCGATGTCGTAGTAGGAGCCCTCGTAGCGGATCGGCTCGCCTTTGCCGGCCTGCTGCATGATCAGCTGCGTCGCCTCGATCGCCTCGCGCATGTGCGGCGCGGGCTTGCCGTACTCGGCGTTGTGCCAGGTCTCGTTCAGCCGCTTGACCCCGGAGCCGAGGCCCAGGCGGAAGCGTCCGCTCGACATCTCATCGATGTCGAGCGCGCTGACCGCGAGGATGAAGGGGCTGCGGGTGAAGGCCCAGGCGATGCCGGTGGCGACGTCGATCGTCTCGGTGCGACCGGCCAGGTAGGCGGCCTGCGTGACTGAGGAGCGAAACAGCTCCGGCGCCCAGACGCACTCGATCCCGGCCGCCTCGGCCCGCTTGGTCTCGGCCTCGAGGTCGGCGACCGTCGTGCCGATCGCGGCGACGGAGATCCGCTCGAGGGCTCCCATGCAGTCGCCCTCAGACCGAGACCGGCTCGGCGCTGGGCGCGAGCACCGCGTCGGCGACCCGCTCGCGGTGCCACTTGGCGTCGCCGAACATCGCCGCGTTGGCCTTGCCGCGCTTGAGGAAGAAGTGCAGATCGTGCTCCCAGGTGAAGCCGATGCCGCCGTGCACCTGGATCGAGGCGTCGGGAACGCGCCAGCCGACATCGGAGGCATAGGCCTTCGCCATCGAGGCGGCAGTCGGCAGCGACTCGGGCTCGGCGTCTGCAGCCCAGGCGGCGCCGTAGACAGCCGAGCGGGCGTTCTCGGTCTCGAGCAGCATCTGGGCACAGCGGTGTGAGACCGCCTGATAGGAACCGATCGGCCGGCCGAACTGCTGGCGGTCCTTGGCGTAGGCGACTGCCATCTCCATGGTGCGCTGGGCGATGCCGGTCGACTCGGCCGCAAGCGCAACGCAGATGCGGTGGAAGACGGGGTAGTAGTCGGCTGCCTCCGCCGGCAGGCTGTCCTCAGCCGCGACCTTAACGCCATCGAATTGCACCGAGTAGAGACGGCGCGTGAGGTCGATCGAGGTGGCGGGCGTCACCGTCACCCCAGCGGCGTCGCGCTCGACCAGGTGGCGGCGACCATCGGCGGTGGCGACTAGGAGGAAATCTACTGTGGCCGCATCCATGACCAGCACCTTCTCGCCGTCGAGCACGACCCCGCCGCCATCGCCACCGGCTTCCATCGTGAACTCGCCCACGGTCGCCGGCGAGCCGGCATCCCAAAGCGCCGGCGTGCCGCGCAGCTTGCCCTCGGCGAGTGGACGCAGGAAACGCTTGCGCTGCTCGTCAGAGCCGCAGAGTGCCAGGGCCAGGCCGGCGGCGGTGTTGGAGAGAAGCGGCGAGGGCGCCAGGGCGTACCCCATCTCCTCGAAGAGGACCGCGAGGTCGACGATTCCAAGGCCCTGTCCGCCCCACTCCTCGGGCAGCGCCAGGCCGGGCCAGCCGAGCTCGGCCATCTCCTCCCAGTCGGACTGCTCGAAGCCGTGCTCGCTCTCGGCCAGCTCGCGGATGCGCTCCGACTTGTAGCGGGCGGCGAGGAAGTCGTGGGCGGTCGACTTGATCGCCTGCTGCTCGTCGGTGAGGTCGAAATACATTGGCCGGCTCAGCGCATCTTGGGCAGGCCGAGCACCCGCTCGGCAATGATGTTCTTGAGGATGTCGGTGGTGCCGCCCTCGATCGAGTTGGCCCGCGAGCGCAGGAACGAGTACTGCCAGGCGCCGCCGGCGACCGCGTGCTCGTCGCCACGGGCCAGCGGCGCGTAGGCGCCCTCGATATCGAGCGCCAGCTCTGCTATCCGCTGGTTGATGTCGGCCCACTGCCACTTGCCCAGCGAGCCCTCGGGGCCCGGTATGCCCGACTGCATCGTCTTGGTCAGTCCGCGGTAAGCGTTGAGGCGCATCGTCTCGGCCTCGATATGGAGCTGAGCGAGACGTTGGCGGAAGACCGAGTCCTCTGCGGCGGTCCCGCCGTTGACGCGAGTCTCCGTGGCCAGCGCCGCGAGCCGTTTGAGGCTGTTGGCGACCTGGGCGATCGCGCCGAAGGCGAGGCCCGCCCGCTCGTTCATCAGGGTCGTGATTGCCACGCTCCAGCCGCCGCCCACCTCACCGATGACGTTGGCATCGGGGATCCGCGCCTCCTCGATGAAGACCTCGTTGAACTCACCCTCGCCGGTGATCTGGACCAGCGGCTTGGCTTCCACGCCGGGCTGCTCCATGTCCATCAGGAAGTAGGTGAGCCCCTTGTGCTTCGGAGCGTCGGGGTCGGTGCGGGCAACGAGCATGCACCACTTGGCGTACTGGGCAAAGGTGGTCCAGACCTTCTGTCCGGTGACGACCCATTCGTCGCCGTCCTTGACCGCCCGGGTTTTCAGCGAGGCGAGGTCGGAGCCCGACTCGGGCTCGGAGAAGCCCTGACACCAGATCTCCTCTGCGGTGAGGATCGGCTCCAGGTAGCGCTGCTTCTGCTCGTCGGTGCCGTGCGCGATGACCACCGGCCCGCCCATCGCCAGACCAAGCACGTTGGCCGGACTGGGGGCCTCGAGACGCGAGGCCTCGCCGACGAAGATCGCCTGCTCGATCAGGGTCGCGCCGCGGCCGCCGTACTCCTTCGGCCAGGAGATGCCGGCCCAGCCCGCAGCATGCATCTTGCGCTGCCACTCGCGGCGGAAGGCCATCACCTCCTCCAGGCCCCCTTCCGGCTCGGGGCCTGGATGGTTCTCTTCGATCCAGCTGCGAACCTCGTCGCGGAACTGCTGCTCGGAGGGCGAGAGGGTCAGGTCCATCGGCCGCTGAGCATAGCGGCCGCCTGGCTATGCAGCCAATCGCTCAGCGGATGCCGCAAGCCTCCAGGCCATAGGTCTGGGCGAGCTTGCGCCACTCCCCAAAAACCTTGGTGCTGTCTGTGACCACGAGTTCGGGTTCTTCCTTGGCAGCCTCGAGGCTTTCCTCGCGTGCTTCGAGCAACTCTTCGACCTGATCCTCATCCCCGGCCGGAGCCCCGAGCTCCCGGATGCCATCGATTTCCTCTTCGACGTGGGGAGCCAGAACAACTTCGACGAGTTCTGCGTAGTCCTCTTCCGTCGGTTTCGTGATGTCTTCGTGTTCTTTGAGATAGACGGAAAAGTCTTTTTCAACTTGTTTTTCGCCTTCTTTGCAGACCGCGTCGGCTTGTTTGGCAAACTCCGCTTTGCTGATCGAGGCCGTGGTCACCTCGCCTTCGGCATCGTCTCCACCGCCGCAACCCGCCACAAGCACGACAAGCGCCAGCGCCCCGGCGACCACTGCAATCAGTTGCTTGCTCACTTCCCTCTCCCCTCCA
>DATNHC010000068.1:0-2637 GCA_035605155.1 Solirubrobacterales bacterium
GCTCGCCCTGCGCGAGGGCAGGGTCTTGGCGCCGCGCCTGGCGCGGGTCACAGGCGAGGCAGGGCCCAACGCGGCTGAGATCGACCCCGCCTCCACCGTGCTGATCACCGGCGGCACGAGCGGCATCGGCACGCTCATCGCCCGCCACCTGGCCGAGGCCCATGGCGCCCGCCAGCTGCTCTTGGTCAGCCGCCGCGGCCCCGATGCCCCCGGCGCCGCAGAGCTCGCCGCAGAGCTCGAAGGCCTCGGCGCCGAGGTGAGGATCGCCGCTTGTGACGTCTCCGATCGCAGGGCGCTCGAGAAGCTCCTCGCCTCGGTCCCCAAAGAGCACCCCCTGGGCGCCGTCATCCATTGTGCCGCGGTGCTCGATGACGGCGTGCTGGAAGCCCTCGACGCCGAGCGCCTCGAGCGCGTCTTTGCCCCCAAGGCCGAGGCCGCCTGGCACTTGCACGAGCTGACCAAGGACGCCGGCCTCTCCCAGTTCATCCTCTTCTCCTCAGCCGCCGGCCTGCTCGGCGGCGCCGCCCAGGGCAACTACGCCGCCGCCAACGCCTTCCTCGACGCCCTCGCCGCAAAGCGCCGCGCAGAAGGCCTCCCCGCCAGCTCGCTCGCCTGGGGCCTTTGGTGGCAGCAGAGCGGCGCGGTCGACATGCAGAAGCTCCAGCCGGGCCAGATCGAGCAGATGGCCGAGCAGATCCGCACCCGCCTCGGCTTTGCGCCGATGGCGCCGGCCCAGGGCCTGGAGCTCTTCGACGCCGCCCGCCACCGCGGCGAGGCGCTGCTGGCGCCGGCGGTGTTCGACGGCACCGTGCTCCGCGCGCAGGCGCAGCAGGGCTCTCTGCCGGCGCTGCTGCGCCAGCTGGTCGGTCGACCGCGCGGACGGGACGTCGAGATCGGATCGCTGACCGGCCGGCTGGGCTCGATGCCGGAGGCCCAGCAGCGCGAATACGTGCTCGGCCTGGTCAGATCGCACGCCGCCTCGGTGCTGGGTCATGCCTCGCCCACCGCCGTGGAGCCCGATCGGGCCTTCAAGGAGCTCGGCTTCGATTCGCTGGCCGCGGTCGAGCTGCGCAACCGGCTGAACAGGGCAACCGGGCTGAGCCTCGCCCCGGCGCTGGCCTTCGACTACCCGACCGTGACGCAGCTGGCCGAGTACCTGCTGGCCGAGGCGTCCGCCGATGGACGCGAGCAGCGGATTGCGGCGAGAGCGATTGGGACGGACGAGCCAGTCGCGATAGTCGGCATGAGCTGCCGCTACCCGGGAGCGGCCGACTGCCCCGACGACTTCTGGCGCTTCCTCGCCAATGGCGGCGATGCGATCTCTGCCTTCCCCTCCGACCGAGGCTGGGATCTGCAACGGCTCTACGATCCCGATCCCGATACGCCGGGGAGCTTCTACGCGGAGGGGGGCGGCTTTCTGGATGACGTTGCCGGCTTCGACCGTGGCTTCTTCGGCATTGGCCCGGCCGAGGCGCTGGCGATGGATCCGCAGCAGCGTCTCCTGCTCGAAACATCCTGGGAGACGCTCGAGCACGCCGGCATCGATCCGCTTGCGCTGCGCGGTAGCGAGACCGGGGTCTTCGCCGGCGTCATGTACCAGGACTACGGCGACGCGGAGCGCGGGATCGCGCCGGGCATGTCGGGCGCCGTCGTCTCAGGCAGGGTGGCCTATGCGCTCGGCCTGGAAGGGCCGACGATGACGGTCGACACCGCCTGCTCCTCCTCGCTGGTCGCCCTTCACCTCGCTTCGCAGTCGCTGCGCAACGGCGAGTGCTCGCTTGCACTGGCGGGTGGGGTGACGGTCTTCTCAACCCCAGGCATGTTGATCTTCTTCAGCCGCCAGCGTGGCCTCGCTCCCGACGGGCGCAGCAAGGCCTTCGCCGAGGCGGCCGACGGGGTGGGCCTCGCCGAGGGCGCGGGCATGCTCGTCTTGGAGCGCCTCTCTGACGCCCAGGCCAACGGCCACCCGGTCTTGGCCGTGATCCGCGGCTCGGCGGTAAACCAAGACGGCGCCTCAAACGGCCTCACCGCCCCCAACGGCCCCTCCCAGGAGCGGGTGATCCGCCTGGCCCTCGCCAACGCCCGCCTCACCCCCCAAGACATAGACGCGGTTGAGGCCCACGGCACCGGCACCACCCTGGGCGACCCGATCGAGGCCGGCGCCTTGCTCGCCACCTACGGCCAAGACAGGGAGAGCCCGCTGAGGCTCGGCTCGATCAAGTCCAACATCGGCCACACCCAGGCCGCCGCCGGGGTGGCCGGGGTGATCAAGATGACGATGGCCCTGCAGAAGGGCCTTCTGCCCAAGACCCTGCACGTCGACCGGCCCAGCTCCAAGGTCGATTGGGATGCGGGCCAAGTCGAGCTTTTGACCGAGGCCGCCGAGTGGAAGCCAAACGGGCGCCCGCGCCGGGCCGGGGTCTCCTCCTTTGGCGCCAGCGGCACCAACGCCCACCTGATCTTGGAGGAGGCGCCTGCGCCCGAGGTGGGGGAGGGCCCCGCGGGAGGCCCTGCGCCAGGCGCCTCCTCTGAGCAAGCCCAGGCGCCCCTACCGGGGCCGCTGCCGCTCGTGCTCTCGGCCAAATCAGAGCCCGCCCTGCGCGATGGGGCCGCTCGCCTCGCCGCCCACATCCAAGA
>DATNHC010000069.1:0-5651 GCA_035605155.1 Solirubrobacterales bacterium
CCGCCGCCGCGTGAGCCGCCGCCGCGCACCCCGTCCGGCAAGCTCCGCCCTGCGAGCGGCGCTCGCGCAGGCGTCCCCGAGGACCCCGCTGGCGAGGCTGCAGAGCGCTTGGCGCGAGACGGTCGGCGAGCAGATCGCCGCGGTCGCCAACCCGGTGGCAGAGCGCGCCGGCGAGGCGACGATCGGCTGCTCCGATTCCGTCTGGGCGCAGGAGTTGGATTTGATGCAGAGCGAGCTGCTGGAGCGGTTGCGGGACCGCCTTGGAGAGCAAGCGCCGACAACTTTGCGATTTCGTCTCGAAGAGGTCGGAAAATAATTTCATTTATGTCTGATTTGCAGGTATTTCAAGCGGAACCGGCGGCCTGCTGGAGGGGTCGAACTGGTATCCTTATGTCAACTCGCGGTTTCTGCCCCGACCCCGTGGCACGCACGCAGACGGTCGGGGTTTTCTATGAGAACGGGAAGGGACTAATTGCCTGACAAGACGAAGACGGCCGCAAGCAAGAAAGGCGGCTCGAGCTCCTACGGCGCCAAGGACATCACCGTCCTCGAAGGTCTGGAGGCGGTACGCAAGCGCCCGGGGATGTACATCGGCTCGACCGGGCCGCGCGGCCTTCACCACCTGGTCTACGAGGTCGTCGACAACTCGGTCGACGAGGCGATTGCCGGCCACTGCGACAGCGTCCGCGTCGTCCTTCACCCCGACAACAGCTGCACCGTCACCGACAATGGCCGCGGCATCCCGGTCGACCTGCACGAGAAGGAGAAGCGCCCCGCCGCCGAGGTGGTGCTGACCACTCTGCACGCCGGCGGCAAGTTCGGCGACGGTGGGGGTTACAAGGTCTCCGGCGGCCTGCACGGCGTCGGCGTCTCGGTTGTCAACGCGCTCTCCGAGCGACTCCATCTGGAGATCAGCCGCGACGGCGCGATCTGGACCCAGGACTACGAGCGCGGCAAGCCGCAGGCGGCGCTGGCCGACGGCAAGCCGACCAAGGCGACCGGCACCTCGATCACCTTCCTCCCCGACGACGAGATCTTCGACGAGCTCGAGTTCGACTACGCGACGCTGGCCGAGCGCCTGCGCGAGACCGCCTTCCTCACCCGTGGCTTGAAAATCGAGCTGGTCGACGAGCGCGGCGGCGGCCAGGACGACACCTTCCACTACGAGGGCGGGATCGTCGACTTCGTCGCCCACCTCAACGAGAACAAGGACGCGCTGCACCGCAAGACGGTCTTCTTCGAGGGCGAGACCGAGGACGGCCAGGTCGAGGTGGCGATGCAGTGGAATTCGTCCTACCAGGAATCGGTCTTCAGCTTCGCCAACAACATCAACACCCACGAGGGTGGCTCGCACCTCTCCGGCTTCCGCTCGGCCCTGACCCGCACACTCAACGCCTACGCACGCGGCAAAGGCCTGCTCAAAGAGAAAGACGAGAACCTCACCGGCGACGACGTGCGCGAGGGCCTGACCGCGGTGATCTCGGTCAAGCTCGCCGACCCGCAGTTCGAGGGCCAGACCAAGACCAAGCTCGGCAACCCGCCGATCGAGGGCCTGGTCAAGGAGACCGTCAACCGCAAGCTGGCCGAGTTCTTCGAGGAGAACCCCGGCGAGGCGAAGCGCATCGTCGGCAAGGCGGTCGACGCGGCACGCGCTCGCCAGGCGGCACGCAAGGCGCGCGACCTCACCCGCCGTAAGTCGGCGCTGGAGAACTCGACCCTGCCCGGCAAGCTGGCCGATTGCACCGTCCGCGACCCGGCGCTGGCAGAGCTCTTCATCGTCGAGGGCGATTCCGCCGGCGGCTCGGCCAAGCAAGGGCGCGATCGCAACACCCAGGCGGTGCTGCCGCTGCGCGGCAAGATCATCAACGTCGAGAAGGCGCGCATCGACAAGGTGCTCTCCAACCAGGAGATCCAGGCGCTGATCACCGCGGTGGGGACCGGAATTCGCGAGGAGTTCGACGTCAAGGAGGCGCGCTACCACAAGGTCGTGCTGATGACCGACGCCGACGTCGACGGCGCTCACATCCGCACCCTCGTGCTCACCTTTCTCTACCGCGAGATGCCGGAGCTGATCGAGGCCGGGTACGTCTACATCGCCAAGCCGCCGCTCTACAAGCTGAAGAACGGCAAGCAGGAGACCTACGTCGAGAAAGAGTCGGAGCTGGAGGAGCTGCTGCTTCGCGACAAGCTCGAGCAGGTCGAGCTGCTCGATGCTGAGGGCGCCACGCACAAGCTGACTGCCTCGCGCTGGCAGCGCTTCAACCGACGGTTGAAGGAGCACGAGGGCTGGGGCGACTCGTTGCAGGCGGACTTCGGCCACGAGCTGGTGCGCTTCCTCGGCGAGTCGGAAGTCCTCGACCGCGGGGTCACCTCGCTGGCCGAGGTGAAGGAGGTGCTCAACGGCGAAGCCGGCGAGGCCGAGCCCTTCGACACGGAGATCGTCTCCGAATCCGGCGATGAGATCCTCGTCCGCGCGGTCCACCGACGCGACGGCCTGGCCAAGGCTTTCGAGCTCTCCGCTGCGCTCTTCGAGTCGCACGACTACCGCCGGCTGATCGAGTCGCACGCCGAGCTGCTCAAGCAGGTCGGCCGTCCGCCCTTCCAGCTCACGCTCGATCAGAAACAGCGCACGGCAGAGTCATTCGCAGAGCTGCGGCGGATGGTGCTCGATCTGGCCCGCCATGGGGTCACCATGCAGCGCTTCAAGGGACTCGGCGAGATGAACGCCGAACAGCTGCGCGAGACGACGATGGACCCCGCCAGCCGCACCCTGGAGCGGGTGCGAATCGACGACGCGGCGATGGCGGAGAGGATCTTCACCGACCTGATGGGGGACAAGGTCGAGCCACGCAAGGCCTTTATAGAGAGGCATGCGAAGGAGGTTCGGTTCCTTGACGTCTAAGCGCCGCGAGCGGGAGGTGAGCATCTAGTGGAGGGTGCGGAAGCTCTGACCGGGGGGCGGATCGAGGAGCGCGAGCTGACCAACGAGATGCGCTCGTCGTATCTCGACTACGCGATGAGCGTGATCGTTGGGCGAGCGCTGCCCGACGTGCGCGACGGGCTGAAGCCGGTGCACCGGCGCGTGCTCTACGCGATGCACGACCTCGCCCTGCAACCCAACCGCCCCTACCGAAAGTCCGCCTTCATCGTCGGCGAGGTGATGGGCAAGTACCACCCGCACGGCGACAGCGCGATCTACGACACCCTGGCCCGCATGGCGCAGCCCTTCTCGCTGCGCTACATGCTCGTCGACGGCCAGGGCAACTTCGGCTCGATCGACGACGATCCGCCAGCGGCGATGAGGTACTGCGTCAGCGGCGACACCCGTGTGGCGACTCCCAACGGAACGGTGCGCATCGACTCGATCGTCGCCGACGCTGCGCCCAACTCCGACAACGAGGTCGATCTCGAGGTTCTCGATCGCCTCGCCCGGCCGGTCAAGGCTTCGAAGCTCTTCCATTCGGGCGATCACCCCACGCTTCGGCTGCGCACGACCCAGGGCCATGAGATCACAGGCACTCACAACCATCCGCTCCTCTGCCTCGTCGACATGGCGGGCGTCCCACTGCTCCTCTGGAAGCTCCTCGAGGAGATATCCCCAGGCGACCGGGTCCTCATCTCTCGCACTCCCCGGGAACCCAGCGCCTCCCTGACGGTGGGCGAGGAGTCGCTCGCCCTTCTGGCAGGCGCGTTTGTCTCCGAGGGTTGGATCAGCGCTTCACGTGCGGGATTCAACAACGTCGACAAAGAGTTCTTCGATCAGGTCCTTTCCGCATATGACGAGGTTGTCGGTGGCGCCCGATATGTCTCGTCGCGCAGGATCGCGTCAGGAAGCCTGCTCCACGAGCTCGACGTTCAGAACCTCACGCACCTTCGAGAAAGCCCGCTTGGCGAAATGGCTGGAGCCGCGCGGACGAAGTGCGTGCCGGAGTTCGTTTGGTCCTCCGATGCCTGTTTCAAGCGAGTCTTCTTGCGCTCGCTGTTTACAGGGGATGGCTCGTCCTCGCGCTTGCCGCGGAACACGATCCAGGTTTCCTACTCGACCTACAGTGAACAGCTAGCTCGCGATGTCCAGCTGCTGCTGCTAGAGGCCGGTGTGGTCTCGCGCATCTGCCGTTACGAGAAGGGCGAGTTCAAGGTCGTGATCAGCAACCGGCGAGATGCCCGGCTCTTCTCCGCCAACGTCGGCTTTCTCGGCAAGAAGCAGAAGAAGCTCGAAAGCGATCTGGCCACGATCCCCGAGAGAAGCCGAGCCCTTAGCCGGGACCACGTGCCCTTCATGGCCAACTACATCCGGTCGGACAGCGAATCGAGGTGGACCGATCGAGACTGGCTCCAGCGGCACAACGTCGATCGGATCGAGCGCTGGGAGCAGGGCGGAACGGCGATTCTCGAGCGGATCTCTTCGCAGGAGGTCCGCCAGGTGATTACCCCGCTGGTCACCGGTGACCACTTCTACGCGGAAGTGGAGTCAGTTGTCGATGCCGGCGTGCAGCCGGTCTACTCGATCCGCGTCGAGACAGACGACCACTCGTTTCTCACCAACGGCTTCGTCAGTCACAACACCGAGGCGCGGCTGGCGCGGCTCTCGACCGAGATGCTGCGCGACATCGACGCAGAGACGGTGGAGTGGGGCCCCAACTACGACGAATCCCAGCAGGAGCCCCTGGTGTTGCCGGCCCGCTTTCCCAACCTGCTGGTCAACGGCTCCTCGGGGATCGCGGTGGGGATGGCGACGAACATCCCGCCGCACAACCTCAGCGAGTCGATCGCGGCGGTCAAGGCCTACATCGCCGATCCCGGCATAGACCTCAGCGGCCTGATGGAGCACGTCAAGGGGCCCGACTTCCCCGGCGGCGGGATCATGAGCGCCGAAGGGATCGCCGAGGCCTATGCCTCCGGGCGCGCCTCGGTCCGGATCCGCGCCCGCGCCCACGTCGAGCCGCTCAAGGGCGGCCGAGACGCGATCATCGTCACCGAGCTGCCCTTCATGGTCAAGAAGGGGGGAGACGGTGGCCTGATGACCAAGATCGCCGACCTCGTCCGTGAGAAAAAGATCACCGGTGTCTCCGATCTGCGCGACGAGTCAGACCGTTCGGGAATGCGGCTGGTGATCGAGACCAAGCGCGGTGGCGACCCGCCCGAGGTCGTGCTCAACCAGCTCTACAAGCGCACGCCGATGCAGAGCACCTTCGGTATCAACATGGTCGCCCTGGTCGACGGGGTGCCGCGCACGCTCGGCCTCAAGGAGCTGATCGAGCACTACGTCAGCCACCAGCGCGAGGTCGTCATCCGCCGCACCCAGCACGAGCTGCGGCGAGCCGAGGCACGCGCCCACATCCTCGAGGGGCTGTTGATCGCGCTCGAGAACCTCGACGCGGTGATCGAGCTGATCCGCGGCTCGGCCGACACCGAGGTCGCGAAGGCCGGTCTGATGGAGCGCTTCGAGCTCTCCGCCGAGCAGGCGCAGGCGATCCTCGACATGCGCCTCGCCCGCCTCACCGCACTGGAGTCCGACAAGGTGCGCGAGGAGCACGAGGAGCTGGTCAAGCGGATCGCCGAGCTGCGCGAGGTCCTCGGCGACCCAGCCCGGATCGACGCGGTGATCGTCGAGGAGCTCGACGAGATCGACAAGCGCTACGGCGACGAGC
>DATNHC010000070.1:0-18219 GCA_035605155.1 Solirubrobacterales bacterium
GATGTACCGTCGATCTGACCCGCAGCGTCCTCGAATCCAACCAGTTGGGAGAAGTCGTCGAGCGGGCCGATCTCGACCCTGACGATGCCGTCGAAGAGGTTCTTGGTGGCGCGCTCGACCTCGCCGCCGCCGTTGGCGCCACTCGACGCAGCGCTCGCCTCGGTCTGGGCGTCACTGAGCTCCTGCGCCCGTCGACCCACCTCGACCGCCTCACGCAGCGCCTTCATCCGGATCCTGGTCGCCTGGCCGCGAGCCTGTGCCTGAATCTCCTCGAGCCGCGCCGAAACCGACTCCAGCGAGGCGACGTTGCGATCGTGGCGCTCGTCGGCCTCGCGCAGGCGCTCGCGGAGGCCGCGAATCTCACGCTCGCGCTCGATCACCATCGCCGAGAGCGACGCAAGCTCCTGCTCGGCGCCGGCGGCACTGTCGGCGGCCTCACGCCAGCGCTCCAGCGCCTCCTCGGTGTCGCGCTCCAGCGCCCAATTCCGGGCGTCCCGCGCCGCCAGCGCCGCATCGACATCCGAGCGGCGGTAGCCGAGGAACGCCCTCTTGAAGCTACCCATGCGCGGCACCGTAGAGGTGCCCTCGGACGCCACCGGGTGACGCCTGCAACTCGAGCCGCGGGGCCTCGCGCCAGAGGTCCTCGAGCTGGTAACGCTGCCGCTCCTCCGCGGTGAAGACATGCAGGACGCAATCGAGGTAGTCGAGGACCAGCCAGCCGGCCCCCTCGCCGTCGGATCCGGACGGCAGCAGCCCCTGCTCCTGCTTCAGCTTCAGCTTCACCTCGTCGACGATCGCCCGCGCCTGGCGTTCGTTGCGGGCCGTGCAGATCGTCAGGAAGTCCGTGTAGGAGACGAGCTTGCGCATGTCGAGCAGGACGATCTCGCTGGCCGCTTTCGAATCGGCCAGCTCGGCAAGGCGCCGGGCAAGGACCTCGGGACGGTCGGTCTTGGCTTTGGCGCTCACCGGTAGATCCCCTTTTCCTCGACGAAACGAGCGACCGACTCGGGGACCAGATAGCGCAGGGGCCGCCCCGCCGCCGCCCGCTCACGCACGGCGGAAGACGAGACGCCGAACTGCGGCATCTCGAGCATCGTCGCCCGCCCCTCGGCGCCGAGGCTGCGCATCACCGCGGCGACGTCGGCGTCGGAGATGCCGGATCGCCGGGCGACGGCGAGGCGCGCCAGTTGGGTTACCCGTTGCGGCTCCCGCCAGCTCTCCAGCCCGACCGCGGCGTCTGCCCCCATCACGAAGACCAACTCCCTGTCGCCGCGCTCATCTGCAAGTAGCTGCAAGGTCTCATACGTGTAGGACGGCCCTTCGCGCTCGACCTCGAGGGTCGAGACCGAGAAGCGCGAGTCATCGGCCGCCGCGAGCCGGGTCATCGCCAGGCGCAGCTCGCGGCCCGGATCGTCGACGATGCGCTTGTGCGGGGCGGTACCGGTCGGCACGAGGACCACCTCGTCGAGACCGAGCTGCCAGAGCGCCTCCTGGGCTAGCGCAAGATGGCCGAGGTGCGGCGGGTTGAACGCCGAGCCGAGGACGCCGATGCCGGCCGCGGGGGCGCTACTCACGTATCTGGCCGTCGCCGTGGACGACGTACTTGTAGGTCGTCAGCTCGCGCAGCCCAATCGGTCCGCGCGCGTGCAGCTTCTGGGTCGAGTTGCCGATCTCGGCGCCCATGCCGAACTCGAAGCCGTCGGTGAAGCGAGTCGAGGCGTTGGTGTAAACCACGGCAGCATCGACCGCGGCCGAGAAACGCTGGGAGGCCTCTGCCGAGCCAGTGACGATCGCCTCCGAGTGGCTGGTCCCGTGGCTGTTGACGTGGTCGATCGCCTCCTCGAGCGAGTCGACGACGCCGACCACCATCTTCAGGTCGAGGTACTCGGTTCCCCAATCGCCGGCAGTTGCCTCACCCACCTCGACGTTCCCGGCAAGCTCCCGCGTGCGCTCGTCGCCGACCAGCTCCACACCCGCCGTCTGGAGGTCGGCGAGAACCCCCGGCAGGAAGCTTGCCGCGACGGCGGCGTCGACCAGCAGCGTCTCGGCCGCGTTGCAGACGCCTGGCCGCTGAACCTTTGCGTTGTAGGCAATGCGACGGGCCATATCCAGATCGGCCTCGGAGTGGACGTAGACGTGGCAGTTGCCCGCCGCGGCGTAGATCACCGGCACCGTCGCCACGTTCTTCAGGGCGTTCTTCAGGCCTTCGCCACCGCGCGGGATCAGCAGGTCGACGGTTCCCTCCTGGGTCGCCAGCTCGGCCAGCCCGTCGCGGTCGCCGCCGACGAGCAGCGCCGCGTCCTCGGGGAGACCGGCCTCGGCGAGGGCCTCGCGCACGACTGCGGCAAGCGCCCCATTGGAGCGCTCCGCATAGCTAGAGCCGCGGAGGACGATCGCGTTGCCGCTCTTGATCGTCAAAGCAGCACAGTCGATCGTCACGTTGGGACGCGCCTCGTAGACCACCGCCACCACGCCGAGCGGCACCCGTATCTTGCGCAGCTCGAGCCCGCTGACCAGCCGCTTGCGCTCCAGCTCGTCGCCGACCGGGTCCTCGAGCGCTTCCACGGTCCGTACCCCTTCGGCCATCGCCGCCACGCGCCCCTCGTCCAGCGTCAGCCGATCGCGCAGGGCCTGGCTCAGCCCGGCGGCCCGCTCATCGGCCAAATCAGCCGCATTGGCCTCGAGGATCTCCCCCATACGCTCGATCAACAACCTGGCGATCGCCGCCAGCGCCGCATCCTTAGCCTCGGTCGGAACAGCCACAAGCTCCCGAGCAGCCCGCTTAGCCGCCTCGCAGACCTCCGCCACGCTTGGCGTCGTAGTCGCCATAGCCGCTAAGGGTAGCTGGCAGGGTGGGGCGCCTCGCCCGCGCGGCGGTCTCTTTTTCGCACTAGCTACTCAGCGAGCGCTACCACGCAACCGGCGAAAAAGGCAGCGCGCGGGCGAGGCGCCCCACCCTGCATCCACCTGTCACGCCAAGACAAATCGATCCCGGTGAATCGCCTCGTCAGCCGCGTGCGGCAGCCGCTCGCGCACCTCGGCGGTCTGCAGACCGATCACCTGCGACAGCTCCGCCGCCGAGTAGTCGACGATCCCCTTGCCGACGATCGAGCCGTCGGCCGCCACGTCGACCGCGTCGCCCGGCTGGAAGTCGCCTTCGATTCCGACGATGCCGACCGGCAGCAAGCTGGAACCCCGCTCACGCAGGACCGTCGCCGCGCCGTCGTCGACCAGCAGCACACCGCGGGCCGGCTTCGCGTACTTAAGCCAGAGCTTGAAGCTCGAGGCCTTCGAGGCCTGTGCCGCGAAGCGGGTGCCGACCGGGCTCTCCCCCGCCGCCGCGGCCAGGGTTCCCGGCGCGGTTCCGTTGCAGACCACGGCCGGGATGCCCGCAGCGCTCGCCATCTCGGCCGCGGCGACCTTGCTGCGCATTCCACCCGAGCCGAAGGCCGAGGTGCGGTCGCCGATCTCCAGCCCCTCGAGCTCGGTGAAGTCGTTCACCTCTTCGACCGGTCGCGCCTCGGGGTTGACCGCCGGGTCGGCCGTGAAGAGACCGTCGGTGTTGGTGAGCAGCACGAGCAACCGCGCATCGAGCAGGATCGCTACCTGGGCGGCGAGGAAGTCGTTGTCGCCGAAGTTGATCTCGTCGGTGGCGGTCGTGTCGTTCTCGTTGACCACCGGCACGACGCCCCAATCGATCAGCCGCCGCAGCGTCTGGCGGGCGTTGAGGTAGTTGGTGCGAGCGCCAATGTCGGCTGCCGTGAGCAGGACCTGGGCGGCATGCGTGCCGTGCTCGGCGAGGCGGCTCTCATAGGCGCGAAAGAGATCGCCCTGGCCGACCGCCGAGGCAGCCTGCAGCTCATCCATCGCCCGCGGACGCACCGGCAGGTCCATCAGTCGAATGCCGCGGGCGATCGCGCCCGAGGTGACCATCACCACCCGCTCACCGCCGCGCTCCAGCTCCGCCACCTGCTTGCAGACAGAATCGAGCACCTCGGCGCGCAGCTCGCCGTCGTCGGCAGCGACGATCGAAGATCCGAGCTTGACGATCAGGGTCATGGCAAGAGGATTACGGATAGAGCTCGAACTCATGGTCCCCAACGCGCACATCGTTGCCGGGCTCAAAGCCGGCAGCTTTCAATGCGGCGACGACGCCGATCTCGTTGAGGCGCTGCTCGAGGTATGCGAGCGCCTCCTCGTTGGCGATGTCGTGGCGCTCGAAGAGCAGCTCGACGCCGCGGCCGGTGACGCGGAATGCGCCGTCCTCCTCGCGCTCGACCGCGTAGCCGCCCTCACCCACCGGCCGGTAGACACGATGCTCGGCCTCGAACTCGGCGGCCGGCTCGCGCGCCTGCTCGGGGCGGGCGGGCGCTGTCTCGGGAAGTGAAGCGAGGATGCGGTCGCGCAGCTCGCCCAGCCCCTCACCGGTTGCCGAGGAGGCGGCCAGCACCCCGAGACCGCCATCCCCCAGGTGGTCCCGCCACTCCCCCAGCGCCGTCTCAACCTCGGCCTCCGGCAGCAGATCCCGCTTCGAGAGAAGGACCAACTCGGGCAGCCGATTGAGGGCAGCCCCGTAAGAGGAAAGCTCCGCCCTCACTGCTTCGTAGTTGGCGACCGGCTCTCCCTCGAGCGGCGCCAGCTCGACCAGGTGGACGAGCATCGCGCAGCGCTCGACGTGGGCGAGGAACTCGTGGCCGAGCCCGGCCCCCTCGGCGGCACCTTCGATCAGGCCGGGGATATCGGCGACGACCGCCTGGCGCTCATCGCTCTCGATCGTCCCCAGCACCGGTGAGATCGTCGTGAAGGGGTAGTCGGCCACCTTCGGCGCCGCACGGGTGAGTCGTGCCAGCAGGGACGACTTGCCGGCGTTGGGCAGGCCGATCAAACCGACGTCGGCGAGCAGCTTCAAGCGCAGCTCGATCCACCCCTCCTCCCCGCCTGTCCCTTTCTCAGCGAAGCGAGGCGCCTGCCGGGTCGAGCTTGCGAAGCGCTTGTTGCCATGCCCACCCCGCCCGGCGTGGGCGACGACAGCCCGCTGGCCGGCCTCGACCAGATCGACCCGGCTGCCATCGACGGCCTCGGCCTGTGTCCCGGCCGGAACAAGGATCTCCTTGTCCTCCCCCCGCGCCCCGTGCTTGTTCGACCCTTCGCCATGACGTCCCCGACCACCGCGGAAGTGCTTGCTCCCCTTCAGCGCCCCAAGATCCCGCTTCGACGCATCGCAGACGAGCACGACGTCACCACCGTGGCCCCCGTCCCCCCCATCGGGCCCGCCCCGAGGCACATGAGCCTCCCGCCGAAACGAGATGCACCCGTTTCCGCCGGCCCCGCCTTCAACCCAGATCTTCGCGCGGTCGTACATCGATCAGAGAGAGTAGTGGCGCTTTCTTCCCGCTATCCGGGCAAAAGGCGCCACCGAGCGAAGTTGGCAAACGGGGGTCGGCTCCCCCCGAGAGCTAATCCGCGAGAACCGAGATCGTCCGGCCCTTGCGGGACGGCTTGAAATCGACTGTGCCGGCGCGGGCGGCGAAGATCGTGTGGTCGCGACCGAGCCCCGTACCCTCACCGGGCCAGAAGCGCGTGCCGCGCTGGCGCACGATGATCTCGCCACCGGAGACCTTCTGGCCCGCGAAGACCTTGACCCCGAGCATGTTGGGGTTGGATTCGCGACCGTTGCGGCTCGAGCCGAGTCCCTTCTTGTGCGCCATCGTCAGTCCTTTTTAGCAGCAGATTTTTTGGCCGCAGCTTTTTTCGCTTTTGCGGCTGGTTTTTTGGCAGCCGCTTTTTTCGCGGGAGCTTTTTTAGCTTTGGCGGGTTTTTTCGCCTCCGCTTTTTTAGCTTTGGCTTTGGCCGGTTTTTTCGTCGGCTCTTTCTTCTCCGCCGGCTTCTCCTCTTTTGCCGCCGCCGGCTTGCGGCTCAGCAGTTTGACCTCGGTCACCTCGAGCTTGGTCAGCTCGGAGCGGTGACCGGCGCGACGACGGTAGCCCTTCTTCGGCTTGTACTTGAAGACCTTGATCTTCTTGCCGCGCAGGTGCTCGGTCACGGTCGCCTCGACCTTGACCTTCTCCAGCTCTTTGCCGCTGGCGACGACCTCCTTGTCGCGGAACATCACCGGGCGCAGGGTGACCTTGTCGCCCTGTTTGGCGCTCAGCCGGTCGACGAGCAGCGAGGTGCCCTGCTCGACCCGGTACTGCTTGCCGCCGCTCTCTATGACTGCGTACGTATTCATTAGCCCTTGCTCTGAGTGGACCCCGACCGCCCGCGACCGCCCCTGCGGCCACGACGGCGACTGCGCGAGGGCGCGGATTCTAGCTGGGAGCCGTTTTCCTCGCCGCCAGCGGCGCCATTGGCCTCGCCCGCGGGCAGAGAAGCCACGGCGGCGGCCCGCTCGACCCGCTCGATCCGCACCAGTTTGCGCTCGCCGACGAAGCGACCGCCGCCGGTGACGCTGACGATGTAGGAGTCGACGCGGGCGACGGCGTCGTCGGCGTTGTACATGTGCGGCTCGTCGATCTTGACCAGCACCTCCTCGCCGACCTTGAAGGGCAGCGCCCGCTCCTCGATCTCAGCCCGCGTGCCGGCCTCGATCACGTCGAAGGTGTCGATCGGCAACGCGTCGCCGCCCTCGAAGTGGAACTGCTTGCCGGTCTCGGCCTCGAGCTCGGCGAGACCGCTCTCGGGGTCGATCAGCTCGGCGGCGACCTTGGGATGGACGCGCACCAGCAGCGCCTCGGCGTCCTTGGCGCCAGCCGCCACGTCGGGCAAGCGGCGCATCGCATCGAGGGCGACCGTCTCCGCGGAGAGCACGACGCCCTCGCCCTCGCAGGTTGGGCAGGGCGCGGTGAGGATCTCGCGCACCCCGTCGGTGACGTTCTGGCGGGTCATCTCGACCAGGCCGAGGGGCGAGACCTCGACCACGTAGCTCTTCGACTTGTCGGCGTCGAGCGCTTTGCGCAGCGTTTTCAGCACCTTGTCGCGGTTGCGCGCCCGCGACATGTCGATGAAGTCGATGACGATGATGCCGCCGATGTCGCGCAAGCGCAGCTGGCGCACGGCCTCCTCGGCGGCCTCGGTGTTGACCCGGGTGATCGTCTCCTCGAGCCCGCCCTTGCCGCGGCCGGTGAAGCTGCCGCTGTTGACGTCGATCACGGTCAGCGCCTCGGCGTAGTCGACGATCAGGTAGCCACCCGACGGCAGGTCGGCCCGCCGGCCGAGGGTCGACTCGATCTCCTTGTCGATCCCCCACTTCTCGAAGAGCGGCTTGCGTCCCTCGTAGAGCTCGACCCCCTCGACCAGCTCCGGCGCGGTGCGCTGGAAGAAGCTGGTCACCCGTTCGAACTGCTTGGGCGAGTCGATGATCGCTTTCTCGAAGTCGCTGAGGAAGACGTCGCGCAGGACGCGGACCGGCAGGTCGGCCTCCTGGAAGACGAGGTCGGGCGCCTCGGTCTGCTCGGTACGTCGCTGCAGGACCTCGTCGAGCTTGTGCAGGTAGCCGATCTCACGCACGAAGTCGGCCTTCTTCGCCCCGTGGGCAGCGGTACGGACGATCAGGCCGCCGGGGCCTTTGTAGGTGCGGTCGACCATCTTGCGCAGGCGGTCGCGCTCGGAGTCGGCCAGTCGCCGGCTGACGCCGACGCCGCTGCCCTGCGCCGCGTAGACGAGATAGCGGCCGGCGATCGAGACGTTCATCGAGAGCCGCGCGCCCTTGGTCTTCAGCGGGTCCTTGACCGCCTGCACGAGGATCTCCTGACCGGGCTTGATCAGCTCGTCGATGCGGCGGCCTTTGCCACGACCGCGCCGCGGCGCCTGCTCGCCGCCCGGTAGGACGATCTCGTCGACGTGCAGGAAGCCGTTGCGCTCGAGGCCGATGTCGACGAAGGCGGCCTCCATGCCGGGCAGGACGTTGTCGACCTTGCCCTTGTAGATGTTGCCGACGATCGAGCGCCGGCCACGGCGCTCGATGTAGAGCTCCGCAACGTCGCGGTTGCCGCCTTTCGTCTTCGACTCGAGCACGGCCACACGGGTCTCGCCGCGATCGGCGGAAACCAGAATTGTCTTTTTCATTTGTTTAGCTCAGTTCAGTTGGTAGGTACGCGCTCCCGGGAGTCCCCTTCTGGGGATCACCAGGCGAACCTGCCTTTCTGGCTGAGCCGCGCTTGCATGTGAATGCTCTGTAGAACGCCGATCGCCAGGAAGGTCGCCAGTACCGACGATCCTCCATAGCTCATCAGCGGCAGGGGAATTCCGGTGATCGGCATGATCCCCAGGTTCATCCCCACGTTCACGAAAACCTGGAAGAGCAGCATGGCGGCGATGCCACCTGCCACCAGGGTTCCGTAGGAGTTCTTCGAGAGCGTCACAATCCGCAGCGCCCGCCAGATCAGCAGGGCGTATAGGGATAGGACCAACGCGGCTCCCATGAATCCGTAGCGCTCACCGATCACGGCAAAGATGAAGTCGGTGTGCCGCTCTGGGACGAAGTCGAGCCGCGTCTGTGTAGCCCGATCGCCACGGCCGGTGATCTCACCGGAGCCGATGGCGGTCTTGGCCTGATTTTGCTGGTAGCCAGCGTCGCTGGGATCCTCGCTTGGATCCAGAAAAGATGTGAGTCTCTCCGTCTGGTACGCCTTGAGGATCGGCGTCCCGACACCGGGAGCCACCACGAGGACGATTGCCGTCAGGGCGACGATGGCCGCGCCGATCACCGCGAAGTGCGTCCAGGGGACGCCCCCCACGTACATCACGGCGAGGGTGATGGCCCCGAACACCAGGGAGGTGCCGAGGTCGGGCTGCAGGAAGACGAGCGCAGCCGGTGCCAGGCCGAGGCAGAGGTAGCGCACCGTGCGCTGCCAATCCGATCCCTTCCTGGCGCCATCGATGACGAACCCGGCGAGCGCAAGCACGAGCAGGAGCTTGCCGAGCTCAGATGGCTGAAAGCTGAAGAGGGGCAGGTCGAAGGCGCGCCGCGAGCCGCGAGCCGCGAAGCCGAATGCGAAGACCAGGGAGATGCTGACGAAGAGGAAGGTGTAGATGCCGACGCGCAGCTCGCGGAAGCGCGAGTAGTCGACGCGGGTCAGGAGGTACATGCCAACGATGCCGAGACCAGCGTAGATCACCTGACGGTCGACGAAGTAATTGGGGCTGCCGGGCACGTCATGCAGGGTCGACTGGCTCAGCGTGAAGACGCTGAAGGCGGCAAGGGCCACGGCGGAGATCGCCAGGGCGCCGTCCATGTAGGGGAGGCCGAGGCGCTCGGCGATGCCGGGGTGGACGGCGAAAGGCTCGGGACGGGCCTGCCGCGTTCGGGTCGCGTACATCAGCCGGGACTGCCTCCGTTTGGGCCGGCGGAGCCGGCGGCTTGCTTGTTGAAATAGGCCTCGAGAATGTCCAGAGCGACCGGCGCGGCCGATTCGGCGCCGAATCCTCCTTCCTCGATCGTAACGGCAGTGACGATTTGGGGGTCGGGATAGGGCGCCAGCACGATGTACCAGGACTGGTCGGCATGGCCGACCCGCTGCGCGGTGCCGGTCTTGCCCGCCACCGGAATTGGGAAGCCACCGAAGACTTCAAAGGAGGTGCCGCCAGACACCTGCGCGGCATCGTGCAGCCCTTCGAGGATGACGCTGCGGTATTCGGGGTCGAAGTGGACCTGACGCCGGGGCGGCGGTGCGAATTCCTTCAGCACCCGGCCGGCGGCGTCGGTGATTTCCTTGCCCACGTGCGGGGTGACGACGGTGCCGCCGTTGCCCAGCGTCGCGTAGGCAACGGCCATCTGCAGGGGGTTGGTCTGAAGATCGCCCTGGCCCGTCGCCAGCTGGATGTTGTCGCCGGCCGACCAGGGCCGGTCGGTGCCGCCTTCGGCGTAGAGCTGGTTACGCCAGTGCTGAGTCGGCAAGAGGCTTTCTTCGCCGCCCGGCAGGTCGATTCCCGTCGGTCGCCCGATCCCCAGCCTGTACGCCCAGCGCTGCAAGCCGCCCGTGTCCCACATCTTCAGGCCGAGCAGGTAGAAGTAGACGTCGGAGGAGTACTGCAGGGCGCTCACCATGCTGACCGGGCCGAGTGCGGCGCCACCGGCATTCTGGAAGGGCTGTCCGCCGACGGTGATCGAGCCACTGTCCACGACCACGTCCGTGGGGCTTATCACCCCTTCTTCGAGGGCCGCCAGCGCGGTGATCAGCTTGAAGGTGGAGCCCGTGGGATAGAGCCCGGAGATCGCCCGGTCGGCGAGCGGTGCCGCCGGGTTGAGATAGGTCTCGTCAACCTGCTTCTGGGTCAGCGGTCGGGTGAAGAGCGCCGGTTCGTAGGTCGGGAAAGAGCCGAGGCCGAGGATCTCCCCGGTGTGCACGTCCATCGTCACGAATGCCCCCGGCAGCCCCCGCGCCGCCAGCGCCGACTCACCCGCCACCTGCACCTCGGAGTCGATCGAGAGCTTGAGGCTCTCGCCGGGGACCGGCGGCCGCGAGACCAGCTGGCCGTTGGGCGTCGGCTGGCCGAGGGCGTCGACCTGGATCCTGGTCAGTCCGGGGCGCCCACGCAGATAGCGATCGTAGGTGTACTCGACCCCGTCCTGCCCGATCTCATCACCGGGCTGCAGCAGCCGGTATTGCGGTTCCTTCAGCTCGTCTTCGGAGATCTCGCCGACGTTGCCGAGCACGTGGGCGGCGAGAGTGCCGTTCGGATAGTCGCGGACGAATACGCGCTGCACCTCGACCCCCGGAAAGCGGTCCTGGTTCTCCTGCAGGTAGTAGACGAGGTAGTTGCCGACGTCGCGGCGCAGGGTCACGGGCGCGGCCGGCGCCAGCTTCAGCTCTTCGCGCATGCGGCGCCGTACGCTGCGCAGCGTGCCGTGGGTGAGCTCGGCGAGCTGCGAGAGCTCCGCCCGACGCTCAGCCTTCCCGGCGGGCAGTTTGCGCGGGTTGACCTGCAGCGCCAGGCTGGTGCGGTTGCCGACCAGCAGCTCGCCGTCACGATCGAGGATCTCGCCACGCGGCGCGCTCACCCGGTACTCGCGGGTGCGGTTGTTCTTCGCTTCGGCGAGGTATTCGTCGCCGTCGAGCACCTGCAGCTGCCAGAGGCAGAAGAAGAGGATCGCGAAGAGGACGACGGCAAAGCCCCCCAGGACCGCGATGCGCAGGGCAAGGCGGTTGCTCATCGCCGGGCCGCGCTCGTCGGAGCGAAGGTACACGCCTAGGCTCCCAGCACCGTCGGCTGGCGCCGCCGTATTTTCGGTTCCTCGACCAATGCCGGTCGCAAGGCGCGTCGCACGCCGAGATAGATCGGCCAGGCGAGGAAGAAGGCGTAAACGCTCTTCAGCAGCATGTCGCGGACGATCAGCGGGCTGACCGGGGCGTCGATGCCGAGCAGCAGATGGATCACCGCGAAGCCCAGCTCGGCGGCCAGGGTGAAGCCCATGCAGAGCAGCGCCGGCACAAGCAGGCCGTGGACGTCGAAGCGTTCGCGGACCGTGCCCGCCGACCAGCCGACGCCGAGCAGGACCAGCGAGCTGATGCCGAGCGCCTCGACCAGCAGGCAGTCGACGAAGAGGCCGATCGCGAAGCCACAGACGGCGCCGGTCGTGCTGCCGCCGAGCAGGGCGAGGCATACGACCAACGCCGGCAGCACGTCGGGACTGACATGGAACAGTTCGACCTGCGAGAAGAAGGAGAGCTGCAGCAGCACTCCTAGCACGGCGATCGCGACGATGCGGCCGAGGACCTGGGGAGTGACGATCACCGTGACCCCCCTGTGAGGACCTGAACGAAGTCGAGGTTGCGCAGGTCGGCATAGGGGCGCACCTGCACCTGCTGGCTCGCCACCTGCTCGTCGACGGGCGCACTCGTCACTTCGCCGATCGGCAACCCGGGCGGGAAGTTGGAGGCAAGACCCTGCGCGCGCCAGCCGGCGGTGACCACTGCGAGGCCGCGGTGCACGCGCTTGGTCGAGTCGAGAAAGTCGAGCACCAGATCCTCGGGATTGCCGACTTCGGGCTTGATCACGCCTTGAACGCCGGGCGGCACGACCTTGGCCGAGACGGCGCTGGCGTGGTCGGTGAGCAGCATCACCTGGGAAGAGCTCGGCCCGACCGAGGCGATGCGGCCGACCAGGCCGTCGCCGCTGATCACCGGGTCGTCGACCCGAACGCCGTCGCCGTCACCGAGGTCGATCGCCACGCTCGAGCGCCAGACGGTCGGCGAGCGAGAGATCACCCGCCCGGTCACCTCCTCGAAGGCAGATGCGGCAAATGCCGGGTCGCGGTCGAGCTCGAGCAGCGAGCGGAGCTGTGCGTTCTCCTGCAGCGCCTCCTGGCCGGCGACGGCCTGCTCACGGGCGATGACGAGCTGCGACTTCAGCCGGCTGTTTTCGCCCCGCGCGTCGAAGGTCTTGTCGAACCAGTCGACCAGGTCGCGAGCCGGCTTCAGGGCCCGGTCGGCGACCGACTGCACCGGGCTGAAGATCGTGCTGACGCCGCTCTGCAAGCCACGCGAGCCCTGCCCGTAGGTGATCGAGAGCAGCACGAAGGAACTGACGATCAGCAGGGCGAGCACCGCCCGGCGGCGGCGAACTTGCTTTCGGTACACAGTGACGACCTAGGTTCTTGACTTGGGATGGAGGGAGCTAAGCAAAGTGCCTGGTCCCGGAATTCTGCTTGCTGGCGCGGTGGATGGCCTCGAACTCCTCCAGGGAGATGCCCGAGCCGACCGCCACGCACGTCAGCGGTGACTCTGCCAGTTGACAGGGCATCTGACACTCGTCGCGCAGTCGCTGTGCGAGTCCTTGCAGCAGCGCTCCGCCGCCGGCGAGCGTGATGCCGCGGTCCATGATGTCACCGGCAAGCTCGGGAGGAGTGCGGTCGAGGGTCTCCTTGACCGCCTCGACGATGTGGCCGACCGGTTCCTCCATCGCCTCGCGCACCTCCTCGGAGCCGAGCTCGATCGTGTTGGGCAGGCCGGAGACGAGATCGCGGCCACGGATCTCGGTGCGCACCTCTTCGGGCAGCGAGGAGGCCGAGCCCGCCTCGAGCTTCACCTGCTCCGCCGTCTGCGTGCCGATCGCCAGCTTGTAGCGGTGCTTGCAGTGGTTGACGATCGCCTCGTCGAGCTCGTCGCCACCGATCCGAATCGATTGCGAGACGACGATCCCGCCCAGCGAGATCACCGCCACCTCGGTCGTGCCACCGCCGACGTCGACGACCATCGATCCGGTCGGCTCGGCCACCGGCAGGCCGGCGCCAATCGCCGCCGCCATCGGCTCCTCGATCAGGTAGGCCTGGCGGGCCCCCGCCGAGAGGCAGGCCTCCTCGACCGCGCGCTTCTCGACCCCGGTGACCCCGGAAGGCACGCAGACGACGACCCGCGGGTGAGCGAAGCGGTTCGAGTGGACCTGCTCGATGAAGTGGCGCAGCATCTGCTCGGTGACGTCGAAGTCGGCGATCACGCCATCCTTGAGCGGCCGGATCGCCGTGATCGTGCCCGGCGTGCGGCCCAGCATCCGCTTTGCCTCGGCGCCCACCGCGTGCACCCGGCCGCTGTGTGAGTCGATGGCGACGACCGAGGGCTCGGAAAGCACGATGCCGCGGCCGCGCACGTACACAAGTGTGTTGGCCGTCCCGAGGTCGACGGCCATGTCACGACCGCCTAGACCTCTGAGATATCCGAATACGCCCATGTGCGGATAGCAGACCTTCCAGCCAAAATGATCCCAAATAGCGCCAAGCAGTCCAGCTATTTTCCGTTATTGGCAGCGAGCCACGCTTGGCTAGGCGCTCGGGAAGAGCTCGGGCGCCAGCTCGAAGAGCAACCCGACCGGCAGCCCGACCACATTGGAGACGCTGCCCTCGAGCCGCTCGACCAAGGTCGAGCCGAGGGTCTGAATCGCATAGCCCCCAGAGCGCCCCCGCCACTCGCCGAACTCGACGTAGCGCTGCTTTTCCGCCTCGCTCAACTGCTTGAAGACGACAGTGGTGCGTTCGAGCCCACTGCGCTCCTCGCCCTCGGCGAGGACGACGAGCCCACTGAGCACCTCGTGCGCGCGGCCCGACAGGCGGTCGAGGTAGGCACGCGCTTCGGCAGCGTCAGCTGGCTTGCCAAGGGCCTTGCTGTCGAGTACGACGTCGGTGTCGCAGGCGATGACGAAAGTAGGCCGATCGGCTTGGCCCGCGGGTCCTGTCGCCGCAGGGGACCCCCCACCCCCTGCGGTCGCTAAAGCGTCCTCGGGGGTGGTCCCCCCTACGCCGCCACCCGCGGGAGGAGCCGCTTTGGTCACAGCATTTGCCTTGCGCCGGGCGTTCTCGAGAACCTCGAATTCAGGATCCCCACCCGTCAACTCCTCGACACCGGGCACAACGACCTCGAACTCCAACCCCAGCTTCTGAAGGATCTCACTCCGCTGCGGCGACCCGGATGCGAGCGTCAGCCTCATGCGCTCCGGGCTCCTCCGCTCAGTGCCATGCGCTGCTGCCGGGGGGTGGCGCGGTTTTGGGGGACCACCCCGAGGAAGCTTTAGCTACCGCAGGGGTGGTGGCACCAAAACCGTGACAGGACCCGCCGGCCCAACAGCTCATGTCAACTCAGGGAACCAGATGTCGATCTCACGCTCGGCCGACTCGTCCGAGTCGGACCCGTGCACCATGTTGAAGGTCACCTCGAGCGCAAAGTCGCCACGAATCGAGCCGGGTGCTGCCTCGACCGGGTTGGTGGCGCCGATCGCCTGGCGCGCAGCGGGCACCGCTTCGGCTCCCTCGAGCACCATCGCAACCAGGGTCCCGCCGGTGATGAAGTCGACCAGCTCGCCGAAGAAAGGCTTTTCCGTGTGCTCTTCGTAGTGCTTGTTGGCGATCGGCTCGTCGGCCCGCATCGTCTTCAGGGCGGCGATTCGCAATCCCTTGCGCTCGAAGCGGGCGATCACCTCTCCGGTCAGGGCGCGCTGGAAGGCGTCAGGCTTTACGAGGATCAGCGTCCGGCTCACGGGCGGGGCTCCTTTGGGGTTTCTGGGCTGTGGCAGTCTCGGGCGGCTGCTCCTGCGGCGGCGCCTCTTTACGGGTAGCCCGTCGTTTTGGCCGCTCCTCACGCGGCGGGCGCTCGGTGCGCGGCTCGCGGCGCCCCTCGGCTTTCGCCCGCTGACGCGGACGACGCTCACCCATGGGGTTCTCGCAGTAGGGGCATAGCGCCCAGCGCGGGTCGACCGGCTTGCCGCAGCTCTGACAGGGGTCCTTGAGACGTTTCTGGCACTTGGGGCAACGCAGGTAGCTCTTCTCGACCGGGTATTCGCAGTTCGGGCAGGAGGCCTCGGTCAATTGGCGCACGCGCAGCTCCGCGGCGCGGATCTCGAGCTCCCGTTCATGGGCGTCCTCGAGGAACTCGGGCGGGCGCACGATCGCGTAGACGGCGGTGCCGATGTAGGGGAAGAAGGAGCCGATCGTCGCGCAGGCGACCAGGAAGGGATCGGCGATGCGCCGCTTGGCGTCGAGGTAGGTGTAGACGATCAGCGCCAGCCAGACGACGACGATCATCAAGACGAAGAGGGTTGCGGCCAGGTTGAGGCCGTCGTTGCTGATGCCGAAGATCGCTAGTGCCATGGCTGGGGCCCACCCGAGGCGGGGTCGGCCAGTCTACTTCGCCGCCGGGCGGGCGAACCCTCGCACCCGACAGCATCCACCTGCCGGGCTTGCGGTGCGCCTTTTACGGTCTATAGCCACATAAAGCGCACCGGAAGGCTTTTGGCTAGAGGAAGAGGCTGCCGAAGAGGTAGCCGAGGCCGAAGAAGACGAGGATCACCGCGGCGACAACCGCAGCGACCAGCGCCATCATCGAGAGCAGTTCCGAGCCGGCGCTCTTGGTCCCCTGGTCCATTGCTCAATCCTGCCACAGGCGCAAGGCCGCACGAGCGGGCGCCAGCACGTAGTGAGATCCGCTGACGAGCAGCATGCCGTCGGGGCGCTCGAGGGTGAGCTGGCGAGCGCGGCTCAGCGCCGCCGCCAAATCAGGCTGCTGCTCGGCACGCAGGCCAGCCGCTTCACAAGCAGCGGCAAGCTTGGCGGCGCTGTGCGAGGAGACGCCGGGGAGACCCCGGGATCGCAACACGCTCGGATCGAGCTCCGTGCAGACGGCGCACTCGAGCGCCGGCGCCAGGACGCGGACCATCGCTGCGGCGTCCTTGTCGGCGAGAACCGCCAGGCAGGCGACCACGGGCCGGCCTGCGGCGACGTCTGCGAGACCCTCCGCCAAGGCCGCGGCCCCGTCGGGATTGTGAGCTGCATCGAGCAGCGTCGGCGGCTGCTCGGCGACCCGCTCGAGCCGCCCGGGAACGGTGAGCGTCCCGGCGACCTCGGTGACGCGCGCTGCATCGAGCTGGCCGAGGAAGGCCTCGGCAGCGGTCGTGGCGAGGGCGAAGTTGCGGCGCTGGAAGGCGCCGGCGGCGCGCAGCTCGATCTCCTCGCCCGGGTCCGGTGGCGCGACGATCAGCTCCGCGCCGTGCTCGCTCGCAACTCGCTCGGCAAGAGCGGCAACCTCATCGCTCAACTGCCCGAGGACCAGCGTCGTGTGGTCGCGCAGGACGGCCAGCTTCTCGGCGGCGATCTCAACCTCGGTCTCCCCCAGCCACTCGGTGTGGTCGAGCCCGATCGAGGTGAGCACCGTCACCCGCGAAGGGATCGTGTTGGTCGCGTCCAGCCTGCCGCCGAGGCCGGCCTCGACCACAGCGGCCTCGACCTTGGCCGCGCCGAAGGCGACGAATGCAGCCGCCGTGGCGACCTCGAACTGGGTCAACTCCTCGCCCTCATCCAAGCTGCGGTTGACCGTCTCCGCTGCCAACGCAGTTCGCTCCACGGCGCTGGCGAAGGCGGGGGGGTCGATCTCCTCGCCGCCGACTAGGACTCGTTCGGACCAGTGCAGCGAATGGGGCGAGACGCAGGCCCCAGTGCGCACGCCGTGCGCTTCGAGCAGAGCGGCAATCATGCGCGTCACCGAGGACTTGCCGTTGGTGCCGACGACGTGGATCGAGGCGAAGCGGTGCTGGGGCATGCCGAGAACCGTGCTCAGCTTGCGCATGCGCTCGAGCCCGAGCTTCCAGCCAAGCGGCTCGAGCGAGTCGAGGTATGCCTGTGGGTCTATCCGAGCTCCTCGAGCTCGGCGCGGTAGCGCTCGAGCTTGTCCCGCTCCTCGGAGACCAGCTCGGCCGGCGCCCGGGCGACGAACTTCTCGTTGGCCAGCTTGCCCTCGGCGCGGGCGACCTCCGCGCGCAGCTCCTCGCGTCGCTTCTCGAGCCGGGCGGCGACCGCGTCCGCGTCGATTTCAGCCGAAGCAAGCACCCTGACGGGGCCGACCGAGGCGATCGGGTCTCCGCCGTCCCGCGCGAACTCAAAGCGGGAGAGACGGCCGACGAACTCCTGCGGCTGCTCTCCCTCGACTCGGGCGGTGAGCTGACTCGCAGCCGGCGCCTCGACCATGTCGCGCCAGGCGCGCAGGCGGCGGGTCAGCTCGATGCCCCGCTCGACCTCGGCCTCGGCCCGCGGGTCGAGCAGCGAGTCATCGGCCACGGGGAAGGGATGTACAGCGAGATGACCCTCGCGGCTTGCGTGGTAGGACCAGACCTCCTCGGTGACGAAGGGCATGATCGGGTGCAGTAGGGCAAGGGTGCGCTCGAGCACCCAAAGCAGGTTGGCCGAGACCTCTGCCTCCCCCTCGTAGAGGCGCGGCTTGGCGATCTCCAGATACCAGTCGCAGAGCTCCGACCAGAAGAAGGCGTAGGCCTCCTGCGAAGCGTGGGCGAAGTCGTAGCTGTCGAGCTTCTCGGTCACCGAGGCGATCGTCCGCTCGAGCCGCGAGAGGATCCAGCGGTCCTCGACTCGATCGCCGGCCGGCCTCGCCTCGACCTCGGCCGTGTTGAGCAAGATCAGCCGGCTCGCGTTCCACAGCTTGTTCGCGAGGTCACGCCCCTGCTGCACCTTGGCGTCGGAGTAGCGCACGTCCTGGGTCGAGGACATCGCCAGCAGGCCGAAGCGCAGCGCGTCGGCGCCGTGCACGTCGATCTCCTCCAGCGGGTCGATCCCTGTGCCGAGGCTCTTCGACATGCGCCGCCCGTCGCGGGCCTGGATCACCGAGTGCACGTAGACGTCGCGGAAGGGAACGTCGCCGGCGAACTCGAGCCCGGTCATGATCATCCGCGCCACCCAGAGGAAGAGGATCTCCCGGGCGGTGGTGAGGAAGCTGGTCGGGTAGAAGG
>DATNHC010000071.1:0-9455 GCA_035605155.1 Solirubrobacterales bacterium
ACCAGGGTGCCGACCCCGAGCGTGAAGGCGAACCCCTTGACGCCGGCGGTGGCCAGCACGAAGAGGATGAACGCGGTCAGCAGGGTGATGACGTTGGCGTCGACGATCGTCGCAATCCCCCGCCTGTATCCGACCGGTATCGCTGCGGAGAGGCTGCGTCCGGCGCGCACCTCCTCCTTGATGCGCTCGAAGATGATGATGTTCGAGTCGGAAGCGACACCGATCGTCAGGATCATGCCGGCGATGCCCGGCAGGGTCATCGTGATCGGGATCAGCTTGATCAGCGCGAAGAAGAAGATCGCGTAGACCGCCAGGCCAAGCACGGCAATCACGCCGAGGAAGCGGTAGTAGACGATCAGGAAGGCAACGACCAGCAGCAGCCCGATGAGACCGGCACGCAGGCCCTCCTCGAGGGCCTGTTCGCCAAGCGTCGCCGAGACCTGCGACTGGCTGATCAACTTCAGGTTGATCGGCAGGGCGCCGATCTGCAGGACAGTCGCCAGGTCCTGGGCGTCGGTGATGCTGGTGAAGCCGCCGGAGATCTGGGCGCCGGTGCGGCCGTCGATCCCATCGGGGTTCTGTTCGTAGTTGATGATCGGCCGAGTCTTGACTTCGTTGTCGAGGACGACGGCGAAGCGACCGGAGTTTTCTTCCGCTGCTTTTTCGCCGCTCGGGCCGATCGCCGAGGCGGCCCCGCGCTGGGCGATCGTGCGGGTGACTTCCTGAAAAGCCTGGCGACCCTCGTCGGTGAAGCCGAAGCTCACGTTGGGCTGGTTGAGTTCGTCGAATTCCTGCTTGGGATCGGTGATGTCCAGACCCGAGAGGGCAGGACGGTCGCGCAGCGCATACCAGCCAGGCTCGCCGTTCTCGATCACCTGGCCGCTGCGGTCGCTGGGCATCTCCGAGACGACGACGGTTCCCGGTGGGACTTCGAGCACGACGCCCTTTTTCGGGCGCTTCTCGCCGGTCGGCTTGACGTAGAGGTCGGCTTTGCTGAACTCCGGCCCCGCTATCAGGTTGGGGGGTTTCTGTTTGCCGGTGACTTTGTCTTTGGACGGCTCGTTGAAGAGGTAGTAGCGCGGGCGGCTGGTCGAGCACTCGGTGCAGCCAGGTTCCGGTTCCTGTTCGGAGGCGAGTTTGACCGCGGCGTAGGCCGTGGGGAAGGCACCGGAGAAGATCAGCTGCTGGTCCTGGAAGCGGGTGGTCGTCCGTCCCGCGTCCTGCCATTCTTCGCTCGCTTCGGTAACCACGGTCGGCGGCGGTTCGGCACCAGGGCGACCGCCGATCACCCTCTCGCGGCCGATCAGGTTTGGTTCCCAGTCGTAGAAGTAAAGCTGCGCAGTGGTCCCGACCTGGTCGATCGCCCGCTGCGCGTTGGTGACGTCGGGCAGGCTGACCGAGATCCCGTCCTCGCCAAGGCGGGCGACCTCGGGCTCGGCGACGCCGAACTGGTCGATTCGTTCGCGGATGATCTCGATCGAGCGCTCGATGTCCGCGCCGCTGACCGACTCGACCTGGTTGGTCGGGGTCCCCTGGTAGATCAGTTCGACCCCACCCTTCAGGTCGAGACCGAGCTTGGTCGAGACCGAGTTGATCACGACCAGCGAGGCAGCGATCAGGCCAGCCACGAAGACGAGAACGAAGGCGTTCCAGCGTCCCATCCTCCTCATGCGCCCCCGCCCCTTCGCCATCGTCCTAGTCCTCCGGAGTGAGGACGATCAACAGGCCGCCGTCGTCGTCGTAGGCAGGGAACACGTCGGCCACCGCCTCGGCCGGCAGGTCGCCCTCGGCATTGACCGAGACGCGCTTGCCGAGCGAGCGCACGCCCCACTCCAGCGAGGTCTCGATCGGGTCTCCACCTGCGGCGTGGTCATCCCCCGGGACCTTCGCCTCCTCCCGCCACTGGAGACCCAGGACCTCCTGCACCGGCCTGCCGATCACGTCCTCGTCGGTGAGGCCGGTGAGCTCGTAGCTGCCGCGGCCGGCATCGATCACCCGGGCTTTCTGATCGCAGACGAAGAAGGCCGCATTGGGCGCCGGGTAGTAGTCGTCGAGCAGCTCGAAGACGAAGCTGAAATCGCATTTGGAGCAGCCCTTCGGGCGCGAGCTGAAGCCTGCCGTGCGCTCGGCGCTTATCTCCCGGTGGCCGCAGTTGGGGCAGATGAAGAACGGCACGCCCCTCAGGTTACTGAGAGTGGCTTTTAGAAGAGGCTTCTTGCGCCATCCGGCGCCGGCAGGCCCAAATGGTCGTATGCACGAGGCGTGATCACCCGGCCGCGGGGTGTCCGCTTGAGCAGTCCCTGCTGCAGGAGATAGGGCTCGAGCACGTCCTCGATCGTGTCCTGCTCCTCGCCGATCGCCACCGCCAGCGTCGAGAGGCCGACCGGCCCCCCGCCGAACTTGGTCGCCACCGTATCGAGCAGGGCGCGGTCGGAGCGGTCGAGGCCGCCAGCGTCGACCTCGAGCATCTCAAGCGCCGCGGCCGCCACCTCGGCGTCGATTGGGCCACGCTCCTTGACCTGGGCAAAATCGCGCACCCGCTTCAGCAGCCGGTTGGCGACGCGCGGCGTGCCGCGCGAGCGCTCGGCGATCGTGCGGGCCCCCTCGGCGTCGATCTCGACGCCGAGAATGCCTGCCGAGCGGGCGATGATCTGACCGAGGTGCCCGGGGGTGTAGTGCTCGACCCGATGGGAGAGACCGAAGCGGTCACGCAGCGGCGTCGTCAGCAGACCGGCACGCGTCGTGGCGCCGATCAGCGTGAAGGGCGGCAGCGGCAGGGTGACGGTGCGCGCGCCAGCCCCCTGGCCGAGGACGACAGGCAGCTCGCCGTCCTCCATCGCCGGATAGAGGGTCTCCTCGACCGCCCTTCCAAGGCGGTGGATCTCATCGACGAAGAAGACGCTGCCCGGCTCGAGCGCGGTGAGGAAGGAGGCAACGTCTGCCTTTCGCTCCAGGGCCGGGCCGGCGGTCTGCACCATCGGCACGCCCATCTCCTCGGCGACGATGTGGGCCAGCGAGGTCTTGCCCAGGCCGGGCGGCCCGGCGAGCAGCACGTGGTCCAGCGGCTCGCCCCGCTTGCGCGCCGCCTCGATGAAGATCGCCAGCTGCTCCGTGACCTGTTCCTGGTTGACGAAATCCGCCAGGCGGCGCGGCCGCAAAGACCGGTCGAGGTCCTCGTCAGGCGCATCGGCCCTCGCATCGTGAACCCGGACGTCATCGGGTGGCGACTCCTCCCCGGGCGGGAACGGCCCATCGATCCCTGGCGTGCGAATCCGGTCGCTCACGCCGCCTTGCTCCTCGAAGATCCGGCCTTGCGCAGGGCGGCAGCGATCAGCTGCTCCGCATCCTCTCCCTCGATGCCGTCGAGCAGCTGCTCGGCCTCCAGGGGCGCATAGCCGAGGTTGACGAGGCCGTCGCGGGCGAGGCTGCGGGCGTCGGCGCCCCTGGAGCCCCCCAGCGCCACCTCCTCCTCCAGAGCGCCGGCGACCTTCTCGCGCAGCTCGACGATGATCCGCTCCGAGGTCCGCTTGCCGATCCCCGGCACAGCCTGGAAACGCTTCGCATCGCCGGCTGCAATCGCCCGCAGCAGCTCGCGCACGGGTCCTCCTGAGAGCACCGCAAGGGCCACCTTTGGCCCAATCCCGCTGACTGAGATCAGCTCGCCGAAGAGATCGCGCTCCTCCTCGGAGGCAAAGCCGAAGAGGGCCAGGGCGTCGTCGCGTGGGATCAGCTCGGCGTGCAGGAAGACCTCGCGCCCGGTGGCCGGCACGGACTTCAGCGTCTCAGCCGAGACGGCGAGCCGGTACCCGACCCCACCCGCGTCGACGACGACGTGGTCGGGGCGGCGAACCATGACCTCTCCACGAACCGCTGCGATCATCCTGCCAGCCTCTGCGCGCCAGCATCGACGGCGGCGACCGCAGCTTCCCTGCCGGCGGCGCCGCCATGGCAGATCGCAACCGCCAGGGCATCGGCAGCGTGGTCGGGACTCGGCGGCTCAGGCAGGCCGAGCAGCGTTCCAACCATGCGCTGGACCTGCTCCTTGCCGGCCGCGCCGGACCCGCAGACCGCCATCTTGATCGCCTGCGGCGTATAGGTGAAGCAGCGCACGCCGCGCTGCGCCGCGGCCAGCATCGCCGCGCCGCTGGCCCGCCCAACGGCCATCGCCGAGTGCACGTTCTTGCCGAAGTAGAGATCCTCGATCGCCATCGCCCGCGGCTCATGCCACTCGAGCAGCTCAGACAGAGCGCTGTGGATACGCTCCAGGCGCCGCTCGATCGGTTGCTCGGGCGAGGTCTCGACGACGCCGCCGTCGAGGGCGACCATATGACTGCCCTCGACCCTGACCACGCCGAAACCGAGGTTTGCCGCACCAGGATCGATCCCCATCACAACTTGCATGGAGAGTGATTCTGGAAAGAGCCTCGGATGCCTTTAAGGAGCGGCTGCAGCCAGCTTCTCGATGATCTCTGCCGGCACGTCGAAGTTGGCGTGCACGTCGTTGACGTCGTCGTGCTCCTCGAGCGTGTCGACGAGTTTCAAGAGCCATTCGGCCTCGGTCCCCTTGACGGTCACGGTGCTCTTCGGCTCCATCGCCACCTCGGAGGCCTGCACCTCGACGCCAGCCTCTTCGAGCGCCTCGCGAACCGCGCCGAGATCGCTCGCTTCGCAGATCACGCGCAGCTGCTCACCGTCCTCGCGCACGTCCTCGGCTCCCGCGTCGATCGCGACGATCAGGTCGTCCTCGCTGTAGCGGCTGGCGTCGACCACGATCACGCCGCGTTTCTCGAAGATCCAAGCGACCGAGCCCGGCTCGCCGAGGTTGCCGTGGTGCTTGGTGAAGGCGTGGCGAACGTCGGCGCTCGTGCGGTTGCGGTTGTCGGTCAGCGCCTCGACCAGGATCGCGGCGCCGCCCGGCCCGTAGCCCTCGAAGAGAATCTGCTCGATCGCCTCGGCGTCGGCGCCGACGCCGCTGCCACGGTCGATCGCGCGCTGGATGTTGTCCTTGGGCATCGAGGCGTCGCGGGCCTTCTGGATCGCCGTGGCCAGAGGCGGATTGCCATCCGGCTCACCGCCCCCGTCGCGCGCAGCGACGGTTATCGCGCGAGCCAGCTTGGTGAAGAGCTTGCCTCGTTTTGCATCGGCAGCGCCCTTCTTGTGCTTAATCGAAGACCACTTCGAGTGTCCTGACATAGCTGCCATTCTATGAGTGTGGAAATGGCCACCGACTCCCGCAGGGCGGGGGCGGCCAGGGCCCTGGCCGCCAGCCTCGTCTTCGTGGCGATGCTGTTTGCGTCGCTTTCCCTATGGACCGCGATTCCGTTGAGCTGGATCTACATCGGCTCCAAGGTCTCCCACACTCAGTTCCCCAGCGAGGGCCCTTACTTCGTGGTCGCGGCCGGAATCATCGTCTCGATCGTCTTGATCGCTTGGCTGATCGGCCGCCTCAACCGCCTCTATATCCAGATCACCGGCACCAACCGTCTGACGCCAATGCGACCCACCTGGTTGAAGAGCATGCGTGACACCCCCGCGGCCCCTGGGACGACGACCGTGGTCGAGGCAGTGCTGATGGGCTCCGTCCTGCTTGCCGCGCTCTGCCTAACAGTCTGGTTCTTCTTCCTCGCCGGATCGCCAATCCCGAATCAGTGAAGCTGTTCGCCAGGGCGGCCCCTCGCGGCGGGTGGCGCGGATTTGGGGGACCACCCCGAGGAAGCTTTAGCTACCGCAGGGGTGGTGGCACCAAATCCGTGACAGGACCCGCCGCGCCGGGTGCGCTAGACGACGAACTTGCCGTCGACCTGGAACTCGACGCCGTCGACCTCGATCTTGCCGCCGCGACGCAGGTCGCAGACCAGATCGGTGTGCACGGCGGAGTCGTTGACTCCGCCTGACTCGGGATAGGACTTGCCGACCGCCATGTGCACGGTGCCGCCGATCTTCTCGTCGAGCAGCACCTCCAACGTGCCGCGGTCGATCGCGTAGTTGGTGCCGATGCCCAGCTCGCCCAGCCGGCGAGCGCCGTCGTCGGTGTCGAGCAGCTCGACCAGGAACTCCTCGCCGCGCTCGGCGCTCGCGTCAACCACCCTGCCGGCCTCGAAGCGCAAGCGCACGCCGGAGACCTCGCGCCCGCCGATCACCGCCGGCAAGTGGAAAGTCACCTCGCCCTCGACCGAGTCCTCAACCGGGCCGGTGAAGAACTCCCCGTCGGGCATGTTGTGGCGCCCGTCGCAGGGGATGAACTTGCGCCCGGCGATGCCGAGCTTGATGTCCGTCCCTGGCGCCGTGATCCGCACCTCCTCGTGGCCCTCGATCCACTTGGCAAGGCGTTTGCAATCGGCGGAGGCCCGCTCCCAGGCGGTCAGTGGATCAGCGTCGTCAGCAAGGCAGGCGCCGAAGTAGAAGTCCTCGTAGTCGGCGAGGCTCATCTCAGCCTCCGAGGCGTAGGCGTTGGTCGGGTAGAGCGTGTAGCACCAGCGGAAATCGCCGGCTGCGCTGCGCTCCATCATCCGGTTCAGCACCGGTCCGGTTGCAGCCTGGCGGCGGGTCTGGCGCTCAGGCGGCACCGCTGAGAGTTCGCGGGTGTTGGCGCTGGCGCCGATGCCGATGCGCACGTCGGCGTTCTCGACCGTCCACTCCATGATGGGCGAGATCCACTCGAGCTGCTCGTCGCTGGCGTGCTGGTAGTAGATCGCCGCAAGACCGTCGAGGCCGACATTGAGGATCGGGTGCGCACCGGCCTTCAGCACCTCCTCATAGACGGCGCGCAGCAGGGGCTCGGCGCCGACCTCCCCGTCGATCGACACCACCTCCCCCGCCTTCACGCCAGTCGAGTAACCGACCAGGATTTTCGCCAGGTTGTTCGCTCTCGGATCCCTCAAGTCTCCGCTCCCTCCCGCTCGAGCTGTGAGCTGGTTGTCATCGCCATGAACAGTGCGTGCAGCCGCGTGTCGTCGGTCAGCTCCGGATGGAAGGCGCAGGTGAGCACGTTTCCTTCGCGGATCGCCACCGGGTGCCCGTCGTAGGAAGCCAACACCTCGACCGCCGGCCCGTGCCGCTCGACCCGTGGAGCCCTGATGAAGACGGCGCGCAGAGGCTCATCGCCGATTCCCTCCAGCTCGAGATCCACCTCGAAGCTCTGCAACTGGCGGCCGAAGGCATTGCGAGCCGCGGTCGCATCGATCAGGCCGAGGTGGGCGTCGTCACAGACGATCATCCCGGCGCAGGTTCCCAGCACCGTGCGACCACTTTCGTAGTGCGCCCGGATGGCCGGCTCCAGCCCCGCCATCTCGATGCCCATCGAGATCGTCGTGCTCTCCCCTCCGGGAATCACAAGTCCATCGAGATCCGTCATGTCCCGAGGCGTTCTCACCTCACTCACCGCAGCCCCCAGGTCGCGCAGGGCGCGCTCGTGTGCTTCGAACCCGCCTTGGATTGCCAGGACGCCGAGGCGCAGCTCAGGCACCGCGGTCCTGCAGCAGCGCGTCGGCGGCGGCCAGCTCGGCAATCTCGAGGCCAGGCATGGCCTCACCGAGACCGATCGAGGCCGCTGCCACCCGCTCAGGGTCGTTGAAGTGCGTGGTCGCCTCGACGATCGCCTTGGCGCGCCGCTCGGGATCCGCGCTCTTGAAGATGCCCGAGCCGACGAAGTTGCCCTCGGCGCCGAGCTGCATCATCAGCGCCGCGTCGGCCGGCGTAGCGATGCCGCCGGCACAGAAGAGCGGTACGGGTAGGCGCCCCTCGGCCGCCACCTCGTGCACGACTTCGTGCGGCGCCTGGTGCTCCTTGGCAGCCGCGGCAAGCTCCTCGGGGCCGAGCTGGGCGAGCCGCTTGATCCCAGAGACGATCTCCCGCATGTGGCGCACCGCCTCGACCACGTTGCCGGTCCCCGCCTCGCCCTTGGAGCGGATCATCGCCGCCCCCTCGCCGACGCGCCGCAGAGCCTCGCCGAGGTTGGTGGCGCCGCAGACGAAAGGCACGTCGAAGGCCAGCTTGTCGATGTGGTTGCGCTCGTCAGCGGGGGTCAGCACCTCGGACTCGTCGATGTAGTCGACTTCGAGCGCCTGCAGGACCTGGGCCTCGGCGAAGTGACCGATCCGCGCCTTGGCCATCACCGGGATCGTCACCGCCTCCTGGATGCCTTTGATCATCGCCGGGTCCGACATGCGCGCTACGCCGCCGTCCTTGCGTATGTCGGCCGGCACCCGTTCTAGCGCCATCACCGCGCAGGCACCAGCCTGCTCGGCGATCCGCGCCTGCTCAGGCGTGACCACGTCCATGATCACGCCGCCCTTCAGCATCTCGGCAAGGCCCGTCTTTACACGGAAAGTCGCTCGCTCAGCCATGAGGGGCCAATACTACGCGTCACCTCGCCCCAGTCGCGTTCGTCGTTTGTCCGGCTATCCCTGACAAATGCCGAACGCATGCCGGCAACGCTACTTCAGCTTGTATGCCCGGATGCGGTCTTTGTGGGTGTCTTCGTCTCTGGCGTAAAGGCCGTGTGCCAGAGCTTGGACGAGAGCCATCAGGGCGGTATTGGAGCGGGCGAAGGAGGGGCTGTTGGAGGAGTAGTAGAGGGTTAGCTCGGCATGCTCGCCGACCTCCGACATCGAAGCGTCGGAGACAGCCAGGGTGCGGGCGCCCCGGTGCAGCGCGAGCTTCATCGCCCGCAGCAGCAGCGGATGGGCACGGCCCGAGGAGAGGACGATGACCAGGGTCTCGTCGTCGATCCGGCCGAGGCGCTGCAGCGACTCGCCACCGGTGCTGGCGACGATCTCGGCGCGGATGTCGAGCAGGCTGAGCGTGTGACGCAGGTAGCTGGCGAAGAAAGCCATCTGGTCGACCCCGACGATCACCACCCGCTGGGCTTCGGCAAGCGCGGTCACGGCGCCGTCGACCTGCTCGCGAGTCAGCTTGCGCGCCGTTTCCTCCAAGTTCGCATAGTCGGCGCCAAGTGAGCCCTCCAGCTCGGAGTGATCGAAGGAGAACAGCGCCCCGGCGCTTGCACTGCTGCCGTTGACGACACCGGCCGTGCGGTACTCCTCGATCGCCGCTTGCTGAAGCTCGGGATAGCCCTCGAAGCCGAGGGCCTGGGAGAAGCGCACCACCGTCGAGGACGAGGTGCTCGCTCTCCTGGCCAGCTCCTCGGCAGTGAGGAAGGCTGCCTCGTCGAGATGATCGACGATGTAGCGAGCGACATCCTTCTGCGAACGCGAGAACTCGTCGAAGCGCTCCTGGATGTACTCGGAAAGACTCTTTAGTTGAGGGCCGGTTTTGGTCGCAGTCTTGGTCACGGCGATCAGATTCGTCGGACCCAGGGCTTTCCCTTCCAGCGATCGGTGAACGATTGCGCCCACCTCAACCTCGCCCATCTGGTTGGATTGCCCTTGCGATGACCCTCGAGCAGGCCCTGCGGTTGACCAACCGCAACATGATTGCCTTTGATCTTCTTCTCG
>DATNHC010000072.1:0-2267 GCA_035605155.1 Solirubrobacterales bacterium
AACGACCGGCGGTGGGGGAGGTGGCGGCGGCGGATCCGGTGGCTCGACGCTGAACTTCGAAGCCGATCCTGCGGGCGGGCTCGCTTACACGAGCACCGAAGAGACGGCAAAAGCGGGCAAGGTCACGATCAACTTCAACAATCCGCAGCCGCTTACCCACGACGTCGAGATCGAGGACTCGCAGGGTGAGGACGTGGCGAAGACGGAACTGATCGAGGAAGGCGAAGACTCAACCAGCGCCAACCTCAAACCCGGCACCTACACCTTCTACTGCTCGGTCCCCGGCCACCGGGAGGCGGGCATGGAAGGCACGCTGACGGTCGAATAGATACGGCACCGTGGCGCCCGTCACGGGGCGGGCGCCACGGACGACCTCAGGTAGTCGTGAGCGTAAGACTGCCCTCGTCCAGGCGCCGGGCCAGAAGGTCGGCGACTTCTGCTGGCGCCTCGGCATCGAGGCTCAGGACATGGCGCTCCAGGTCGCCGAGATCGGCGAAGCTGCGCCACAGCTGCTCGATCACCGCGGGCTCGGCGAGCTCGACGCTTTCGCGAGCCCGAAGGCGCGCCGTGCAGACCGACAGCGGCGCACGCAGGATCGCGTAGGCGACGTCGAGCTGCGCCTCGCGAAGGCGTTCGCAGAGGGGATCGAGGAACCAGCGGGGGATGACGATCCCGTCGACGATCGTGAAGTAGCCATCGGCGGCGTACCCGGCGGCCGCATCGCCGACGATCCCCATTACGGTCCGGTTCTGCGCGTGCGACTCGGGCGTCCACGGCTCGACGTGACCCGAGCGGACGAAGCGGAAGAAGCAGTCGGCTTCGAGGTGGACGGACCGGCCGTGACACTCGGCGAGGAGCCGTGCCACGGTGGTCTTGCCGGTACCTGGCGGCCCGCTGAGGATCGGGACCGGGTTGGCGGGCGAGGTCACGGGCACCGACGCTACCCGGGCTCGCCGGATCCGTGCAGCCTCTTCTCGAAGTCGACCGGCACGGGAGCCGGGAAAGCGGATCTTGTTGTCGTTTATGAATTGTCCGACGCGATTCCGCTTCGACGTCCCATTTAGGTCATCAGGCCTGCTGTCCGGACAAATGCCGTACATTGCTGCTTATGGAGCCGCGAGCGAGTGCCAAGACCCGCCGGATAGAGATCCGGATGACCGACGAGGAGCGAGACCTAGAGCAGGCTGCCGCAGCCGCGCAAGGCCAGACGCTCAGCGAGTTCGTCCGCCAGGCGGCGCGCCGCGAGGCCGAGCAGGTTCTGGCGGAGCGAACGAGCATTGCGCTCGATCCAGAAGAGGCCGACCGCTTTCTCGCGGCGCTGGATGATCCCTCTTCATTTGAGGCCGGCCTCGGCGGTCTGACTGAGCGTTCCAGCGTCCTCGGCGGTTGAGCGCTCGCTTCGGAGCGGTTGAGCCGCTCGCACCGCATCACAGGGTCGATCACTTCGAGTGTGGCCGTGAACAGCTCGACCGCTGGCTGCGCGCCTACGCCGGACAAGGTCAGCGTCGAGGTACGGCCCGTACCTTCATCGTCTGCCGGCAGGGAGAGACCGACGTTGTCGGCTACTACACGCTGGTCGCCTCGCAGATCGAGCAGAGAGAGGCAACAGGCGAAGTCCAGCGCGGAACCTCAACGCACTTCCCGATCCCCTTCTGCCTGATCGCCCGCCTCGCCGTCGATCGCTCCGAGCAGGGCATCGGCCTTGGACGAAGCCTCCTCCTAGACGCCCTGCAACGCACCGACCGTGCCTCCCGCTCGATCGCCATGCGCGCGCTTCTCGTCAACGCCCTCGACGGGAAAGCCGCCGCCTTCTACGCCCGCTTCGGCTTCAAGCCGGCAAGCGCAGAACCCCTGACGCTGATGGTCCCGCTGGAGGCGGTACGCCACACGCTCGACAAATGGGAGGCATGACACCCATGAGGACCGGTGAGAACCCGAGGCACGCATATGAGCTCGTGATTCGATTGCGACGGCGTGCTGGTCGACAGCGACCGGATCTCGTTGCGCATCCAGGCAGAACGAATCTCTGCGCTCGGCCTGGAGACGACTTACGAGGACTGTGTTCGTGACTTCCTCGGTCTAGGGATGCCGGCAACGCTGAAGGTCATCGCGAGCGCTTGGGCCGGCCAGTACCAAAGGAGTGGGTCGCCGAGCTTGACGCAGCGGTCCGAGAGAGCTTCACCCGCGAACTAACGCTCGTGCGGGGCGTCGCCGAGGCGCTCGACAAAATCGAGACGCAAACGTGTGTCGCCTCCAGCGGCAGCCAC
>DATNHC010000073.1:0-10922 GCA_035605155.1 Solirubrobacterales bacterium
GGGAGGGAGCGTCGACGTGGGTGCCGGCGTGCTCGTCGACGATGATGAAGTGGGTCACGTAGCCGCCCAGCGCGCAGCAGCTGGCGCCGGTGGGCAGCTCGCTCTCCTCGTACCAGCTCCAGTTCTTGTGGGCGAACGGCATGTGCTCGGGCCAGGTCCCCGGCAGATGCTCGGAGAGGGTCACCGAGAGGTCGACGAGCTTGTCTGGTTCGACTCCGATCAAGTTCCTTTAAGTAGTACCACGGGTTTGGTTGAAGGATTGTCCGGCCTATGACCCTGGTAATCCTTCAACGAAACGGCGGGGCGCTCAGGCCTGCGCCAGCAGGCGCTCGGCGAGGCGGTTCATGCCCCGCTCGCGTGCCGCCTCGGCGGCGCCCGCCCAGTCGGTCTCCCGGTCGGGTGGCGGATCGACGCCGGCGTCGCGAAGCGTGGCGATGTCCTTGAAGGCGCGCAGATCGTCCGCCGCCTCGATCAGCGCACTGCGCAGCGCCGGCCTTCGCTCGCGAATTGCGCCCTCGAGCACGGCTTCGAGCGAGCCGTGGCGGCGCAGCAGCTCGGCCGCGGTCTTGGGACCGACGCCCTTGGCGCCGGGCAGGCCGTCCGAGGGGTCGCCGCGCAGGGCGATGAAGTCGGGCACCAGCTCCGGGCCGATCCCGTAGCGGCGCTCGACCTCCGCCGGGGTCACCTCTTCGGCGCCTTTGCCTTTCGTGCCGGTCTTCACGTAGAGCACGGTGACCCGCTCGCCGGCGCACTGGTACATGTCGCGATCGCCGGTCAGCAGCAGCGCCCGGCGCCCGGCCTCCGCCTCGCGCCGTGCGTAGGTGCCGAGCAGGTCGTCGGCCTCGAGCTCATCGCTGGTGGCGACGGTCCAGCCGAAGGCGGCGAAGAACTCGCGGCTGGCGGCAAACTGCGGTGCGAGGTCGTCGGGCATCGCCGCCTCGCGCTCTGCATGGTAGGCCGGGTAGAGCTCGGTCCGGTAGGAGGCGGCGTCGGGACCGAAGCAGAGGACGACGGCCCGCGGCCGGTGCAGTTCGACCTCGCGCAGGATCAGGTTGGCGGTGCCGAGCAGCGCGTTTACCGGTCGCCCGTCCAGTCCCACGATCGAGTCGGGCAGCGCGTAGAAGGCGCGGAAGAGCATCGAGGGCGTATCTACGGCGAGCAGTGGACCGCTCATGCACCCCAACCTTATGTGCGTTTGCCGGCTGATCGCACCTGCGTGCTGACTTCGCCTTTCTTCTCGGAGAGCGGGAGGAAAGGCGAAGTCAGTCGAGCGAGGCGGTCCAATACGGTGTGCCACCGTCGTGCCCGACAACGCGCTGAAAATCGAGAACCTGGCCAAGCGCTACCCGACCGGGGTGGAGGCGCTGCGCGGGGTCTCGCTGGAGATCGCACCGGGGGAGCTGTTCGGGCTGCTGGGTCCCAACGGGGCGGGCAAGTCGACGCTGATCCACTGCGCGACCGGGCTGGCGCAGCCGACCGGGGGTGGGATCCGGGTCTTCGGCCACGACGCGATCGAGGACTATGGCCCGGCGCGGCAGGCCGTCGGGCTGGCCCCGCAGGAGCCCAACCTCGACTGGTTTCTGACCGTCGAGGAGACGCTCGACTACCACGCCGGCTACTTCGGCATGCCCAAGCGCGAGCGGCGCGAGCGCACCCGTGAGCTGCTCGAGACCTTCTCGCTGACCGAGAAGGCCGACGAACGCACGCGCACTCTCTCCGGCGGGATGAAACGGAGGCTGATCCTGGCACGGGCGATGATGCACCGGCCGCGCCTGCTGATCCTCGACGAGCCGACCGCCGGCGTTGACGTCGAGCTGCGGCTCGAGCTCTGGCACTACGTGCAGCGCATCAACCAGGAGGGGACGACGATCCTGCTCACCACCCACTACCTGGAGGAGGCCGAACAGCTCTGCGACCGGATCGCCTTCATCGCCGACGGTCAGATCGTCGGCGAGGGGACCAGTGGCGAGTTGGCGGCACGTTACGGCGTCGCCAGCCTCGAGGACGCCTACCTGGCGTTGGTCGGGCGCAAGGAGCTCTCCCGCTCCCACATCGAGGTGACCGCCTCGTGACCGCGGCGCAGATCCGCTTCGCGACGCTCTGGCGGCGCGAGGTCAACCGCTTCATGAAGATCAAGAAGCAGACGATCGGCGCGCCGCTGCTCGAAACCTTCCTCTACATCTCGGTCTTCGGTGCGGCGCTTGGCTCGCGCATCGACAAGCTGCACGGAATCGACTACGTCGTCTTCGTCATCCCTGGCCTGATCATGATGGCCTGGTCGATCAACGCCTTCGCCAACAACTCCTCCTCGATCCTCCAGCAGAAGTTCCAGGGCGCGATCCAGGACCAGCTCTCCTCTCCGGCCTCGCCGCTCGAGCTGCTGCTCGCCTTCTCGTTCGGCGGCTTCGTGCGCGGCTTGATGGTCGCCGGCCTGACCTTCGTCGCCGCCTCGCTTTTGGTCGACCTGCCCATCGACCACATCCTCGTGCTGGTGCCGTCCCTCTTCCTGGTCGGCTTCTTCTTCTCGCAGCTCGGCGTGCTGATCGGCGTGCGGGCCGAACAGTTCGACGACGTCGCCTTCGCCCAGACCTTCATCCTGCAGCCGCTGATCTTCCTCGGCGGAGTCTTCTACTCGGCGACCCTGCTGCCGCAGCCCTTCGAGACCCTGACCCACTTCAACCCGATTTACTACATGATCAACCTCGTGCGCTACGGCTTCGTCGGCTTCAGCGAAGTCAGCATTGCCCTCTCGCTGCTCGCCCTCAGCGCAGCCACCGCCGTCCTCTTCTTCGTCAACCTGAGGCTCTTCTCGCGCGGTTACCGTCTGCGCGCTTAGCCGACTTCGCCGACGTTCTCGCTGATCCACCCGAGGTAGCCCTGGCTGCCGGCAAGCACCGGGATCGCGAGGATCTCCGGCTCCTCGTAGGAGTGGACAGCGCGGATCGTGCGCTCGACCTGCTCGTAGAGCCCCTCCTCGGTCTTCGCCAGGCACTGCCACTCGCGTGCTTCCTCGATCTCGCCCTGCCAGCGGTAGCGGCTGACGATCGGGCCGATCGTCTGCACGCACGCTGCAAGGCGTTTCTCGATCAGCATCGAGCCGATCTCCTCGGCCTCTTCGGCCGAGCCGGCCGTGGTCAGGACCTGGACGTATGCGGACACCGGCTCATCATCCCAACTCCGCTCCCGACAAAGCCGGGGGCAAACGTTGTCCAGTCTGAAAACCGCCTGGTTGCGAGAATCGACGCTGGGGTAAAGGCGACCAGGATGATCCCATGACCGTGAAATCGTGCCGATCGGCCTTTATGCACGAGGTGCTCTTCTACGAGAGCAACGAGGAGTTCCTCGATGGGACCGTGCCTCTCGTAAGGGCGGGGATGGAGGCGGGCGGATGCAGCCTGATTGCCGTTGGAGAGGATCAGACCGCTCTGCTGCGCGCCGAGCTGGGTGGCGAGGCCGAGAACGTCGCGTTTCTCGAGATGGAGCGGGTGGGACGCAACCCCGCTCGGATCATCGACGTCTGGCGCGACTTTCTCGATCGCACCGCGAGCGTCAGTGGGCCGTTGCTCGGAATCGGCGAACCGGTTTGGCCTGGACGCGACGCAACGGAGCTCGATGAGTGCCGGCGCCACGAGTCGTTGCTCAACATGGCATTCGACGGGACACGCGAATGGTCGCTGCTGTGCCCCTACGACAGCGCTGCGCTCGACGACGACGTCCTCGAAGCGGCTCGGCAGAGCCATCCCCACGTGGTCAGTGGCGGCACGGTGGTCGAGAGTCCCGGCTGGCGTGGCTCGCCGAGCGGCTACAAGCCCTTCAGCGGCAAGCTCCCCGAGCCGCCGCGCCAGGCGAGGAAGCTCGTCTTCGGCAAAGACGAGCTCGCCTCGGTGAGGCGAGCGATCGAGGCCGAGGCCGACGGGGCGCTGTCGGGCGACCAGAGGTTCGCGATGGTGATCGCCGTCAACGAGCTCGCCGCCAACAGCACCATGCACGGCGGCGGCTCCGGCACGCTTCACCTTTGGCGTGAGCCGGCGGCGCTCGTTGCCGAGGTCGGGGACGAAGGCTGGATCGAGGAGCCGTTGACCGGCCGGCTCCGCCCGTTGCCCGACCAGCAGCGCGGCCGCGGCCTGTGGATGGTCAACCAGCTCTGCGACCTGGTCCAGATCCGCTCCGGCCCGGAGGGGACCCGCGTGCGGGTCCGAATTCGCATCGGCCTCGAGTGAGTCGTTCGCGAAGGTCAGGCGTCGGCGAGCGGTAGACGCTCGGCCAAGCCGGTCAGCTCCAGGACCCGCGTCACGGCGGGAGAGGTGCTGGGGACGAAGCGGATCCTCGTCTCGTCCTGGTTGCGGTTGAGGGCGGCGACCAGCAAGGCGATGCCGGTCGAGTCGATGAACTCGAGCTCGCGCATGTCGACGACGACCTGGGCGTCGTCCTCGATCGCCTCCTGCAGGGCGCTCTCCGCGGTGCCTGCGTTGGCGAGGTCGAGCTCGCCGCAGAAGGCGATCACCCGGCTCTCACTGTTTCGCTCGGTGCGCACGACGAGCGTGCCATCGGCGATCTCACGCTGCTCGGTGGACATCCAGTTGGCTCCCTGTGACAAAGGCTCTCTACAGCGTACTTAGTCGCGATTGCTGCGTGCGGCTCCAGGGTAACGGAGGCTCACCAGCAATCAAGCAGAGGAGCAGAGCCGCATGGAGATCAGCACGAGCCACAGCAAGGGAATCTTCGACGGCGCCAAGGTGGATGCCCGCGAGCGCGTGATCGAGCTGTTGACCAAGGCTTACTGGATGGAGATCGAGACGGTGACGAGCTACCTCGCCGCGTCGGTGAATCTCGACGGAGTCAGGGCTCAGGAGATCAAGGAGTCGCTGGCAGAAGACGTCGAGGAGGAGCTCGGCCATGCGAAGCGGTTTGCCGAGCGGATCAAGGAGCTCTACGGGGTGGTGCCCGGTTCGGAAGGCTTTGTCGCCGAGCAGGGCTACCTACAGCCCCCCGACCAGCAGACCGACGTCGTCCACGTGATCCGCGGCGTGATCAAGGCCGAGACCGGCGCGATCGAGCACTACACCCAGATCATCGAGGAGACCGACGAGCTCGACCCGGTCACCCAGGACATGGTGATCGAGATCCTCCGCGACGAGCAGTCCCACCGGCGGCTCTTCGAGGGCTTTCTGCGCGAGTACGAGTTCGAGGGGCTCGCCTAGGTCGTTCGCCCAGACGGGTTTGAGGCTGGCCCCGCGGGTACTCCAGGGGGAGTGAGCAAAACAGTCGAAGAGGAGGACACACATGGCAGTTCAAGAGGCCGGCGAGATCACCGGCACCAAGGACAAGGACTACAACGTCATCTGGTTCGTGGAGCAGTGCCTCAGCAACGTGCTGCGGCTCGATACCTACATCGAGGATGCCGATCGGGCTGGGGACAGCGAGCTCGCCGACTTCTTCCGCCGTGCCCAGGAGGCGAGCCGCAAGGGCGCCGAACAGGGCAAGGATCTGCTGCGCGCCCGGCTCTAACCGCTGATCTTCGTCCTCTGATCTCTCCCTGCGCCGCGTAGCGCTAGCGCGTTGCGCGGCGCAAATGCCTGCCAGTCGTTGTTGAGGTAGACGAAGACCTCGCGCGGCGAGCGCCAGGCCGCGATCCGCCGCCGCCAGGTGGCCAGCTCGCTAGCGGAATAGTTGCCGGCCCGCCCCCGGGCGCCGTAATGGAGACGCAGGTAGGCAATCGGCCCGACCGGGGAGGCGGGGGGCAGAGGCCGGCGGCGATCGTGGCCGATGGCCAAGCTGGCGCCGTGCTCGGCGAGCAGCTCATAGACGTCCGCGGTGAACCAGCTTGCGTGGCGGAACTCGAAACAGTGCTGCGCTGGCGGCAGCTGTTCGAGGGCGCGGGCGAGCGTCGCGTCGTCGCGCCGAAAGCTCTCCGGCAGCTGCCAGAGCACCGGGCCGAGCCTGCCGGCCTCGCGCATTGGCTCCAGCGGCTCCCAGAACCGCGCCAACCCTGTCTCGATCTCACGCAGACGGCGCATGTGGGTGAGGTAGCGGCTGGCCTTGACCGCGAAGAGGAAGTCGTCTGGCGTCTGCTCGACCCAAGCTGCCACCGCTGTGCGCTTGGGCAGTCGGTAGAAGGTCGCGTTCAGCTCCACCGTGTCGAAGACCGTCGCGTAGTGCTGGAGCCAGCGCGAGGTCGGCGTGCCGGGCGGGTAGAAGGCGTCGCGCCATTCCCGATAGCTCCAGCCCGAACAGCCGATCCTGACGGGGTGCACGTCGGTGCCAGTACCCGCGGGCGTCGCAGGATCAACTGAGAGCGCGACTTGCCGCGATCGGCGCCGTTAACGGCATTCGCGAGTTCGGCTGGCCTGGCAGCGGGTAAATGCACGAAATCAACGGAAAGGAGCAAGCAATGCCCCCGCGCGGAGTGAAGAAAGGCAGCAAGCGAGCTCGCCAGTACGAGCACATCAAGAAGAGCGAGAAGGAATCGGGCCGCTCGGAGAGCCGCGCCGAGGAGATCGCCGCGCGCGCCGTAAACAAGGAAAAGGCGCGCTCGGGAGAATCGCGGAGCAGCTCGCGCAGCTCGACGCGAGGCCGCTCGGCCAGCAGTCGCGGCGGCAAGCGGTCCGGCAAAGGGCCGGGGGGCCGCACGCGCGAACAGCTCTATAACGACGCCCGCAAGCTGGGCATCGAAGGGCGCTCGAAGATGAATAAGACGCAGCTGCAGCGGGCGGTGGCAGGCGCCAGCTGAGCAGCAGCTACCAGGCGTCGACGAAGCGACGCCCGTCCGGCCGGACGGGCTCGCGGGCCTGCGCCGCGGCAAGCGTCGATGCGATCGCGGCGCGGGTTTCGGCAGGGTCGATCACGTCGTCGATCTCGAAGAGCGCGGCGGCGTTGAGCGCCTTGGCGTTCTCCTCCGCGGCCGCGGTCAGCTCGCGCACGCGGCGCTCGCGCTCTTGCTCGTCGGCGATCTGCTCCAGCTCCTTGCGCAGGGCGAGCCTGACCGCGCCCTCGAGGCCCATCGGACCAAGGTGCGCCGAGGGCCAGGCGGCGGTGAGCAGCGGCTCGTGCATGCTGCCACCGGTCATCGCCTGGGCGCCGAGGCCGTAGCCGCGCCGCAGGATCACGGCGATCAGCGGTACGCGCAGAGCGGCGCCCGCGATCAACAGGCGCGAGGCGTGGCGCACCAAGCCCGTCCGCTCGGCCTCCGGCCCGACCATGATGCCGGGCGTGTCGACGAGGGAGAGGACCGGCAGGCCGAAGGCGTCGCAGAGCTGTAGGAAGCGAGCTGCCTTGTCGGCGGCGCCACTGGTGATCGCGCCGGCCGTGTGACGAGTGTCGTTGGCGATCACGCCCAGCGGCCGCCCCTCGATTCGGGCCAGGGCGGTAACCATCTCCGGCGCGAAGCGCTCGCGCAGGAAGGTGACGGTGCCTTCGTCGGCGAGGGTCTCGACGATCGGCTGCACGGCATAGGCGCGGCGCTGGCGCTCGGGCACCGCATCGCGCAGCGCAGTCTGGTCGGGCGGCGTCCCCGGCGGCGTTGGTCCCTGGAAGTAACCGAGCAGGCGCCTGGTTGCGGCCACGGCAGCCGCCTCGTCGGCGACCCTCAGGTCGACGACGCCGTTGGCGCTCTGCATCTCGATCGGGCCGATCTCGTCGGGATCGACCTTGCCGAGCCCGCCACCCTCGATCATCGCCGGCCCGCCCATGCCCAGCGAGCTGTTCTCGGTGGCGACGATCAGGTCCGAGCAGCCGGCGATCACGGCGTTGCCGGCGAAGCAGCGACCGGCGACGATCGCGATCCGTGGGACCAGGCCGGAAAGCCGCGCCCAGAGGGCAAAGGCGCGCGTGTCGAGGGCGGAGACGACCGGGTAGTCGGTGTCGCCGGGTCGTCCGCCCCCGCCCTCGGCGAAGAAGACCGTCGGCAGGCGCATGCGCTCGATCAGCTCGAAGAGCCGGTCCTTCTTGCGGTGGCCAAGGGCTCCCTGGGTGCCGGCGAGGACCGTGTAGTCGTAGGAGAGCACCGCGCAGGCGGCGCCCTCGCTGAAGAGCTCGGCATTGACGCGTGCCGTGCCGCCGATCAGGCCGTCGGCAGGCGTACGGGCGATCAAGTCCTCCAGCTCGCGACGCCCGCGCTGAGCAGCGATCGCGAAGCGCCCGTACTCGACGAAGGAGCCGGGATCGACCAGGTCGGCGAGGTTCTCACGGGCTGTGCGGCCCCCGCTCGCATGGCGACGCTCGACGGCATCGCCGCGCGCCTCGTCTTCGGTCAGCGCCCGGCGGCGTTGCACCTCGTCCAGGTCATCGCCGTTCGCTCCGCTCCGCTCCTCCTCCGGCACGCGCGGCATGTTCCCAGAAGCCAGGCACGGCGCCCGGTCGGAATGGTTAGCGACCCTTGATCGACCGCCGACTTCGCTGTACTTTCTCGCCTTAAATTCATCCTAGGCGCGGGCCGTCGCCAGTGCCGGAAGGAGAGCAACTTTGAAGCAGCGTCTGTCTCGTTCGCTTACCGCCAGGGCTGCGACCGCACTCGCGGTCGGCCTGGTGGCATCTCTCGCCGCAGCCCCAGGTCTGGCCGCGGGAGCAACCACCGCCAACACCGTCTTCATCAAGATCAGCAAAGGCAAGCTGACCTTCGCCGCGCCGAAAACGATCATCGCCGGCGAAGAGCTGACCGTGCGCAATAAGACCAACCCGAAACAGGTCGGGCCGCACACGTTCTCGCTGGTGACCAAGGGGTCGCTGCCGAAGACCCCGAAAGCGCGTCAGGTCTGCTTCACCCCGAAACACATCTGCAAGGAGATCGCCGACTGGCATGGGGTGAAAGGCAACGGCCCGGTGAAAGAGAACCCCGCTGAGGCGGGCGCCGACGGCTGGGATGCCCTTGGCAGCCTGACCGCTGAGGGCGACTCCTGGTTCACGGGCGAAAAGCCCGGTACCTCCTTCTCGCAGACGGTCAGCGTCGACACCTCGGCCGGGCCGAGCCGGATCTACTTCATCTGCGCCATCCATCCAGAAATGCAGGGCTCGATCAACGTCCTGCCTGGCGGCTAGCGGCACGGCTGGAGGTTCCTCAGATTCGCCCCGCCTGGGGCGCCGGGCATTCCTCGGCGCCCTGGGGGCCGGCGCGCTGGCCACAGCCCTGCCGGTCGGCCTGCGGCCCGCCGCCCTATCGTCGGCTGGCGAGAGAAAGACTGCTGCGGCCGGCCCGCCGCCATTCCGCAGCCCTCTGCCGATCCCCCGCGTCCTCGACGGCGCCCACCTCGAGATCCCGATCCGCGAGGCCGAGGTTCAGGTCCTGCCAGGCGCCAAGACGCGGATGTGGACCTACGGCGGCAGCTTTCCGGGGCCGACGATCAGGCGTCCCGCCGGCGAGCGGACCTCGGTCACCTTCGATCACCGGCTGCCGCGCGCGGCGGGTGAGCTGACGGTCCACCTGCACGGTGGCCACAATCGCAGCGAGTTCGACGGACAGCCCGGTGGGCTTACGCCCGCGCACGCGCGCTCGCTCTACTGCCGGATCCCGGCCGGTCTCTCGGCGCGCCAGTCGGGCAACGACCAGCTGCTCAGGCCGGGGGGGAGCCGCACCTACGTCTATGACTTGACCGAGGACGGGAAGCCGGAGCGGGCCGCCTTCCAGTGGTACCACGATCACCGCCTCGATCACACGGCACGCAACGTCTGGCGGGGCCTCGCCGGGATGTGGATCCTCGACGACGAGCACGATGCCGGCCTGCCGCTGCCCCGTGGCGAGCGCGACCTGGCGCTGATGATCGGCGACCGCTCCTTCGATCGCGATAACCAGCTGACCGACCCCTTCACCGATCTGCGCCCGCCGAGCGACGGGGTCGCCGCCGAGCGGGTTCTGGTCAACGGCGCCTACATGCCCTACCACCGGGTGACCCCGCAGCGCTACCGGCTGCGCCTGCTCAACGTCTCCCAGTTCCGCCCCTACAACCTGCAGCTCTCCAACGGGGCCCCGCTGATCCAGATCGGCACCGACAGCGGCTTGATGCCGAAGCCCGTTCGGCGGCGCGAGGCACTGATCGGCCCCGGCGAGCGGGTCGAGCTGCTCGTCGACTTCGCCGCGATGGCAGGGGAGAGGGTCGAGCTGCGCAGCGGGCCGCAGCGCGGCCGCCGGCCGGCCGGCGCGCGTCCCTACGCCGGCGCCGTGATGCAGTTCCGGGTCGGCTCGGGACGGATGACGGACCGAACCCGTGTGCCGCGGCGGTTGCGGCCGCTGCCCGGCTGGGTGAGGAGAGCCCCCGCCAAGCCCGACCGCCGCTGGGAGATCTCGATCGGCGGCCTGTTCAAGACGACCTGGCTGCTCAACGGCCGCACCTTCAATCCGGCCCGCGCCGACGCCAAGCCGAAGCTCGGCAGCGTCGAGACCTGGGAGATCGTCAACCGCACCCGGGTCGCCCACACGATGCACATGCACCTGACCGACTGGTACCTGCTCTCGCGCAACGGCGAGCCACCGCCGCCCTGGGAAGACTGCCTCAAGGAGACCTTCTTCGTCTACCCGCAGGAACGCATCCTCGTGGCCGGCCGCTTCGCCGACTACACCGGCAAGTTCGTGATCCACTGCCACATGCTCGACCACGAGGACCACGGCCTGATGTCCCAGTTCGAGGTTGTCGAAAGCGACTGACGGTCCGCGAACGGGCCAAGCCCGATTGGGCCCGGCCCGTTGACGGATTGCGGTCGCTCAGACGCCGCGCGCGTGCGGCGAGTGACCGCCGATGTGGAGGCTGTCGAGCAGCCTCGGGATGTAGAGGAGTCCGCAGACGCCGACCACGACATAGACGACGTCGGTGAGCGTGCCGCTGCCGAAGACGTCCGAGATCACGTTCGTGTCGAACAGTCCGACCATCCCCCAGTTGAGAGCGCCGACCACCATGACCAGCAGGGCGACGGGCTCGAACCGCTTGATCGTCTCC
>DATNHC010000074.1:0-4207 GCA_035605155.1 Solirubrobacterales bacterium
CCTGCGACCACGCTCAAGGTGCTCGGTCACGACCATCCGAGCCCGGAGGCAGAACACCTCTTCCGCCGTTGCGCGCCGATCTGGCTGACCTTCGCCGCCGCCCACGCCCTGGCAGACCGGCGTGGCGAGCCCCGCGATTGGTGGGCGCTTGCCTGGCTGCGCGGCACCGAGATCGCCACCGATGCGATCTGGGCGGAGTCGCCGGCAGTGAGCAGACCCGGGGCCAAGCTCGGCCTGCGCTTGGCGGGCGTCGCAAACCTGGCGATGGCCGCCGGCTTCGCCTGGCTCTCGAGGCGGTAACCGTGATCGCGGAGCGACCAAGCGTGCATCTCTGGTTCGTCGCGCCGGGAGCGAAGCGGAGGTCTTGATGGCCGGCGGGCTCGCCGGGCTGCCCGATAAACGCTGGAGCGTGCGCGGCTTCACCGACGAGGGCGACGAGGCCTGGGTGATTCGCGGCATCTCACGCAAGCTCTACCGCTGCCCTGCCTGCCACGGCGAGATCGAGATCGGCAGCGAGCACGTCGTCGTCCAGTACGTCTTCCGCCTCGGCGGCACCGAACATCATCACTGGCATCGTCGCTGCGCAGAAGAGCTGCTGATCCCCGATCTGCGTGAAGCGCGCCGCGTGCCGGCGGGCGAGTCGGCCCCGGGCAAGCTGGAGGAGCGCGGTCGCCGCCCCTCGGGGCGCCGCCGTCATCGCTGAAGTGAGCCGCCGCGCCGAGATCCTCTCCGTCTATGCCGGCATTGGTCGCACCTACGCGCGCTGGGCTCCGTCCCTGCTGTTGCTCGCCCTGATCGTCTTCATCCCGCTGGGGCTGATCCACGCGCTCGCCGTGCACGCGGAAATCGGCTCCTTCGACGTCGACAGCGTGGTCGAGATAACCGCCGCCGCCGTCGCGGTTATTGCCCTAGCCGTCACCGGGCTGATCGGAGAGGTCTTCTACACAGGTGCGGTTGCGATCTCGCTCACCCATCCGCACGACGGCAGGCCGCCGACGTTGCGTGAGACGGCGCACATGGTCGACTACGGACCGCTGATCGCAATCGATCTGATTTACGGCGTCGCGGTCGCCCTCGGCCTGGTCTTCTTCGTCGTGCCGGGAATTCTCGCCTTCGTCTGGCTCGGCCTGGCGGCGCCGGTGGTCGAGATCGAGCATCGCGGCGTGCGTGCCGCGCTGGCCCGCAGCGTGCGGCTCGTGCGCGGCAAGTTCCTCGTGGTCGCCGCCGTGATGATTCCGATCGAGATCGTCGGCGACGGCCTGACCAGTATCGCGACAGTGCTTACCCACGATCTGCTCGGCGAGACGCTGCTCTCCGAGTGGCTGGCCGACGTCCTCTCCAACCTCGCCTTCACCCCGTTCTTCGCGGTCGCCGCGGTCCTGCTCACCGTCGACCGGATCCGCGAAAAGGAGGGCGCGGTGGTCGAACTACACTCGAAGCCGGAGCAGTGAGCACGGCCTCGATATTCACCGAGTTCTGGGACCAGCTCGTCGAGCACGAAGAGCAGGGGCTCTTCCTCGTCTTCGCCGGCTTCATCCTCTCCTTCGCCTTCATCCGCATGAGCACCCGGCTGATGCGCAGCCCCAAGGTGCCCTGGTGGCCGGGCAGCGTGGTCAGCGAGAGCGGCGTTCATCTCCACCACCTGGTCTTCGGGATCGTCACGATGATGGCCGCTGGCACGATCGGCTTCGCGACCCTGGGCGACAGCCCCTGGCTGGAGATCTGCGCCCTCGCCTTCGGCATCGGCGCCGGGCTGACGATCGACGAGTTCGCCCTCTGGGTCTACCTCGACGACGTCTACTGGGCGGAGGAGGGTCGCAGCTCGATCGATGCGACCGTGATCGCAGCAGCCGGAATGGTCCTGCTGCTGCTCGGCTTCACCCCCTTCGACTTCGACACGAGCACGCCGCTCGAGGTGATCGGCAGCGTCCTCACCGCGCTCTTCGTCTTCGCGATGGTGGCGCTCTGCTTCGCCAAGCAGCGCCTGCTCCATGGCTGGGTCGGCTTCTTTGTCCTGCCGGTCGCGATCTACGGCGCCTGGCGGCTTGGCAAGCCCCGCTCGCCCTGGGCACGCAAGCGCTACGGCGAGCGCAATCCGGCTAAGCAGGCAAGCGCCGAGGCGCGCTTCCCGCCCGACCGGCGCACCGATCGCTTCAAGAACGCCTTCCGGGACATCGTCGGCGGCAAGCCGAGCGAGGGCGTCGCCTCGGTTCAGCACGAGGCTGCCGCCGCCACCCGCGAGGCCGCCCAAGAAGTCCGCCAGCGGGCCGAACGCGTCGTTCACCCGCGCGACTGAGCACGCAGCCGACATTCCCCCCGCCAAGGTGTGGTGAATGTCGGCTGCGCTACTCGCCCATCGCCTTGATCACCAAGCGCTTGGGGCGGCGCCCGTCGAACTCGCAGTAGAAGACCTGCTGCCACGGACCGAGGTCGAGTCGGCCGGCGGTGACCGGGACGATCGCCTGCTGGTGGACAAGCAGGTTCTTCAGATGCGCGTCGCCGTTGTCCTCGCCACCCCGGTGGTGGCGGTAGTCGCCGTCGTCGGGAAGCAGTTCCCCGGCGACCGCGTTGGCGGCCGGCTTCCAGCTCGGCGGGGCGATCTTGTCGAGCCATTCGAGCACGTCCTCGTGCAGGCCGGGCTCGTCGTCGTTGACCCAGACGCCGGCGGTGATGTGCATCGCCGAGACCAGCACCATGCCCTCCTCGATGCCGGCCTCCTCGACTGCTGCCTGCACCTCCTCGGTGATGCGGATCAGCTCGCGACGCTGCTCGGTTTCGAAGGTCATATAGGCGGTGTGGGATTTCACTGGACTCCTCCTTTGGCGACGATCTGTTGGCCAGGCCAGAAGGGCCACTCCTCGAACTCGCGGCAGCGGCCGTCGGCGGCAAAGCGCAGGAGCCAGAGGTCTCGATACCGGAGCCGCTTCGCGCCGCCATACTCGACCTCGAGGCGAACCACTGCCGTGTCGCCCTCGATTGCGACGATCTCGTGAGCCAGCGTGAACTCCTCGTCTGGCCCGACACGCTCACGCTCCCAGAGCTCGCCGATCTCGGCGAGCCCGGACGCGGCGTCCTCATAGGGCGACATGCGGTAGGTCGCATCGGCGGCGAAGAGATCGCGCAGGGGGTCGGTTCCGGCCGTCCGCCAGGCTCGCTCGTACGCCGCAACCCAGGCCGACACGCTTTCGCGGTCGAGCGCCATCAGCGGCTGGCGCTGCACTTTCGCAGGCCGATAGCGCGGGCGAGCTCGTAGCGTTCGGCCTGCTCCGCATCTCGCTTGTCGCGGGCCGCTTCGACAACTGCCGCGTCGCCATTCCTGGCGGCCGCCAGCGCCTGCTTATCGGTCGCGAAGACCCTTTCCTGCGCCTCGACGTATTCCTCATAGGCGCCGGCGACCCTCTGGGGCGGCGTCAGCCTTCGCAGTCCTTGGACGCGCGCCGCAGCGAGCCGAGCGAGGGCTTCCGCGTAGGGGATGTCCGCTGACCTCTCGCTTTCGAGGTCTCGGATCTCGAGATATCCGCGCTGGCTGTCTTCGCAAATCGCATCGGCGCTGGCGACCAGCTCGGCCTGCGTCAGCGCATTCGGCTTGGGCTCTGGCTTCGATTTCTGCTCGGGCGTGGTCGTTGGCTTGGCCGTACTGCTGTCCCCCTCTCCACCGCCGCCGCCTGAGTCCGTCTCCCCTCCCCCGCTCGCCAACGCCACCGCCGCCACGATCGCGAGCAGCGCCAGGACGCCGCCGCCGATCGCCAGCCGCCGCCGGCCGTCTGTGCGGGCCCCCGCGCTCGGCTGCTTTTCGTCGCCCAGCGCAATCGTCTCGGTAGTCCGGGTCGCCGCCGCGCCCGTCGCCACCGTGCGCTCGGGCAGCGTCGGCTGCTCACCCCGCAGGGCCGCCTGCGCAGCGCGGCCGAGGTCACCGGCCGATGGATAGCGGTCGTACGGGCTCTTCGACATCGCCCGCACGACGACGTCGTCGAGCGCCGTTGAGATCTCCGGCGCGTAGAGCGAGGGGGCCGGCGGCGGGTCGTTGAGGTGGGCGAAGAGGCGTGCTGCCTCGCCGTCCCTGGGGAAAGGAACCTCGCCGCTGAGCAGCTTGAAGAGCAGGCAGCCAAGCGCGTAGACGTCAGCCCGGGCATCGACCGTCTCGCCGGAGATCTGCTCGGGGGCGACGTAATCGAGCGTGCCGACAAAGCGCCCTGTCTGGGTCAGC
>DATNHC010000075.1:0-15697 GCA_035605155.1 Solirubrobacterales bacterium
CGAGGAATTCCTCACCGGGGTGCGCCCCGGACCCCCGTCCGAGCGAGCTCTGGCGACCGTGCTCTTCACCGACATCGTCGACTCCACCCGCCTCGCGACGGAGATGGGCGACCGCCGCTGGCGCAGCCTGCTCGAGCAGCACCAGGCGCTGGTGCGCAGGCGGCTGGAGCAGTTCGAAGGGCGCGAGATCAAGACGACCGGCGACGGCTTCCTGGCGACCTTCGAGGGACCGACCCGCGCGGCCGAGTGCGCGCGGCAGATCGCCGACGACATGCCTTCGCTGGCGATCGCAGTGCGGGCGGGACTGCACACCGGCGAGGTTGAGCTGATGGGTGACGACGTCGGCGGGATCGCCGTCCACGTCGCGGCCCGGATCTCAGCGCTGGCGAGCCCGGGGACGGTGCTCGCCTCGCGCACGGTCCGTGACCTCGCCGCTGGCTCCGGGATCGAGTTCGACTCCGCCGGCAGCCACGAGCTGAAGGGCGTAGCGGACGAATGGGAGCTGTTCAGCGTCGCCTCGACCCCGCTTTCCCAAGGCCCCGCGAGCTGAGGGGTCGTTCAGCGAGACCGCACGGCGGCGATCGTCTGCTGCAGGGTCTGCCGAGCGTCGTGATGCGGCATCCAATGCAGCTTGCGCCGCGCGCGCGAGGTATCCATCAGCACCGGCCGCCGCACGGCCTCGATCCAGGCCGCCTCATCGGGTAGGAATGGCATCAGAGCGACCGCCTCGGCGGTGGCGCTGACCGCCAGATGCGGAGCCGGCATCGCGTGCCAGCCGAGCCCGTGGGCGAGGTCGCTGATCGTCAGCTCTCCGGGCCCGGCCAGGTTGTAGACGCCGGGCTCGCCGTGGCCGACGACCGCGCCGGCGAGCGCCGAGGCGACGTCGTCGTGATGGACGAGCTGGAAGGGAACGCCGGGATCGGGCAGCACCGGCCGCAGCTCCGGCACCTTGCCGAGCGCCCAGCGCAGCGGCCCAGGGATTCGCTGCCCCAGGGCCAGCAGGGGGATCAGGTCCAAGAGCAGGGTCGCCTGCGGGCCGGCGACGATGCAGGGCCGAAAGACGTAGGCGTCGGTCGAAGAGCCGTCCAGCGCCTCGCTCAGCTCGGCCTCCACCGCGGCCTTGTGGGCCGAGTAGGGATGACGCGAGGCGCCGCGCACGGGATCGTCCTCGCTGAGCAGGGCGGGCATGCCGCGGTGGAAGCCGTAGGCGGCGACCGAGGAGGTGTAGACGAGGCGCTTCGCTCCAGCCGCTGCGGCTGCCTCGAAGACGTTGCGCGAGCCGCTCAGGTTGACCTCGCGGCTGGCCCTGTCCCCGGCGACGATCGCGAAGGCGAGGTGGACGACGACGTCGGCGCCCTCGACCAGCTCCTCGACCGCCTCGCGATCGAGCACGTCGCCGCGCCGGTACTCGGTCTTCTCCCAGCCGTGCCCGGCGAGGTCGAAGGGCCGCCGTGCCATGCCGATCACCCGCTCCACCTCGGGCACCCGCTCCAGGGCGGAGATGAAGGGCCTGCCGATCTCGCCCGTGGGGCCGGTGACTGCGACGGTCAGCATGGCGCGATTCTGGCGGAATGCGCGAGCCGGGGGCTCAACGCCAGCAAGGCGGGGGCTTCTGCCCGCTCAGACGCCGACGTCGACGATCTTGATCAACCGTGCCAGGCCGCGGAGGTCCCTCGCATTGAGCGTGTAGAGGGGCAGGTCGTGAGCCAGGGCGGTCGCGGCGATCATCAGGTCGACGGCCCGTGCCCCACGCGGCTTGCGGCCGCTCGCCAGGTCAGCCGCGTAGACGTGCCCGTACGCCCTTGCGCACTCGGCGCTGAAGGCAAGTGACTCGATACCGGACTCAAAGCGCTGGAGACGATCCTGGCGTCGGGCCCGCTCGAGATCGTCTGCTGTCGCAAGCGGGCCCGCGGTCAGCTCTGCGAGCGTCAGGGTCGAGATCGTGATCTCGACCGGAAGCCGACGGAAGTTCACCCCTTCATAGCCGATCACCACGGACGTGTCGATCAGCCCCCGCCCCTCGGGCGGCTCAAGCACGGGGCGTAGGATCCTGATCGGCGTATCTATCGAGATCGGCTCGGAAGCGCTCGTAGTCGATCGGGGGCGAACCGGCAAAGAGCTCGACGAATGCCTCTCGCGAGATGAACTTGCGACGCTGGTAAGGCCGCAGCTCACCGACGGGCCTGCCGTTCCGCGTCACGATGAAGTCCTCGCCCGCGTCGAGCGCCCTCATCACCTCGCCGCTGTTGTTGCGAAGTTCTCTCTGGGTCAGCTTCTTCGTCATCGGGCTCACTGTAGCACGGGTGCGCCGCTGAAATTTGGCTTTCCAAAAGGGAACCAAGCAGGGTCGGTGGCAGTCCCCCGGCGTCGCGGGAGGCAGGATGCCGAACAGGGCGCGGCGGGCTGGGACCCAGGCCAGAGGGCGCCGCAGGACCTTGACACGGAGGCCGCGGCCGATCAGGTCACGGACCGCGAGGGCGGCCAGGGCGCGGTCCTCGTCGAGATCGGCGCGCAAAACCGCGCCGTGCGGCCGGATGCCGGCCAGCGCCTCCTGCAACCGTGCCGGCGGCAGGTTGACGGCAGCGACCGAGTCGCGGACCAGCGGGAGCGCCGCCCCTATCCGCTCGCATGCCTCGGCGTCGTCGGGCATCGCGAGGTGACACGTCTGCCCCCTCGATGCGGCGCGCAGGCGCGGCAGATGAAGGGCGAGCCGCTCCTCAAGCTCGCGGGCGCCCGCCGAGGCGACCAGCGTCGGCCGCGGCGATCGACCGCCGACATCGATCAGCAGGCCGGGCAGATCGGGTTCGGAACCGGCGCAGGCGAGCGCCGCTGCGGCGGCCTTCGCGCCGCTGGCGGCGCCGGCCGCCGTGACGACGATCACCCGGCCGCTCATCGTGGGGCCGGTCTCGCGAAGGCGGAGCTGGTCACCGCCAGACGAGTGGCCAACCCGCCGATCGGCGAAGGCGGCCGCAGCCTCACGGTTACCCCACCCCCACCCACGGCGACCTCGACCTCGTCCTCCGCCCAGCCCGGCAGCGCCTCGCGCACCGCTTCCTTCGCCGGCCTGCCTGCCGCCAGTGCCAGCGCGCCCGCCTCGGCTGCGCCGTCGGCCAGGGTCAGCGCGTAGCCGGCGACCAGCAGTTGCAGGGCGATCAGGCCGACGAGCGCCAAGAGCGCCACCGCGGCCACCGCTTCCACCGTTGCCTGGCCGCGCTGGCTAGCCATCGCCCAGCCCGCTCTCGGCGGCGACGGTCACCCGCGGCAGCCCCGGCAGCAGGCGGGGAATCGCAACTCGCACCGAGACGCCCTCCGCCTCACTCACCCGCGCGCCGGAGCGCAGTGCGGCGGGCAGCGCTCGCCGTGCGGCCGTCCCCGCGTCGTCGCCGACCAGGGCCGCCCGCGCTCCGGCGCGCGCGGCGACCGCCGCCGACCACATCGCCTGGCCGGCGAGGCCGATCTGTGCCGCCACCAGAACCGCCAGCAGCAGGAACGGGACCACCGCGATCAGCTCGACCGAGGCGGTCCCTTCCTCCCTGTGGCCTGCGCTGCTGGCGGTCGGTGACGGCACGCCGCGACGGTCGCAGCGGCGAGCGCGTGCGTGGTGCGCTCAGCCGCGCGAGTCAGTCACGTCTTGCGCTCAGTAGGAGCTCGCGTCGATCCAGACTCGCCAGATCGCGGCGACCGAGGCGCCGAGCAGGACGATCCAGGCCAAGGTCCCGCCACCGGTTGCGAAGAGCTCGTCGCTGCCCGCGATCAGCAGGGCGATCATCCCCAGAGCCCCATAGAGGAGGGCCCGCCGAGCGTCGCTCAGCGTCGCCAGGGTCAGCTGGTTCTGACGACTGAGCACGAACACGGTCCAGGCGATTCCCGCCAGGAAGCCCATCGTGATCGCAGTCAGGATCGCCTCGGCCACGTTGCCCCCGGCCGGCACGAAGGCGACGACCAGCGCCAGCAGCATGACGATTGCGACGTTGCGCAAGGTACGCATTGCAAAAATTCTACGACCCACGCTCAGCCGCGAGTCATGACGACGATGCCGAAGGCGACGCTGGCCAAGGTGAGCGCCAGCGCCACGCCGGCCAGGGTCGCGGCAGCGCCAGCTGCGAGCGGGCGCTCCTCCCGGCTCAGGTCGACGAAGCGGGCCGCTCCCCAAATCGCGATCGAGAAAATCACCGTCACCCCGGTGCCAGCGAGGACTGAGGCGACCACCGTCTGCCAAAGCGCTTCTGTCTCGACGATGACCGCCATCGCTCAGCTTGCCGGCAGCGGCGCGCCGCTGCGCCAGCGCCGGGCGAAGGCGGCGGCGATCAGGGACACCGACATCAGCGCCACCAGCACCGGCCCCAGTGCGCCGCTGCCGAAGATCGCGGTGAAGCCGTAGACGGCGGCGCCGATCGCCGCGGCGGCGGGCAAGGTCAGCAGCCAGGCGACGACGATGTTGCCGGCCACACCCCAGCGCACCGCCGAGACCCGCTTTGCCGCACCGGCCCCCATCACGCCGCCGTTGATCACGTGCGTGGTCGACAGCGGGAAGCCGAAGTGGGTCGAGGCGAGGATCACGGCTGAGCCAGCCCCCTGCGCCGAGAAGCCCTGGGCAGCGTCCATCTTGATGATCCGCGTGCCAGTCGTGCGGATGATCCGCCAGCCGCCGCTGTAGGTGCCGAGGGCGATCGCCGTCGCGGCGGAGGCGATCACCCAGAGCGGCGGATCGGCATCGGCGCCGAGCGTGCCGTTGGCGATCAGCGCCAGGGTGATGATGCCCATCGTCTTCTGCGCGTCGTTGGTGCCGTGCGCCAAGGCCAGCAACCCGCCGGAGATCAACTGACCGAAGCGGAAGCCGCGCGTCACCAAGCCCGGCCGCTGGCGGCCGACAATGCGGTAGATGAGGGCGATCGCGGTACCGGCAACGAGGAAGGCGAGGATCGGCGCGACGATCGCTGGGACCAGGACCTTGCCGATCAGGCCGTCGGCGATCACCGCATCGAAGCCGACGGCAGCCACAGCGGAACCGACCACGCCGCCGATCAGGGCGTGCGAGGAGCTCGACGGCAGACCGAAGTACCAGGTGACGAGGTTCCAGGCGATCGCCCCGATCAGGCCGGCGAAGACCACCGTCGGCGTCACCACCTCGGCGTTGACGACGTCCTGGGCGACGGTCGCAGCGACCGAGATCGAGATGAAGGCGCCGGCGAAGTTGAGCAGGGCCGCCATCCCGATCGCCACCTGCGGCCGCGCCGCCCCGGTCGAGATCGAGGTGGCGACGACGTTGGCGGTGTCGTGAAAGCCGTTGGTGAAGTCGAAGGCGAGCGCCGTCGCGACGACGATGACGAGGATGACGTCGGAGCTCATGCCGTCATGAGTTCTTGATGACTATGCCCTCAAGTATTTGAGCTGCGGTCTCGGTGGCGTCGATCGAGTTCTCGAGCACGGCGAACATGTCCTTCCAGCGGATCACGACCATCGGGTCGATGCCGTTGGAGAAGAGCGAGGCGACGGCGTCGCGGGAGATCCTGTCGCCCTCGTTCTCCAAGCGGTGGATTTCGATCCAGTACTTGTCCAGGTCCTTGAAGTCGGGCAGGTGTTCGAGCCCCTCGGCGAGCTGCTCGCAGGCACCGACCAGGACCTTGGTCAGCGCCTGTGCCTGCGCCATCGGCGCCTCGATCTTGTAGAGGCCGAGCAGGTCTGCCGCCTCCTCGGTGTAGTCGACGATGTCGTCCATCTGCGTCGCCAGGCCGTAGATGTCCTCGCGGTCGATCGGCGTGACGAAGGTCGAGTTGAGCCGTTTGACGATCTCGTGCGTGATCCGGTCGCCTTCGTGCTCGGCCTTGAAGATCTCGCGAGAGAGGTCGTCGGCGTCGGGCCAGGTACCCATCATCTGGTCGAGCAGCCGCGACGCGTGGAGCGTGTTCTGCCCAGCCTCGATGAAGAGGTCGAAGAAGGTCCGGTCGCGAGGCAGGAGCGAGAGGCGAGCCACCTCGGCAATCCTATTGGTCGAGGCGGGCGCGCCCAGCTCAGCCGGCGGTCGTCGCGAGTCGCTCGGCGGCACGCGCGGCGTGGCGCTCGCGCAGCTCCTCCTGGACGCTGCGCCGCTGTCCGTTGGCCGGAGCAAGCTTGGTCCAGACCCCATCGGCGTCGAGCTCCCAGGCATTTGAGTTGTCGGCGAAGCAGCGCTCGAGCACGTCGAGCAGCTCCGCCTTCAGAGTCTCGTCTTCGACCGGCACGACAAGCTCGACGCGGCTGTCGAGGTTGCGGGGCATGAGGTCGGCCGAGCCCGTCAGCACCCGCGTCTCCTCACCGCGCTGGAAGGCGTAGACACGCGAGTGCTCGAGGAAGCGGCCGACTATCGAGACCACCCGGATGTTCTCCGAGACGCCGGGCACGCCGGGCCGCAGACAGCAGATGCCGCGCACGTTGAGGTCGACCCGCACCCCGACCTGAGCCGCCTCGTAGAGCGCTTTGATGCAGGCGGCGTCGACCAGCGAGTTCATCTTCAGCGCGATCCGCGCCTCCTCGCCGTCGCGGTGAGCATCCACCGTCGCCTCGATCTCTTCGAGGATGCGGTCTCGCATCGTCGTCGGCGAGACCAGGACCTTGCGGTACTCCGCCGGCCGGCCGTAGCCGGTGAGGAAGTTGAACATCTCCGCGACATCGGCGCCGATCTCCTCATCGGCGGTGAAGAGACCCACGTCCGTGTAGAGGCGGGCGGTCTTGGGGTTGTAGTTGCCGGTGCCGATGTGGACGTACTCCCGCACCCGGTCGCCCTCACGGCGGGCCACCACGATCGCCTTGACGTGCGTCTTCAGCCCAGGGATGCCGTAGACGACGTGGACGCCCGACTCCTCCAGCGACTTCGCCCAGTGGATGTTGGCCTCCTCGTCGAAGCGCGCCTTCAGCTCGACCATGCAGACGGCCTGCTTGCCGCGTTCGGAGGCGCGGATCAGCGACGGCACCAGCGGCGAGTCGTCGCTGGTCCGGTAGACCGTTTGCTTGATCGCCAGCACGTGGCGGTCGGCGACCGCCTGCTCGACGAAGCGCTCAACCGAGGTGGCGAAGGAGTCGTAGGGATGGTGGACGAGGATGTCGTCGTTTCGAATCGCCGCAAACATGTCGCAGGTCTCCTCGTCCTCGCCCTGCAGGCGTGGCTGCGTGACCGGCGTCCAGGGCGAGTAGCGCAGCTCGGCGCGCCCCGGCAGGTCGGCGATCGCGGTCAGGTCGGCGAGGTCGATCAGGCCGTCGACGTCGTAGACCTCACGGTCCTCGAGCCGCAGGGCGTCGATCAGCTGCTGTCGCAGCTTCGGGTTCATCCCAGCGGCGATCTCGAGGCGCACGACCTCGCCGAAGCGGCGCCGCCGGATCTCGTCCTGGACCGCCTGGACGAGGTCGTCGGCCTCGTCGGAGACGGTGAAGTCGGCGTCGCGAGTGACGCGGAAGTAGCCATGCTCGACAACCTCGGTGCCCGGGAAGAGCGCGTCGAGGTTGGCGGCGATCGCCTCCTCCAACGGCACTAGGGCGGTGCCGTCCTCGCCGACCGGAAGAAAGCGACCGAGCAGCTCCTTCGGCACCTTGACGCGGGCGATGATCTCGTTGCCGCTCTCCGGGTCGCGGAGCAGCACGCCGAGGCTCAGCGAGAGGTTGGAGATGTAGGGGAAGGGCCTGCCGAGACCGATGACCAGCGGCGTCAGCGCCGGGAAGACCTGCTCGTGGAAGCGGACGTCGATCTCGCGGCGCTCCTCGGCGGTCGCCGACTCGAGCGAGACGATGCGGATCCCGTGCTCCTCCAGCGCCGGGCGCAGCGTGCCGTCGAAGCACTTGTGCAGGCGGCGATCGAGCTCGAGCACGCGCCCCTGAATCGCGTCGATCTGCGCTCCCGGCCCGAGGCCGTCGGGGCCCCGCGCGTCGATCCCGGCGTCGAGCTGATCGAAGAGCCCCGCCACCCGGACCATGAAGAACTCATCCAGGTTCGATGCGTAGATCGCACAGAAGCGGATGCGCTCGAGCAGCGGAATGGCCGAATCCTCGGCGAGTTCCAGGACCCGCTGGTTGAAGTCGAGCCAGGAAAGCTCGCGGTTGAAGTACAGAGCGGGGTCGTCGATGGGCAAATCGTACTGCGGTACCTCATCCACCCCGAGCCTCAGGCGACGCGGGCAAGGGCTTGACCATTGGCGACGCCGGCTGTGTCGAGCACCCGGCGATAGCCTTCTGCAAGCTGCTCCATTGCCCGCTCCCAGGAGCGTTCACGAGCCGCGCGGGAGGCGGAGGCGCCAAGGTGGCGACGCAGCAGCGGTGAGGTGGCAAGCTGCAGGACGGTTCCCGCGATGTGGTCGGGGTCCGCCTGGCAGAGCATGCCGGTGTGCCGGTTCTCGACCAGCGAGGCAGGGCCTCCCTCTGCCACGGCAACGACCGGCACGCCGCTGGCCGCCGCCTCGAGCACGACCTGGCCGTAGGTGTCGGTGGTCGAGCAGAAGAGAAAGAGGTCGGCGCTGGCATAGGCGCGGGCGAGGTCCTCCCCGTCGAGCCAGCCAAGAAAGGTGGCGTGCTCGCCCAGCTGCGAGCGCAGCTCGTCCTCCTCTGGCCCGCCACCGGCGAGCAGCAGGTGGAGTCGAGGGTCCGCTGCGTGCGCCCGCAGGAAGCTCTCGGCGAGCAGGTCGACGCCCTTCTCCCGCGTGAGACGACCCGCGTAGAGGACCTTGATCTCGCCTGGGTAGCCCTCGCGAACCGCCTTGCCCGGTGCGAAGCGAGAGACGTCGACGCCGCGCTCCCAGCGGCCCAGGACCCCGGGGTCAACGCCAAGTGCGAGCAGCGAGCGGTCGGCTGCCGGGCTCGGCGAGAGCACCAGAGACGGCGCCCCGTAGAAGGCGCCAAGCGCCGTCCGTGCCAGCGTCTCGAGCCCGTCGTCACCGCTGCGCAGGCCGGCGTAGGTGGCGAGCTCGGTGTGGTAGCTGGCGATCAGGGGCGTACCGGCGATGCGGTTGAGCAGCATCGCCGCGACGCCGGCGGGACCGGGTGCGGTGACGTGGACGGCGTCGTAGCGCCCCTCGGCCAGGGTCTCGACCAGGCCGGGCAGGCCGGGAACGCCAAGGCTCATGCCGGAGTAGAAGGGGATCTGCAGCTCGGCGGCAGCCGGCAGCCGCCGGTCGACACCGGGATCGGTGCCGACCACCTCGATCTCGTAACCGGGAACGCCGAGCTCGCGGATCTTCTCGATCGTCGCCGTGACGCCGTGCATGGAGCCGATCCCGTCGGCGATCAGCGCCACCCGCGGCCGCTCGCCGGGGCGCGCGGCGAGCTTTGCCTTCTCGGCGCCGAGGAACGTCGCCGCGGGCGCGTAGGGCACGGCGGGCACGATCGCGTCGAAAAGCCCGCCGATCGCGGCGCCGAGGTCGCCGGCAGCCGCCGCTGACGTGCTCTCGGCAATCGCGGCCCGCAGCCGACGCTCGTGGGTGCGGCGGGCACGACGGTATAGGTCGGCATGCGAGAACTCCTCAGCCTGCAGGTAGGCGAGCAGATCGCGGCCGCGCAGGTCGAGCTCGACCGAGCGCAACCAAGCCTCGAGCAGGGAGCGGGCATCGTCCGGGCCGATGTCGGCTGCCACCTTGCCCGCGCGGGCGGCGCCCTCGCCGATCGTCCGCTGGGCGATCTTCAGCACCGCTGCCGGATCGACCGTTCCGGTGCGCCTTTTACGGTCTATGCCCACATAAGGCGCACCGGAAGCGGGGAGCTCGAGGGCGCGCGTGGCGAGCGCCATCGCCGCGTGCGCCCACTTGGCGGCGCTGCCCTGTTCGCCACCGGCCTCGACCTCACCGTGGCGCATGTGGCGCAGAAACTCTTCCGGCGTGGCGGCCGCGGGCGCCTCGGTGAAGGTGCGGCCAATGTCCACGCCGGCATGGTCGTCGGAGCCGCCGATGCCGGTCCCTCCGTGCGTCTCGATGTAAATCGCGGCGGGCATGTTCAGCTCCGCCGCCCGCGATCCGTTGCGCACCTCCCAGATCGCGAAGAGCTCGGCGAGACGGCGTCGGTGGTGAGGGGTCAGCGGTGCGTCGACGTTGTAGAACGGGTGCGCAAGCGCACAGGCGATCTCGTTCTCGTGCAGGTATGCGGCGCAGGCTTCGACGTCGCCGGCGTTCGCCTGCAGCCACTCATGGTCTCCGGGAGCGATCCCATAACAGAGGACGTGAACCGCCTGGGGCTCGCCGGCGAAGCGAGCGGTCAGCTCCTCGGAGACGAAGCAGTCGGGACGGTCAACCAGCTCGAGGCAGCCGTCGATCGTGTCGTGGTCGGTGATCGTGACGAAGTCCATCCCCCGCCGCTTGGCCAGCTCGTAAACCTCCTGCGGCGGCGTCGCACACTCCGGCAGGCCCAATGAGCGTTGGACCCCCAGCCGCGAGAGCTGCGAGGCGGTGGAATGGCAGTGCATGTCGACTCGGGAAATCATCGGCGTCTCCCCCTGCTTGGTCATCTCGGTCGTAGTCAGCATTCGCGAGGAGCAGGTAAAACTTGTGAACGACCGGAAAACTGCCGGTGAATTCCCGGTAACGGGCCGAGTCTGCCGACAGCCGTCGCCAAGTCTGCTGACAGCCGGCATATGGACGGTCGTCAGTAGATTCGGTGCTAGAGGGCGCGTTCGAGGGCGGCCCACGTCCCCTTGCTCGCCTCGGCCTGCCAGAGCTCGACGAAGCTGTGGAAATGCCGTTCGCGCCGGGCACGCAGGACCGCTCCCAGAGATTCGACGCCCTCGACCTCAGACAGCATCAAGTCGCAGTCGTGCAGCTCCCCGAGCACGGTCTGCAGCGCCTTGGCCGCCTTGCGCGCAGCGCGCGTCTCCTCGCCGAAGCAGGGCTCAACGATCTCAAGCACGTAGCGCAGGCGCTTGGCGGCAATCCGCATGTCGTGTTGAGCCGTAGCCGCCTCGGCAGCCAGTGCCGCCTCGGCGAAATCGCGCAACTCGTCGAGCCTGGTCTGCACGATGCGCGCCGCGTTCGGCCGCAGCGGCGCGCCAGGCTCGAGCCCCTTCACGCGGCGGGCCTTCATCCGCCCGCCTTTGCGACCAGCTTGGCGAGCCGCTTGCGCAGCTTCTTCAGCCGCTTGGGAGCAACGAAGGAAGCGAGCTCCTCGTTGGCCTTCCGTTGACGCTTTCGCCGCGCGTCGATCTGAGCCGCAAGCGCATCGCGGTCGCCCTCGGCGACCTCGTCGGCGCAGCTTTCCAACAGCTCGATTTCGACGTCGAGGTCACGGCGCTCCCCGAGCGCGTCGGCCAGCGCCTTGACCCGCTTCAGGGCCTTGCGGTGACGCTTTCGCGGGAAGCAGTCGGCAAAGATCTCGAGCGCGGCCCGCAGGCGGCGAGTCGCAACTCGCATGTCGTGCACGTGCTCGACGTCATCGAGGTCGAGCACCCCCGCCGAGTGCTCGAAGACCTCTTCCGAGCGAATCTGGACCACATCTGCTGCCGCCACTGCGAACGACGCCTCGCAGTCGAGCTCGACTTTGCGCGCACGTGCCACGGCAGCAGGCTAGACGAGACAACCGAGCCGGATGTGATCAAGCCGCGAGGCGGACCGGCGAGCCGTTGATGCTGCCGTTGAGCATGTCGAGGACGACGCCCTCGCGCAGTCCGCCCTTGCCGATCTGCAGTGGCTGGCCGAGCAGCTCGGAGACCTTCTCGAGCAAGAGCACGCCGGTCGCGAGGATGCGCACCCTTTCCGGATCGAGCTCGAAGCGGCGCGCCACCTCGGCGGCGGGATCGCCACACAGCACCCGCACCCCCCGCTCCAGCGTCTCGTACTCGAGCACAGCACCGACCAGGCGACGCAGCGAGGTGGCGCTGCCGCCGACGGCGACCGCCTGCCCCGGGCGCTCGATCTCGACCCCGGCAAAGATGTCGTCGATCCGGTCGCGCACCTTGCGGATCTCAGCCGGCGAGGGAGGGTCGGAGGAGATCAGCTCGTCGGCCAAGACGCCGGAGCCGACCCGCCAGGAGCGAACCTCACTGGCGCCACCGGGAACCGTGCCGAGAATCACCTCAGTCGAGCCGCCTCCGACGTCGACCACCCCCACCTTCCCGTCGACCGGATGACCGAGCGTCTTGGTCGCGCCGATGAAGGAAAGCCTCCCCTCCTCCTCGTCGCTCAGCACCTCAACGTCGACGCCAGCCGCCTCGCCGATCGCGACGGCCGCCTCCTCGCCGTTGGAGGCCTCGCGCACGGCTGCAGTGGCCACAGCCCGAATCTCCTCGGCGCCGAGCTCCCGTGCAAGCCGCACCTGAGTGGCGACCACGTCGCAGACTTCGCCGACCTTCTCTTCGGTTATCGCCCCATCGCCGTCAAGCGCCTTGTTGATCCGCGTATACGCCCGCTGCTCCATCACCTTCTTGAGCTGTCCATCGACTGGCTCGGCAACGAGCACTCGCGTCGTGTTGGACCCAATATCTATGGCGGCGCAGAGCGTCACGGGGCAGTCCTAGATATTCCCAAACACCTCGGATCTCAACCTTGCCCACAGATCGCCTGCGAAGCGGACTTCTGCTCCCCACCGAGGCGTCCTGCGGACTGCGCCGGTCTCGGAGGCGTGCATCTGGCGGTCGTCGCGGCGGGTGGCGCGGATTTGGGGGACCACCCCGAGGAAGCTTTAGCTACCGCAGGGGTGGTGGCACCAAATCCGTGACAGGACCCGCCGCGCCAGCTACCCCGTCGGATGCGAGGCGTCCTCGAACTCCCGAAACAGCCCCGTGACGACGAAGGCGACCTGCTCGCCAATGTCCACCGCGTTGTCCCCAATCCGCTCGATCGCCCGTGCCGCCAGCAGCATCGTCATCGCCCACTCGCGCTTGTCGGCATCGTCGCCAATCTCCAGCGCAAGTCGGAAGCACTCCCGGTTGAGGTTGTCGACAACGTCGTCCTGGCGCACCAGGTCGCGCGCCAGTTCCACGTCTCGCCCTTCGAAGGCGCGCTTGGCCTGGCTGATCAACGTCCGCGCCTGCCCGCCCATGGTCAGGATCCGTTTCACCATCCCCTGGTCGGCCGGCGGCTCGTTGCCGCTCAGCGGCAGCAGCTTGCAGACGTTGACGCACTGGTCACCCATGCGCTCGACGTTCTTCAGCACGTGCAACAGAGCGGAGATCAGACGCAGGTCGGTGGCCACTGGCGACTGGGTCGCCAGCAGCGTGATCAGCGCCTGGTGCACCTCCAGGTAACGGCCGTCGATGCGATCGTCGTCGGCGATCACCAGCTGCGCCAGCTCGACGTCCTGGTGCTCGACCGCCTCCATCGTCCGCTCCAGCGCCCCGGTGACCAAGTCGAGCCCGCCGAGAGCGCTCGTCTCGAGCCGCTCCAGCTCTTCCTGGTAGAAGACCCTGGTTTCGGTCGGGGCCATCAGCCCACCTTGCCGGAGACGTAGTCCTCCGTGCGCTGGTCCTTCGGGTTGGTGAAGATCTTTTCCGTCTCGTCGTACTCGACCAGGCGGCCCCAGCGGTTGTCCTCGTCGGCGTCGAGCTCGACCATGAGGAAGGCGGTGCGATCCGACACGCGCGCCGCCTGCTGCATGTTGTGGGTGACGATGACGATCGAGAATTCCTGCTTGAGCTCGATCATCAGGTCCTCGATCTTGCCGGTCGAGATCGGGTCGAGTGCGGAGCAGGGCTCGTCCATGAGGATCGTGTCGGGCTCGACCGCGATGCAGCGTGCGATGCAGAGGCGCTGCTGCTGGCCGCCAGAAAGTCCGAAGGCGTTGCTGTCGAGGCGGTCCTTGACCTCCTCCCAGAGCGCAGCGCCGCGCAGCGCTTTCTCCACCGTCGCGTCGAGATCGTCCTTGCGGCCGAGGATGCGGGGGCCGAAGGCAACGTTGTCGTAGATCGACTTCGGGAACGGGTTCGGCTTCTGGAAGACCATGCCGATCAGCTTGCGCACCTGGACCGGGTCGACCTGCGGCCCGTAGAGATCCTCCCCGTGGTAGAGCAACTCGCCCTCCACTTCGGCTCCGGGAATCAGATCGTTCATGCGGTTGAGGCAGCGCAGCAGGGTGCTCTTGCCGCAGCCCGAGGGGCCGATCAGCGCGGTCACGTCCTTGCGGTGGATGTCCATCGAGATGCTCTTCACCGCGGCGGTGCCGCTATAGCGCACGTCGACTCCCTTCAGCTCGAAGACCTTCTCCTTACTGGGGCTCCCTCCCCGGGGCTGGAATTCCTCCGGCCGCACGGCGATGCCCGCTCGCGCTGCGGCGGCCTCGCGCGTCTCGCGCCCGGTCCTTGCTCTGCTCTCGTCCTGCGCCATCTTCTTGGTCACCCTAGCCCACCTACCACCTCTGCTCGTAACGATTTCGTAGCCAGATCGCGAAGGAATTCATGACCAAGAGGACGACGAGCAGGACGATGATCCCGGCGAAGGCAAGCGCCCGGAACTCCTCCTGGGGACGCACCGCGTAATTGAAGATCTGCACCGGCATCGCCGAGTAGCCGTCTGGCGAGAACGGGGTCGGGTCGAAGGTGACGAAGACCGTGGCGCCGACCAGCAGCAGGGGAGCGGTCTCTCCCAGGGCTCGCGAGACGGCGAGGATGACGCCGGTTGCGATCCCGGGTATGGAGGCTGGAAGCACCTGGCGGCGGATTGTCTGCCACTGGGTCGCGCCGAGTGCCAGCGAGCCCTGACGGATCGAGTCGGGCACCGCCTTGATCGCCTCGCGAGCGACGATGATCACCATCGGCAGCACCAACAGGGCAAGGGTGAGCGAGCCGGCGACGAGGATGAAGCCGAGATCGAGCGGACCGCGCACGATGAAGGCGAGGCCGAGGATGCCGTAGATGATCGAGGGCACAGCCGCCAGGTTCTGGATGTTTACCTCGATCAGTCGGTTCCACCAGCGAGTGTTGTCGGCGTACTCCTCAAGGTAGATCGCGGCGCCGATCCCAACCGGGACAACGAAGGCGATCACCCCGGCGATCAGCTCCAGCGAGCCGATGATCGCCGGCCGGAAGCCGGCTTTCTCGGGGAAGATCGTCGAGGGTGGGTTGGTGAAGAGGTTGGTGCTCAGGGCCGGCGCGCCTTCGACCAGAGCCTGGACGAGCAGGGCACCGAGCCCGAGCAGGGCGATGAGCACGGCAAGCAGGAGCAGGCCGGCGAAGAGCGCGTTGCGGATTATGTCTCCGCGCGGCTGGTTCCGCAGCATCGCCGCGGTCGTCGCGCGAGCGCCCGCAACCGCGAGGCGGTTGCGGGGCGAAATCGACGTGGGACCGCTGCTCACTCGTAGACCTCGCGGTACTTCCGCGTCAGCCTGATGCTGATCGCGTTCATCGTCAGCGTGAGAACGAAAAGCACCGAAGCGACCGCGAAGACCGACTTGAAGTCGAGTGAGCCAGTCGAGATGTCGCCTGTCGCCGTGGTGGCGATGTAGGCGGTCATCGTCTGGATCGACTCGACCGGGTTAAAGGTGAAGTTGGGGGTCGAGCCGGCGGCAATGAGAACGATCATCGTCTCGCCGAGGGCGCGCGAGATCGCCAGTACGATCGAGGCGACGATGCCCGACAGCGCCGCTGGGAAGATCACCCTGACAGCGACCTTCGCCCTGGTCGCGCCGAGCGCATAGGCGCCCTCGTGCAGGCCACGGGGCACGGCCGACATCGCGTCGTCGGAGATCGAGGCGATGATCGGCACCACCATCAGGCCGAGGCCGAGCGAGGCGGCGAGCGCCATGAATGGCTTCTCGGCGCCAC
>DATNHC010000076.1:0-2033 GCA_035605155.1 Solirubrobacterales bacterium
GGCCGCGCTTGGATCAGGGTCCTTTGGCGTTGCTGGCAAGACAAAGTGCCTTATGACCCCTCTCTCCATGGAAATTTGCGCGGCCTGCAAGCTGCAGGGGGTTGACACAGGGCGTCTCGCGTGCAGAGCACGCCACGCTCCCTGCGTCCTTGCCTGCCACGCCGCTGCGCGTCAGGTGACCTCGCGGAGCTTTTGGGCTTCGCCCAGCTGTTGCAGCTTCTTGAGGCTCTGGTTCTCGATCTGGCGGATGCGCTCGCGGGTGACGTTGAAGGTCCGCCCCACCTCGTCGAGCGTGCGCGGGTGCTCGCCGCCGAGGCCGTAGCGCAGCTCGAGCACGCGCCGCTCGCGGTAGGAGAGGTTCTCCAGCGCCTCCTTGAGCGCCTCTTTGGTCAGCAGGTCGGCGGCCCGGTCGAAGGGCGACTCGGCCTTCTCGTCGGCGATGAACTGGCCGAACTCCGACTCCTCCTCGTCGCCGACCGGCTTCTCCAGCGAGACCGGGGCCTGGGCGGAGCGCTTGATCGAGTCGACCTCCTCGGGGTCGATCCCCGTCACCTCGGCGATCTCCTCCGGCGTCGGCTCGCGGCCCAGCTCGGTGACCAGCTTGCGCTCGGCGCGGCCGATCTTGTTGAGCTTCTCGACCACGTGGACCGGGATGCGGATCGTGCGCGCCTTATCGGCCAGCGCCCGGGCGATCGCCTGGCGGATCCACCAGGTCGCGTAGGTCGAGAACTTGAATCCCTTGCGGTAGTCGAACTTCTCCGCCGCACGAACCAGGCCCAGTGTGCCCTCCTGGATCAGGTCGAGGAAGGGCAGACCTTGGTTACGGTAGTTCTTGGCGATCGAGACGACCAGGCGCAGGTTCGACTCGACCATTTTCTGCTTCGCGTCGAGGTCGCCGCGCTCGATGCGCTTGGCGAGTTCGACCTCCTCCTGGGCGGTCAGCAGGCGGACCTTGCCGATGTCCTTGAGGAACAGCTGCAGGCTGTCCGTGGTCATGTCCGGTTTCAGGTCGAGCGCCTGTTTCTGGCGGCGCCGGCCTTTCTTGCCCGTGTCGATCGGCAGGGCTTCGGCGGCCGCTTTCTGGGCAGGATCCATGTCCTCGACGAGCTCGATCCCCGACTTCTCGAGGTGCCCGTAGAGGTCCTCGACGTCGGACTCGTCCAGGTCGACCTCCGAGACCGCGGAGGCGATGTCGCCGAAGGTCAGCACGCCGAGCTGCTGACCGCGGGTTATGAGGCCTTTGACCTCCTCCAACTCCTGAAGCTCTGCTACCAGCATCCTGTTCTACTCGCCTCTTTCTGCTCGGTGATTGAGTTCCGCCACTTAAATGCCGCCTGGGGCCGAAAGTCGCGAAAAAACGGACCGGCGATCCGGTCCGTGAAGCTGACTAGTCTGCGCTGCCGTGGCCCTTTGGATGGGCGTCTGGATCTGCTCAAACGTCTGTTCGCATGATAGTCGCTTCAGTTTCTGAAGTCAATGCCTAAAACCGTGCGCAAATCCCACCCGTGGCTACGTGCCTTTTGGTACCGCGCCTACCGCGAGAACGTTACCGGGCTCTCGGCGATGGTCGCCTATAACCTGATGCTGGCGGTCTTCCCCTTCGCCCTGCTGGTGCTCTTTATCTTTGGCCAGGTGCTGAAGATCGGCGGGGTCGAGGCGAGCGTGCTCGATGATCTTCAGCGCCTCTTCCCCAATGTCGAGCAGGGGACCCTCACCGACGCGCTTGACCGGATCGAGCAGAACTCGACCACGATCGGGATCGCCGCCTTCGCCGGCTCGCTCTGGATCGGCGCCTCCTTCTGGGGGGCGATGGACACCGCCTTCTGCCGCATCTACCACGTCGAATGCCGCGGCTGGATCGAGCAGAAGCGCTTCTCGTTCACGATGCTGCTCGTCGTCCTCCTCTTCATCGCCGCGAGCATCGTCCTGCCGGCGATGGAGGCGGCGCTCGTCTCGAGCACCGACCGGCTGCCGCTCGGCCTCTCCGACATCAAGGCGATCGACACCTTCCTGCTGCTGGTCGCTGCCCTAGT
>DATNHC010000077.1:0-8916 GCA_035605155.1 Solirubrobacterales bacterium
TCAGTTCCGGCTGGCTCTGCATCGCGCCGATCACCATCGATCCGATCGCCCCAAGCAGGACCACTCCCATTGCGGAGGCGACCAGCAGCTCGATCAAGGTGAAGCCGGCATCGCTCCCGTTGCTGGCCAGGCGCCTGCCAAGCGACCTGCAGACCGGGCCGCAGCGACGTGCCGTTCCGGCTGGGAATTTCGACTGGATCAGCATGCTCGTTTCTATCGGCCGGCGGCGCCAATCGCTTGATTGCGCACGAGACTTGAAATGCAGCGAGGGGACGGGCCGACCGGTCCGTCCCCTCGCGTTCCGCTCGACACAGTCAAGCGATCAACTCAGGACGCTAGCTCCCCCAGTTTCCACCGGACGGGCAGCCGCCCCCACCGGCGTTGGGAGTGCAGGTGTAGGTCAGCGTTCCGGCATTGTTCGCAACCGAGAATGTATGGGTGGTGCTCGGTGCAGTGACGGTGATTTTGTAGGTGGTGGCAGCGAGTTCGCTCAGAGCGATGTTCGCCGGCACCAGGGTCGGCTCAATCGCGTCCAGCTCAGCCGCGGTATCGCAGGCGGCGTCGTTGTAGACGCCGTTGTGGTCGGTGGCGCAAGTCTCGAGTGCCACCTGTGCCGAGTGAGCTTCCTCCTTGGCCTTCGCGTCCCCGGCCTTCTGCTTCTGATTGAAGAAGGCGGGCAGCGCGATCGCGGCCAGGATTCCGAGAATGAGCATGACGACGAGGAGCTCGATCAGCGTGAAGCCGGCCTCGCTGTCGCCGTTGAGCCGGGCGCCAATCTTGGCCCGGAGATTCTGGATAAACATTAGGTTCCTCCTAGGTTCCTAATCGTTGAGCCAGAGCCCCGTCGCATCTCAGCCACGTGGTGTCTGTCGACCCCGGTGGTAGCCCGGCTGACTCCCCGCAGGGAGTCCCGACGGCTTTGCGCCCCCGCCTCGCAGCGGGTTTGCCTTTGGCACCGAGGCACTGGCAGATTCATCACCTGCCCTTAATCGACCATGCCCAGGGGGATCTTGATCCCTGAAACTAGGACTTCTTCTCCCTAAAACTCGGGCTTCGCGTCCAGAGCCGTCCAGCGCTCCGACTCATGAAGCGGCAGCTACGAGATCGCCGCGCGGCATCGTCGCCCCCCGCTCTACCACGAGGTGGGCAATCGGAGACCGGCTGGCCCCCGATGGCGTTAGCCGTTGAGCCAGGGCTCAGCGGATCTTGTCGTAGAGGCTGAAGATCGGCAGGTACATCGCGATCACGATGAAGCCGACGATGCCGCCGACGAAGACGATCATCACCGGCTCCAGCAGGGCGGTGAGGGCCTTGACCTTGGCGTCGACCTCGGCCTCGTAGAAATCGGCGATCTTGGAGAGCATGTGCTCGAGCTGGCCGGTCTCCTCCCCTACCGCGACCATGTGGCCCACCATCGGCGGGAAGATCGAGTTCGCCTCGATCGGGCCGGCGATCGAGCCGCCGCGCTTGACCGAGGCGTAGACGTCGTCCATCGCCTGCTCGACGACGATGTTGCCCGCCGTCTCGCCCGTCAGCTTGATCGACTGCAGCATCGGCACGCCGGCCGAGACCGAGCCCGAGAAGGTGCGCGACCAGCGGGCCAGCGCCACCTTCTGGATCACGTCGCCGATCTTGAAGGGGATGCGGAGCAGGGCCCGCTCCCACATCTCCTTGCCCTGTTTCGTCCTCTTCCACTTGAAGAAGGCAAAGATCGAGACCGCAAGCAGAGGGAAGATCACGAACCAGTAGCCGGTGACCGCGTCGGAGGCCATCACGCAGACCTGGGTCGGCAAGGGCAAGGACGTGTCTTCCCCCGGGTGTTCTTTGCCGATCTCTTCGAAGATGCCGACGAAGACGGGAATGATGAAGGTGACGATCGCGAGCAGGACGACGACGGCGAAGCCGAAGACCAGCGCCGGGTACATCAGGGCCGACTTCACCTGACGCCGCAGGGCATCGTTCTTCTCGACCTGAAAGGCGACGCGGTCGAGAGCATCCTCGAGCCGGCCGGATTCCTCGCCGGAGCGGACCATCGCCCGGTAGAGGCGGTTGAAGACGTCAGGGTGGCGCTCCATCCCCTGCTCGAGCGTCGAGCCCGCCTCGATGTCGGCGCGCAGGCCGGCGACCGCCTCGCGGATCTGGTCGTCCTGCGTCTGCTCTTCGAGCGTGTGCAGGGTGCGCAGCATCGGCATCCCCGAGGCGACCAGCGTCGCGAACTGCCGCGAGAAGACGGCCAGCTCCCGCATGTCGACGCCTTTGAAGCGCTTGAGGAAGTCCTCGATATTGACCGGGGAGGTCTTCTCGCTGACGTCGAGGACGATCAGGCCGCGCTGGCGCAGCTGCTCGCTGACCTGCGCCTTGGACTCGGCCTCGACCTCGCCGGCGGTCGCGGCCCCGGCCAAATCCATGGCCCTGAAGGCGAAGGTGGTCGCGCTCGCCACCGCCTACGCCCCCTGGGTGTAGTTCGGGGGGCCCGCGGATCCGACCGGCGGTGCTGCCGTCGCCATGGGGACCGTCGGCGCGACGGGCGTCGGCGACGGTGCTCCCGTACCGTCGCCCGCGGCCGCCGCTGGGGCGACGGGGGCAGAGCCGAGCAGGCGTTTGAGCTCCTCGGGCACCGACGCCCGCTGCTCGGCGAGGCTCCGGGTGATCTTTCCGGTCCTGACGAGCCGCGCCAGGTCGGCGTCCATCGTCTGCATGCCGACGGCGCCCGATGTCTGCACCGCCGCGTAGATCTGATGCGTCTTGCCCTCGCGGATCAGGTTGCGGATCGCCGGCGTCGGCACCAGAACCTCGGTGGCGACGATGCGGCCCATGCCATCCGCGGTGGCCAGAAGCTGCTGGGTGACGATGCCCTGCAGGGCGATTGAGAGCTGCGTCCGCACCTGTCCCTGCTGCTGGGGAGGGAAGACGTCGATGATCCGGTCGACCGTCTGCGCGGTCGATTGCGTGTGCAGGGTGGCGAAGACGAGGTGGCCGGTCTCGGCCGCGGTCAGCGCGGTGGAGATCGTCTCCAGGTCGCGCATCTCGCCGACGAGGATCACGTCGGGATCCTCTCGCAGGGCCGCCCGCAGGCCAAGGGCGAAGTCCTCGGCGTCCGAGCCCACCTCGCGCTGGTTGACGATCGAGCGCTTGTGCTCGTGCAGAAACTCGATCGGATCCTCGATCGTGAGGATGTGGTCCTGGCGCTCGGAGTTGATCACGTCGAGCATCGCCGCCAGCGTCGTGCTCTTGCCCGAGCCGGTCGGGCCGGTGACGAGCACGAAGCCGCGCGGTTTATGGGTGAACTCGCGCAGCACCTGCGGCACCGCGAGCGAGTCAAGGCTGGGAATGTCCTGCGGGACGAGGCGGAAGGCGGCGCTGACCGCGCCGCGCTGGAAGAAGCAGTTGACGCGGAAGCGGGCAACGCCGGGGATCGCGTAGGCGAAGTCGAGCTGTTTGTGGTTCTCGAAGCGCTTGCGCTGGTCGTCGTTGAGGATGCTGTAGACGACCTCGCGGGTCTGCTGGCCTGAGAGGACCGGAAAGCCGTCCATCGGCGTGATCTTGCCCTTGTCGCGGATTGCCGGCGGGAAGCCGGGGGACAGGTGCACGTCGGAGGCCTTCGCCTCGACCATGCGACGGAGAACCTCTGAGAAGTCGAAGTCCATTGGGTCTAGATCGACCCTTCGGGCCGATTTCTCGATACCTGAAAGCGATTAGCCACCGGCTCACGCAGTGACACGAAGGACCTCCTCGAGGCTGGTCTTGCCGGCGCGGATCTTGGTGACACCGTCCTCACGCAGCGTGCACTTGCCCTCCTCGCGGGCGACCGCGGAGATCTCGGCCTCGGAGGCCTGCTCGATCGCCAGCTCCTTGATCCGCTCGCTCAGCGCCATCACCGAGTAGAGGCCGACGCGACCGCGGTAGCCGCTCTGGTTGCAGCGGGCGCAGCCGAGGGGCTCGTAGGCCTCGATGTCGGCGCCGACCCGAATCCCGGCCTCGGTCAGCGCCTGCATCGGCACCACGGCCCGCTGCTTGCAGTGACTGCAGAGCTTGCGCGCCAGCCGCTGGGCGACTACGCAGTCGACCGCGGAGGCGATCATGAAGGCCTCAATCCCCATCTTCGAGAGGCGGGCAATCGCGCCCGGCGCGTCGTTGGTGTGGAGGGTGCTCAACATCATATGCCCGGTGAGCGCCGCCTCGATCGCGATTCGCGCCGTCTCGCCGTCGCGGATCTCGCCCACCATCACGATGTCGGGGTCGGCGCGCAGAATCGAGCGCAGTCCGGTCGCGAAGTCGAGCCCCGCCTTGCGATTGACGTTGATCTGGTTGATGCCCGAGATGCGGTACTCGACCGGGTCCTCGACCGTGATGATCTTCTTCTCGACCTGGTTCAGCTCCTGCAGGGCCGCGTAGAGGGTCGTCGACTTACCGGAGCCGGTCGGGCCAGTTACGAGCACGGCCCCGTAGGCCTGCTGGAAGGCGGCCTCGAAGCGCTCGCGCGCGGAGCCGTCCATGCCGAGGTCGTCGAGCGAGAGCTGAGCGTTGTCCTTGTCGAGGATGCGGATCGTCGCCCCCTCGCCGCGCTGGGTCGGCAGCGTGGTCACACGCAGGTCGACACGTCGGTCCTCGATCGTGACGCTGACGCGGCCGTCCTGGGGAACGCGCTTCTCGGCGATGTTGAGGTCGCTCATGATCTTCACCCGCGAGATCACCGCGTTGACCATCCGCTTGGGAACGTGCGCGGCCTCGCGCAGCACCCCGTCGACCCGGAAGCGGACGCGCATTTCGCCCTCGTCGGGCTCGAAGTGGACGTCGGAGGCGCCCTCCCCCGCGGCCTGACCGAGGATGCTGTAGACGAGCTTGATCACCGGCGCGTCCTCGGCGCTGACCTCGATGTCGGCGACTTCGGCGAGTTCCGCCTCGGCTTCGTCCTCGCCCTCGACCACGGCCTCGCTGACCGCGCTCTGCAGGGTGTTGAGGCGGCCGATCAGCGCTTCGATGTCCTCCTCGGCGGCGACGGCGACGCGGCAGTCGAGCGCGGTCGCGATCTGGATGTCGTCCACCGCCAGCACGTTCGTCGGGTCCGCCATCGCGACGAGCAGCGTCTCCTTGTCGACGAACCCGACTGGCAGCGCCCGGTAGCGGCGTGCCGTGTTGACCGGAATCAGGTTGGCGGCGGCCATGTCGACCTGATAGGCAGAGAGATCAATGTGGTCGAGCCCGTAGCGCTCGGCGACGGCGCGGGAGAGCTGGTCGCCATTGATCGTGCCCTGTGTAAGCAGGAGCGCCTCGGGAGGGCTACCTGCGGTTCGCGCCTCTTCGATCGCCTGGCGGGCGCGATCTTCGCCGACGTAGCCGAGGTCGACCAGGACGTCGGTGACGAAGCCGCTGGAGCGACCGCGGACGAGTGGTGGCGTCAGGCCAGGCGTACCGCCGGCGTCGGGATCGAGAGCAGGGGCGGTCGAGCCGCCTGAATCTGGGACCGGCCGCAGGTGGCTCGGGAAGTCCCGCGAGTCCATCGTCGCTACGGGTGGTAGTCGAGCGTGCGGCCCTTGTAGCCAGCGTCGACTATCGCCTGCACCACGCTCTGGGGGCTCTGGAAGCCGTAGTGGACGGAGGCGACCGGCACGCTGTCGTTGAGCCGCTTCGGACGCACCACGACCAACGCCGGGACGCGGTCTACCGCCACTCCCTGCGCGACGGCGGCGTAGCGCGCGATCTGGCCGGCGGGCACGACGAAGGGAGCGACCCCTGGCAGGGCGCTGACCCGCTTGACCGTGCCGGCGACAAGCCGGTCGTCGATGCCGCCGTTGCGGAAGAACAGCAGAACCACGGTCTGGTTGGCGGCAAAGGCGCGGACGACTGCCTTGGGCAGCTTGGCAGCACTCTCGGGGCTCGGCGGCAAGGGCGGTACGGCCGTTGGCGCCGCTGCTTCGGCTTCGGTGCTGACGCTGAGGGCCGGGGCGCCTTCGGGCGCGACTTCTTCGCCTTCTTCACCCCCGCCACGGCTCATCATGAAGAAGGCGGCGGCAAGCAACAGCACGCCGATTATGGCCGCCTGCGCAAGTGGGTTGCTGTTGATCGCCTCTCTCATACCTTCGCTTATCTAGCTCGACAGCGCAGGCGCGAAGCTTGAGCGTTGGTCGCGGCGGACCGTAGTCCCCGATCAGCAGTTGGCGTCGGGCGGCGAAGCGGCGGCGCCTGTGCACTCCACATAGCGGGTGCGTTCGAGCAGGCCGGCGAAGGTGATGTCGGGCAGAGGGATGCGAGCGTCGGCTTTTATCTTCGGGTTGCCGTTCAGACGCACGGTTTTGCCGGCGAACATCCCGATCCACGTGGCGTTGCCGCTGAGTTCGATTTCGCTGTAGGGGGCGTAGATCATCACCTCGTTTATGCCCCCGGCGGTTCCGGTCAAGTTGACCTTCGTGGAGAGGGTTGGCGAACCCGTCAGGTAGAGCCCAGGCACGTTGTAGGTTCCCGAGGACGTGTCGTATGAGGTCGACCTGATGTTGGCCGTGCCGCTGATGTTTACCTGCGTGCGGCTCGAATCTAGCCCTGGGCAGTTCTCCGGTTTGTCGAAGAAGATCCGCACCTGCGAGGTGCCGGCCATGATCAGTTCGCCGTCGACGAAGAGGCCGCAGGCCAAGTAGTCCGTGCCGCCGAGCGTCAGGCTGGCGCCCTGGGGGACGTTGATGAACCTGTGAGAAGCGTCCCAGGGTTTGGTTTCAGTCCGTTTTTTGCCTTGGTAGGGATCTTCACCGCAGGTCGCAGCCAATCTGCAATTCGAGACGGAGGCGTTTGCCGGCGGGATCACCGGCGGCAGCGTTTGGTTCCCTTCGCTGACTTCCCCTTGTTCGACGCATGTCGGCGGTCCCATCGGGTTTGGCGCCGTTTTGCCGATGCCGTGGCGGATGTCGCCGCAGAGGACCACGCTTTTGCCGTTGCTGGTCTGGATGATGTCGCCGTTGGTGCCGATGTCCGTCTGCAGCGTCGGGCCACCTTCGAGCGTGATTCCGCTTTCGCCGATCAGCTGCTCGGCCGAGAAGACGTTACTGCCGACCTGCGAGGCGAACCTGACGTTGACGCGGCGGCTGACGCCGCCCGAGGCGCCAACCGCGATGACGCTCAGTTCGGTGTTGGGCTGGAAGGCGCTGACGCGGTAGGAGAAGGTCGCGCTGCCGACGGTCTCCGTCGCGGTCGGCGGGCACCAGCCCGCGGTTGGGATCTGGATTTCCCCGGCGGGACCGATGCACGGGGTCGCCGCGGTGAGGCTTTTGTGGAACCTGTTGAGGCGCAGCATCGCGACACTCGCGCCGGCGTCGGCGGCGGCGATCGCATTCTTCGAGCTCCGGTCTCGCTGGGTGCCGCGCTGGGCGTCGACCGACGACATAATCGCGACGCTGGCAAGGCCGAAGCTCGCGATCATCGCGAAGAGAGCCGTGGGGAGCGCCATTCCGCGCTCGCTTCTCGCGAGTTCACGCAGGCGGCGACGCAGAGCAGCCGGAATTGCCATCGGGAAGGCATCGACGGAGTGAACCTTCGGCTTGAACATGGCTCGTCGGCCCAGACCCCCTCTTGGACGCCCGTACTACCGACTCCTGGGCCGGCATCCGAGTCGGCTACTGCTCAGGCTGGCCCGCGAGCTGCTCGATCCCGCTCGCCCGCTGACCGCCGGCGGCCAACATCAGCTTGAAGTCGTGCGGGCTGGAGGCGAAGTCAAGGGCGACGTCCTCGGCGATCTTGCCCTCCATCACGTAGGTGAGCAGCGACTGGTCGAAGGTGCGCATGCCGTAGTACTCGCCCTCGGCGATCACCTCGGTGATCTTGCCGGTCTCCTCGGGGTTCATGATCAGGTCCTGGACGCGGCCGGTGACGACCAGCACCTCGGAGGCGGGCACGCGGCCCTCTCCGGTTATGTCGGGGACTAGCCGCTGGGCGATCGCCCCCTTCAGCGTCGCCGCCAGCATCACCCGCGCCTGGTGCTGGAGGTGGGGTGGGAAGAAGTCGATGATGCGGTTGATCGTCTCCGTCGCGTCCAGGGTGTGGACGGTGGAGAGCACGAGGTGGCCGGTCTCGGCCGCCGACAGCGCCGTGCGCACCGTCTCCTCGTCGCGCATCTCGCCGATCAGGATCACGTCGGGGTCCTGGCGCAGGACGCGGCGCATCGCTCGTCCGAAGCTCTCGGTGTCCGAGCCGACTTCGCGCTGGTTGACGATCGAGCGCTTGTCTTTGTGCAGGTACTCGATCGGGTCCTCGAGCGTGATGATGTGGTGCGACCGGTTCTGGTTTATGTGATCGATCATCGCCGCCAGGGTCGTCGACTTGCCCGAGCCGGTGGTGCCGGTGACGAGGATGATCCCCCGCTGCTCTTCGGCCAGGTTGGTGACGACCGGCGGCAGTCCGAGCTCCTCGACCGAGCGGATGTCGAAGGGGATCGCGCGGCAGACGATCGAGATCGAGCCGCGCTGTTTGAAGGTATTGACGCGGAAGCGCGAGAGGCCGGGGATCGAGTAGGAGAAATCGGCCTCGCCCGCTTCCTCGAACTCGGTCAGCGAGCGCACCTCGGCAATGTCGTGGAACGCCTTCTCGGTGTCCTCCTGCGTCAGTGGCTCGTACCCGTCGAGGTAGACGAGCTCGCCGTGCTGGCGGATGATCGGCTTCGAGTTGACCTTGATGTGAAGGTCGGACCCCTCCCGCTCGATCAGCGTGCGCAACGCTTTGTCGATCTCGAACATCCCGGCCTGTATCGGCCGGGACGCCCGCACTCCTTAGCTCTGACGCGCAGCGACGCGGCATGCGGCGTCCTCGGTCGCTCATTGGAGAACCTCTCCTCGCTGATTTCCGGAAATAGGGATGTCGCCCGAGCGCAGCGAGGGTGAACCGTGATCCGGTGCAGCGCATAGAGCCGACCCCCGCCGGGAGAGCGCCACGGTC
>DATNHC010000078.1:0-2238 GCA_035605155.1 Solirubrobacterales bacterium
TGGATGTGGGCCGAAGCGGTGCACCTCCTCGAGGAGGCCGACCGGTTGCAGCGCCAGTGCTTTCAACTTGCCGCGCAGGCGGGGCAACCCCGATGGGAACCGCCGGTCGATATCTACGAGGGCGACGGCGAATTGCTGATCGAGATGGCGTTGCCGGGCGTGTCGCCGGAGCGGCTGCAGGTCGAGCTCGACGGCGAGCAGTTGCTCGTGCAGGCGGAGCGTCGGCTCCCGCATCGCCGGCACGGCGCAACGATCCGCCGGCTCGAGATCCCATACGGGCTGTTCGAGCGGCGGCTCGCACTGCCACCCGGTTCCTGGGCGATGACCGTGCAGGACCTCGCGCACGGTTGCCTCCGGTTGTTGCTGACCCGGCGCTGAGTTCGCCGAAGGCGCGCATATGAGTACCAACGACAAACCCACCCCCGTTCCCGATGCGTCGGCCGAGGCGCGCCAGACACCCACGTTGCCGCCGGACATGCTGATCATCCTACCGGTGCGCAATATGGTGCTCTTCCCGGGCGTGGTCATGCCGGTCGCGATCAAGCGCGAGAAGACGGTGGCCGGGGCCCAGGAGGCCGTGCGGACAGAAGCCAAGGTGGGCTTCCTGCTGCAGAAGAAGCCCGACACCGAGGAGCCGGGCTTCGACGACCTGCATCGCGTGGGGACCATCGCCTCCATCGTGCGTTACCTCACCGCCCCCGACGGCACGCATCACCTCGTATGCCAGGGCGAGCGTCGCTTCCGGGTGCTCGATCAGGTGGGCGGATTCCCGTTCCTCGTGGCGCGGGTCGAGTTCCTGCCCGATACCGGCGCCACCAACCCCGATGTCGAGGCGCGGGCGCTGTACCTGAAACAGAAGGCCGTGGAGGCGATATCGCTGCTGCCGCAGGCGCCCGCGGAGCTCGCCAACAGCGTCCAGGCGATCGAGTCGCCGTCGATGCTCGCCGACATGATTGCGAGCTTCCTCGACATCAAGGTTGCCGACAAACAGGAGCTCCTGGAAACGACCGAGCTCAAGGACCGTCTCGAGCGCGTCTCGAACCTGCTCACCCGGCGCGTCGAGGTGCTCAAGCTCTCGCGGCAGATCGAGGAGCAGACCAAGGAAGCGCTCGACGATCGCCAGAAGGAGATCCTGCTGCGCGAGCAGATGCGTCAGATCCGCAAGGAACTGGGCGAGGACGGTCAGGGCGCCGATGAGGCCGCTGAGCTGTCCGAGGCGATCACCAAGGCCGGGATGCCGCCGGATATCGAGGAGCATGCCCGCAAGGAGTTGAAGCGTCTCGAGCGCATGAACGAGGCGAGCGGCGAGTACTCGATGGCGCGCACATATCTCGACACGCTGATCGCCGTGCCGTGGTCGAAGCTCGACGCCGAGGACATCGACATCGGGCGGGCGCGCGGCATCCTCGACGCCGATCACTACGGTCTCGAGAAGGTCAAGCGGCGCATCGTCGAGTACCTGGCGGTGCGCAAGCTCAACCCGCAGGGCCGCAGTCCGATCCTCTGTTTCGTCGGGCCGCCCGGCGTCGGGAAGACCTCGCTCGGCCAGAGCATCGCGCGCGCGCTCGGGATCAAGTTCCAGCGCGTGAGCCTGGGCGGCACGCACGACGAGGCCGAGATCCGCGGCCACCGCCGCACCTATATTGGCGCGCTGCCCGGCAACATCATGCAGGCGATCCGCAAGGCCGGCACCCGCAACCCGGTGCTGATGCTCGACGAGATCGACAAGCTGGGCATGGGCATCCAGGGTGATCCGGCCTCGGCGCTCCTCGAGGTCCTCGACCCCGAGCAGAACTCGGCCTTCCGTGACAACTACCTCGGCGTGCCGTTCGACCTCTCAAAGGTGCTCTTCATCACGACCGCGAACGTGCTCGATACGATCCCCGGGCCGCTGCGCGACCGCATGGAGATCATCGAGCTCACGGGCTATACCGAGGAGGAGAAGGTGGAGATCGCCCGCCGCTACCTGGTGCGCCGGCAGCTCGAGGCGAACGGCCTCAAGGCGGAGCAGGCCGACATCAGCCGCGAGGCGCTGCTCAAGATCGCACGCGACTACACGCGCGAGGCTGGCGTTCGCACGCTCGAGCGGCAGATCGGCTCGGTGTTGCGCAACGTCGCCGTGCGGATCGCCGAAGACAAGGCGACCTCCGTCAAGATCGACGAGGAAGGAGTGGTGGAGATCCTCGGCGCGCCGCGGTTCGAAAACGAGATCGCAATGCGGGTGAGCGTTCCGGGCGT
>DATNHC010000079.1:0-10317 GCA_035605155.1 Solirubrobacterales bacterium
CGGCAGCGCCGCCCCCCCGGGCGGGATCTCGACCGCCGGGATCCCCGGGAGGCAGGCAGCCCCCGGCGCCGCCCGCACCCATTACGCCTTCGACAGCCATGGGCCCGGCGGCACGGTGCGGATCGTGGTCATCGACAACTCGCTCGGCTCACTCGCCGCCAGCGATTCGCAGCAGAACCCCCTCGAGCCGCAGCTGCCCTGGCTGGAAGCGGTTCTCGCCGATGCGCGAGCCAGGGGAATACCGAGCGTGGTGATGGGCAACCGCAGCCTCAACACCAGCTTCACACCGAAGCTCAACGTGGCCAGCGACGGCGACCAGGTCGCCCGCACCCTCGTCGTCGGGGGCGCCTCGGCTTACGTCTTCGACCGGCCCGAAGAGAACCGCGCGATGCGTATTCCGTCCGGCGCCGAGCAGACGATTCCCAGCTTCGGCGCGGGCACCCTCGGCTACCGCTCCGAGATCTCCGGTGCGGTTGGCGTCGAGAGCGCCGACTCGCTCTTCGGCGACAGCGGCGTGCTGCTGCTCGAGGTGGACGCCGGGGCCCGCAGCCCGGCGACCAACGTGGCGCCGGTGGACGTGCGCCTGATCCCCGTGATCGAGGACCTCTCGCTCGAGGCTACCGACGGCACCCTGCTGCGCCGCTCACGCCCGGCCCTCTTCCGCGGCCTCGGCCGCCGCCCGCGCGGCGGCGACCGCTGGGGCCAGGCTTCGGCGGGCTCCGGCAATCCCGATCCTTCGGGCGGCGACCCCTACACGCTCTTCCCTCCGGACCAGTGCCTGGTCGCCGGCTGCGCGGCGCGGATCGAGCCCGAGTACAGCTTCGTCTCCTCGGATCCGGACATCGCCGACTTCGTCCAGCAGGACCCGGCCTCGGCGAACCTGCGCAAGCCCTATCTGGACGCCAACGACAAGGTGGTCACCGACAACACCTCGGGCCTGCTCTGCCCCTTCAATGCCGGCACGACGACCGTCACGGTCAGCGCGGGGGGCTTCTCCTACTCCGAAGAGGTGAGAGTCCTCGACGGCAGCGTGCAGCGTCCCTGTGGCACGCGACCGCTGCGACCGGATCGCTTCAAGCGCGCCGCCGCCGTCGCCGCTCCGCCGGCACCGCCCCCACCGCCGAGCTCGCCGCCGGGCAGCCCGCCGGTCGACTTCGCGCCACCCCCTCCGCCACCGGCGCCACCCCCGCCACCGGCAAACCCCCCGCCACCGCCGAGCCAGCCGCCACTGACCGTCGAGCCGTTCCTGCTGCCACCGACGCCGCCGCTCGGCGTCGTGCCGGCGATCGTGCCACCCCCTCCGCCACCGATCGTGCGGCCGCTGCCCCCGGGCGGCGCTCCGGCGCGCACCTATCAGGTCGAGGAAAAGCGCGAAGAGGAGGCGGCGACCGAGGAGTCGCAGGCGTTCTCGCGCTACGAGGGACGTTCGGCTTCTCGCTACGAGGCGGGCGCGCTCACCGGCGAGGCGGGCAGGGCCTCTCCTCGCGTGGCGGGCCAAGCTCGCTACTCGGCCGGCGAAGGCGGCTTCACCGTGCCGCCCTACCTGCTCGCCTTCGTCCTGCTCGCCGCCCTCGCCGGCGCCTCGGTGCGAGGCCGCCCCGGCGCCAGGCACCGAACGCGCCACCTTCCCGCCCCCGTTGCCAGCCCCGGCCCTTCATCGCGTTCGTCTTTTGTCCGGCTAGGGCTGACAAAAGACGAACGCGCCCTTGAAGACCGCGACCGAAGGAGTCGACGATGACCTCGAACAGCCGCCTCACCGCGATTGCCGCCTGGGCGGCTCTCGCCTTCTCGCTCGCAGCTCTGCTGCTCTCAGGGGCGGTGGTCTCCGAGGCCGCCAAGCGCCTGCCGGGGCCGAGCCTGCAGCCGAAGAAGTTCGGCATCCTGCGGCTCAACAAGAAGAAGAAGTTCCCGGCCACGGTGCTGCCGAGCAAGGTCTTCGACCGCTGCTCGCCGGAGACGGTGAAGATCGGGACGGTCTGCATGATGACCAACCCCTATCCGCTGGAGAAGGGCGACATCGGCAAGAACGACTACTTCTTCGCCACGCAGAAGTGCGCCGACCTGGGCGGCTACCTGCCGACCGCGGCGCAGCTGATCGGCGCCGCCCCCTACGTCAAGCTGGCCGGGCGGGTCGACGACAACGAGGTCACCGCCTCGACCGACGTCGACCCGACCGACGGCCTCAAGGACCGCCGCGAGATGAGCGCGACGCTGACGACAACGGCCTCAGGCGGTCGCGCGGCCGGCTCGCAGGGCGTCAGCGAAGTCTCGCGTGGCGACCCCAAGACAGGCGAACCGGACCCCGTCCCCGTGCCCGCTGACCCGGCACCGGAAACCCTCCAATACATCACCGTCTACGACAACGCCGACCATGGCGGCTTCGCCGGCGCCAAGCCGGTGGGGCAGCCGGAGAACTTTCGCTGTGCCTTCAACAAGGCTCAGGGTAGGGCGGGGGAGCTGGAGTGAGGTGGATAGAGGAGGGGTCTGGCCGGCCTCCGGGCGAATTGACACCCCAGCACTTCGTGCTGGGGTGAACCTGGAGCGCGGCTTCGCCGCGCAATAGACAGATTGCATATCGCCGCTTCGCGACATTCGCCCGGAGGCCGGCCAGACCCCTCCTCTCAACAGCTCAATGAAGCCCGGGCTGCCCGATGTGCCAAGCCTTGGCTTGTGGGCTTGGAGTTCTCCGGCCTTTGATGCGGGAGCTTTGGAGTTCGGTGCGGTTCGAAGGGATGGCGGGTGCGCCTCTGCGGGAATCTCGCGAAGCGGCGGAAATGCAATCCGGTGATTGCGCGGCCGCAGGCCGCGCACCAGATTCACCCCAAGAGCAAAGCTCTTGGGGTGTCAATTCCCGCAGAGGCGCACCCGCCATCCCCACACCACGGCCTCGAAACTACAACTCTTCCGGCGTGAACCGGTAGCCAATCCCGAAGTGCGTGTGGATGTAGCGCCAGCCCGGCGCGACCTGCTCCAGCTTGGCGCGCACCTTGCGCACCAAGACGTCGACCGAGCGGTCGCGCCGGGCCATCTCGCCGCCCCAGATCAGCTCGTAGATCTGCGGCCGCTGCACGACGCTGTCGCGACGCTCGGCAAGCAGGAAGAAGAGCTCGAACTCGCGCACCGTGAGCCCGGCGCGCCTGCCGTCGACAAGAACCTGCAGCTCGGCTGGGCGGATCTCCAGGTTGGCAAGCCGCCGCTTGCCTCCTGGGGGGGACGAAGTTGGGGGTACCGCCGTCAGCACCGCGTAGAGCTTCTCGCTGCCCGGTGTCAAAGCGGTGAACGATCTGTGTCGAATTGGAGAAGATTTGGATAACGCTCGTTACCAGTTCTTCTCCAAACAGTCACGTCGCGTTTACCTTGCCGGGGCGGGCTGAGCCGAGACTGACACACAGACTTCTCGACCAGCTACCCAGGAGCGAGCACAGATGATTCGCATGCGTTCCCTGGCCGTCGTCGCGCTGGCCCTTTGCGCCGCGCTCGCGACCGCCGCCTCGGCTTCCGCCGCCACGATCACCCTCAGCGGCTCGACCTCGGTCGCGCCGCTGGCGACGAAGCTCGCCAAGACCTTCGTCAACCAGCCGCAGAACAAGGGCAAGGTCAAGTTCGTGATCCTGCAGGGCGGCTCCGACATCGGCATCACCGACGTCTCGCGCGGCCGCGTCACGCTGGGCATGTCCTCGCGCGACCCGAAGCCCGCCGATCCGGGCGGAATCGTCTTCAACAAGATCGCCCGCGATGCCGTCTGCGTGGTGACCAACCCGTCGAACCCGATCGCCAGCCTCAGCCAACAGCAGATCCAGGACATCTTCTCCGGTCGCATCCGCAGCTGGAGCCAGGTGCCGGGCGCCAGCGCCTCCGGGCCGATTGACCTCGTCGTCCGTACCGCCGCCTCCGGTACCCAGGACGCCTTCCAGAACATCTTCATGGGCCAGACCCTGAGGGTGGCCGGCAGCGCCACGACCAAGTCCTCGAACGGCCTGCAGGCGCAGACGATCAAGTCGGACCCCAACGCGATCGGCTACGCCTCCTTCCACTTCTCCCACGGCCTCTTCTCGGTCCCCTACCTGGGCGTGCCCTGCACCCTGCGCAATGCCAAGTCGGGCCAGTACGCGGGCAGCCGTAACTTCTACCTGGTCAGCCGCGGGACGGCGACCGGCGTCGCCCAGAAGTTCATCCAGTTCGCTCGCAGCGCCAAGGCCCAGGCGCTGGTATCCAGCGACTGGGTGCCCCTGCGCTAGTGCGGCACGGCCGACGCTACGAGACGGGGCGCTAGTTGACCCGCGAGGGGATCGCAGCTAGCCTGCCCGGCCGCCGCCCCCAGCGCCCGGGCTCGGCGAGCACCGAGAACGCCGGGGGCACCGGGTTCTGGTCTGACGCACGGGTCGAGCGCTTGCTCGGCGCGATCGCCTGCCTGGTGCTGCTGATCATCCTCGGCATGATCGGCTTCGTCTTCAGCAAGGCGTGGCCCTCCTTCGCCGACAATGGCCTCGCCTGGTTCGGCTCCGGCGGTGACGTCGACCTGCAGCTCGAGGACATCTTCAACTCGCCCTCAAACCCGGCCGCCTACGTCTACACGCTGCGCGCCTGGCCGTTGCTCTGGGGCACCTTCGTCGTCACCGCCGGCGCGGTCCTGATCGGCATCGTCTTCGCTCTCTTCGCGGCGATCTTCATCGTCGAGTTCGCGCCGCGCCAGGTCAACCGCGTGCTGGAGCCGGTGGTGCGGCTGCTGGCGGCCGTGCCCTCGGTGGTCTACGGGCTGATCGGGATCCTGGTCATCGTCCCCTGGGTCGGCGAGCACCTGATCAGCCTCGAGCGCAAGGAATCGGTCTCCAACGTCGTGCAGCTCGACGGGGCCAGCATCGGCGTCGGGATCCTGATCCTGACCGTGATGATCGTGCCGATCATGATCGCGATCGTGGTCGATGCGCTGCGCGCGGTGCCGCGCGGCTGGACCGAGGGTGCGGCGGCGCTGGGCGCCAACCGCTGGCGGGTCACCTGGACGATCGCGGTCCGCACGGCCCGCCCGGCGATCGTCGCCGCCGCGGTGCTGGCCACGGCGCGGGCCCTGGGCGAGGCGATCATGCTCTCGATGGTCGCCGGCTCGGCCAGCTTCGCCCCCAACCCGATCGACGGCATCACCTTCTTCTTCGAGCCGACCCGGCCGCTCGCCTCGGCCCTGGTCGAGAACGTCGAAGGGCTCTCGGTGGTGCCCTTCGGGCAGACACTCTTCGCCTTCGCGGCGGTGCTGCTCGTCTCCAGCATGTTCCTCTCTTTGGCCGGCTTCACCGCCAAGCAGTCGATGCGCAAATACGGGGTGCGCCCATGAGCGCAGAACGACCAAGCGTGCCCCTTTCCACTCGCCGCTCGATGCATCGAACACACTCCAGTGTGTTCGATGCATCGAGCGGCGCGATTGCTCGTGTCCGGTCCGTGCGGTGGGCAAAGCGTGAGGTGGTGTGTTGAGCAGGCCGATCGACAGCGTCGGCAGCTGGCCGCTGCGCGACCGCGTCGCCTACTTCGCCGCCTGGGGGGCCGGGCTGGCGCTGATCGCGATCGCCGCCGCGATCCTCGTCTACATGGCGGTCCGCGGCGCCCAGTACTTCGACTTCGGCCTGCTGATCGAGAGCCCCAACTCGGCCCTCAACCAGGCGCAGAGCGGTGGATTCAAGGACCCGATCTTCGGCACCGCGCTGCTGTTGGTGATGTCGACCGCGATCGCCGCGCCGCTCGGTGTGACGATCGCCGTCTGGCTGACCGAGTACGGCCGGCCGAGCGGCCTGGCGCGAGCGGTCGAATCGGCGGTCGAGGTCGTCGCCGGCACCCCAAGCATCGTGCTGGCGATGTTCGGCCTGGTCTTCTTCCAGCAGCAGTGGCTTGGCTTCCTCACCTTCGATGCCGAAGGCGGCGCCGTTCTCGGCCGCTCCTTCATCGCCGCCGCGGCGATGATGGCGCTGATCGCCCTGCCGCTGGTGGTGGGAGCGACGCGGGAGGCGCTGAACTCGATCCCCGGCCACGTGCGCGAGGCCTCCTACGCGCTCGGCAAGACCAAGGCGGCGACGATCCGCCGCGTGCTGTTGCCGGCGGCCCGCCCCGGGATCGGCACCGGCACCGCACTGGGGATGGGACGGGTCGCGGGCGACACCGCGATCGTCGTCGTCCTGCTCGGTGCGACGCTGCAAATCCAGAACGGCAGCGACGGCAGCGTCTTCGGCCTCTTCCGGGGCACCGGCAGCACGCTGACCAGCTACGTCTATTACAACTCCCCCGCCGGCGAGGGGCTGGCGCCGGAGAAGGCCTACTTCGCTGCCTTCGTCCTGCTGCTCGTCGTCATCGTGCTCAACTTTCTCGTCACGCGTCTGGCCCGCGGGAAGGAGGAGCTGTGGGCGCGATGAGCCCACCCGACCCGTCGCCGCAGCCGACCTTCACCACAGCAGAGGGGGGTCAAAGTCGGCTGCGCGCTCCTCAGCTGCCACCCCCTGTGCGCCGCATCGTCGTCGACGCCGAGCCGACCGTGGTGCAGCCGCCGCCCGGTAATGGGCATGTGCCGCAGGCCGGCGCCGGCCTCGCGGCGCCGGTCCGCCGCGCCAAGCCGAGCAGCGCCCCGAAGCTCGAACGGATGCGCATCGAAGGTGTCTCGATCGCTTACGGCGAGAAGCTCGCGGTCGACAGCGTCTCGCTGCCCGTTCGTCAGGGCGAGGTGCTGGCCTTGATCGGCCCCTCGGGCTGCGGCAAGACGACGCTGCTGCGCTCGCTGAACCGCCTGGTCGAGATCACGCCGACCGCGGTCCGCAGCGGCACGATCTCGCTCGACGGCGAGGACATCGACCGCATGGAGGTGACTGCGTTGCGGCGGCGGGTGAGCATGGTCTTCCAGCAGCCCAACCCGTTCCCGATGAGCGTCTTCGACAACGTCGCCTACGCGCTGCGCGAGCAGGGCTCGGGCCGGCCCGGCAAGGACGCCCTGATGAGCCATGTCGGCGATGCCCTCGTCCGCGCCGGGCTCTGGGACGAGGTCGGCGCCACGCTCGACCACCCGGCGCTGCGCCTCTCCGGTGGCCAGCAGCAGCGGCTCTGTATCGCCCGCGCCCTCGCCGCGCGGCCCGAGGTGCTGTTGCTCGACGAGCCCTGCTCGGCGCTCGACCCGCGCTCGACCCAGGTGATCGAGGAGCTGATCCTGCGCCTGCGCGAGGAGGTCGCGGTCGTGATCGTCACCCACAACATGCAACAGGCGCTGCGCATCGCCGACCACGTCGGCTTCATGTATCTGGGCGAGCTGGTCGAGTACGGCCCGGCCGAGCAGGTCTTCGGCTCCCCGCGCGAGCAGCGCACACGCGACTACGTCGGCGGAGCCTTCGGATGACCGATGGGCCTAAAACCGACGCGTATCGACGGGAGTCGGCCCATCGGCGGGCGGTTCTGCCGGTGGCGCTTGCTTTCGCCGGGGTCGCGCTGGTCGCCAGCGGCTGCGAATCGACCCAGGACAAGAGCGCCAAGATCGCCGCCGAGCTGGGGCCGGTCACGCAGGAGAAAGGCCTGCGCATCGACGAGCGCAGCCGGGACGTGCGGGTTGTTGACACAGCCTTGATCGGCGATGCCAACGGCGACGCCGTGGTGGTCGAGCTGCACAACGACTCCAACCGCGACCTGGCCGAAGTGCCGCTGCTGATCGACGTGCTCGACGCCAAGGGAAAGAGCGTCTACCGCAACGACATCCCGGGGATCGAGCCGGCGCTTGCGGCGGTGCCGTTCATCCCCGCCGGCGGCGAGGTCGCCTGGGTTCACGACCAGGTGCTGGCGACTGGCGAGCCGGCCAAGGTCGAGGTGACTGTGGGCGCCGACGCCGAAGAGGCCTCCGGCGCCAGGCCCGAGGTCTCGGTCAGCACGCCGCAGCTCGAGAGCGACCCCTACACGGGGGTGGCCGCAGGCGGCGAGGTGATCAACGAGAGCGGCGAGGACATCGAACGACTGCTGCTCTATGCCGTCGCTCGCGATGGCGGCATGATCGTCGCCGCCGGCCGCGGCGCGATCGAACCGCTCAAGGACAAGCCCAAGCCAGTCGCCTACAACGTCTTCTTCATCGGCGACCCGAAGGGCGCCGAGGTGACGGTGACCGAGTTCCCGACGCGGGCCGGGCGGGTGACGGGATGAGCGAGTCGACCGAGCGCGCCCAGGTGCTGGGCGAGGCGGGGGAGACCTGCCGCGAGTGCGGCGCGCCCCTGGCCATCGACCAGCGCTATTGCCTCAACTGCGGTCGGCGTCGCGGCGAGCCGCGGGTCGATTTTCGCCAGCACCTGCCGGTAGGGAATGCGGCCAACGGCAACGGGACGGCTCCGCAGCCTGAGGCAAGCGCTCCCGTTCGCCCCGCCGCGACGCCCCCAGCCCCGGAGAAGCCCCAGCGCGACTACGCGCCGCTGGCAGCAGTGGGCGGTATCGCGGTGCTCGGCGTGATGCTGCTGCTCGGTGTCCTGATCGGCAAGGGCGGTGGCGACTCGGCAAGCGCGCCGCCACCCCAGATCGTCCGTCTCGGCGAGGAACGGGGCAGCGCCGCGGGCAGCGACGAAGCCGACAAAGCAAGGGAGAAGGCTACCCAGCGGGCGAAAGCCCAAGGCTCGAGCAAGGCGGCGAAAAACGCCGCCACCCTTACCGGTGGCAAGGGTGGCGGGCCAGTCGAAGCCAGCGACGAGGCGCTGCGGGAACTGCAGGAACAGAGCCCCGAGGAATACCAGGAATCGAGCGCCAAGCTGCCCGACGAAATCGCCACCGGCGGCGCACCGCCGCCAAAGGACGGCAAGGCCCCCGGTGGCGGCAGCAAGGGGACGGCGATCGAATGACAGACCTCGAACGGCGCCGCGAGAGCCTCAGCGAACAGCTCGCCGAGCTGCAGTGGGACCTGGGCGGGCTTGCCTACGAGATGGCGATCCGCGACCACTTCCGCCTCGACGTGCTCGCCCGCCAGGCCGCGAAGCTGCAGCAGATCGACGCTGAGCTGGCCGAGGTCGAGCGCATGCTGCGCCTCGATCAGGCGGGCGCCGCCGGCGCCTGCGGATCCTGTGGCGCCCTCTATGCGCGCGGCTCGGTCTTCTGCTGGCAGTGCGGCAAGGACCTGATGGAGCGCAGTGCGGTGGGGAGCAGCCCGGCGCAGTGATCCCGCGGGCCGTGAACCTGATGGGCGCGGGGCAGTGATCCGCCAGACGACGAACTTGATCGGCCGCGGAGCGGCGCTGATCGTCACCGACCGGCGCTGGGGAGCGACGCTGAGCGCCGCGGCGCTCGGCTTCGGTCTCTTCGTCGGCGTCGCGATCGGCCCCGGCGCAGCCGGCACCTTCGCCACCGGCCCCCAGCAGCTGCTGGCGCTGCCAGGCTTCGGCGGCGAGGAGGAAGGCGAAAGCGAAGTCACCGCCGGCCCGTCCAGCGGGGCGGCTGAAGTCGGTACCCCGCTTGCCTCGAACGGCGAATCGAGCTCGCTGGAATCGTTCCCGCCGGCCACTCCGCTCGGCGGCGAAGCAAGCGAGCCGCTGCCCCCGATCGAAGAAGAAGCGGCCCCCCCGGAACCCAAGGCCCCACCCGCCGAGGAAGAGGACGAAGCCGAAGCGGAAACCACGGCGCTGGCCGGCACCGTCGTCCACGCAAACCCGGCCGCCGGCAGCTACACCCTGGCAATCAAGGGCGGTGAGCTCGTGCCCGTCCACGCCGCCAAGCTGCCACAGGTGGGAGCCAAGCTGAGCGTCGAGGGCCTGCAGCTTGCCAACGGCACCTTCGCGGAGGAAGACAAGCCCCAGCGCCAAGGCCAGGCGACCAAAGCGACGTTTCGGGGGGCGGTGACATACGTCAGGGCTGACCCCCTTGCCCCCGCCTACACCCTCTCCGGGCGTGGCGCCTCGCTGCACATCGAGATACCGCCCGACCCGACCGGCGCCGTACCGCCGCTGCCTGCCGTTGGCGCATACGCGACCGTGAGCGTCGCGATCGAAACCGGCGCCACGCTCACCCAGCAAAGGCTCGAAGTCGAACCCGGTGAGCCCTCCACCTACCTCGACCTCGCCGGCATCTACGGGGGCCTCTCCCCGGAAACCGGTCAGTTGCTTCTCTCGGCCGACGACACCCGGGCAGGGGAAAAGGACCTCGCGCTGAGCGTCCCGCCCACGATCGACATCGAGGAGCTAGAGCTTGGGGGCTCCTACTTGGCCACAGCCACGATCGAACCCGACGGCACGCTGATGCTGGGCGGCATCGCCAGCGACGAGCGCCGCAAGGGCGCCGACGACGAACGCTCCGCCCAGGGCGACCTGGCTCGCTAGCCCGCGATCGGCGGCTCGG